>NZ_CP013232.1:4977536-5288632 GCF_001584145.1 Collimonas fungivorans | reverse complement strand
AAATCGGCTGGCGCCAGGTTGACGGTGATGCGGCGTGAGGGAAATTCGAAACGGGCGTTTTGCAGTGCCGCGCGGACCCGGTCCTTGGATTCCTTGACCTCGGTTTCGGGCAGGCCGACGATGGTGAAAGACGGCAAGCCGTTGGCCAGGTGGACTTCAACCGTGACTGCGGGCGCTTGCATGCCTGCCAGCGCCCGGCTTTTTAGCACCGCCAGCGTCACTGGCGCGGTTAGGGAGCCTCGGAAAACCTGCTGCGCGACGCAATCTCAGCACTGCGATGCTCACCGTACTTTCGTACGGCTGCGCTTCTCCTGCTGACCTTGCGCCGCTCGCGACGGTTTTTCGAGCTCCCTGTCATGGGCGTTTCAGTTGCGCCTCAAGCTCGGTAACGCGAGCTTCAAGCGCTTCGAGTTTGGCGCGGGTGCTTGCCAGTACCTGGGCTTGCACGTCGAATTCTTCACGTGTGACCAGGTCCAGCTTGGAGAAACCCTGGCCCAGCATGGCCTTGACGTTTTTCTCGATATCCTTGGCAGGAGAGTTTTCGATGGCCTGGTTGATCTTGGCTTGGATGTCGTCAAAAAAGTTGGGTTTGTTCATGATCGGCCCTTCGAGGTAAATAAGAAAAATGATAACCGATACAGGCAGACCCGACATCGGAATTCTGATCCGGAAGGGCGGTTTAAGTCATTACTGCCTTGCTTCTCTCATCAAGTGATTTGCTTTCGATACTGTACGAAACCGGAACGTTGCGCGATGCGGTCGTACAGCTGCATGGCGGTGCTGTTGGTTTCGTGCGTCAGCCAGTGCACGCGAGTGCCGCCGGCGGCCTTGGCTTGCGCATAAACATGTTCGATCAGCAAGCGGCCGACGCCGGCGCCGCGCTGTTGCGGCGCGACGTACAGGTCTTGCAGGTAGCAGGAATCTTCCACCGTCCAGCAGGAGCGGTGGAAAATCCAGTGGACCAGGCCGACCGCTTTGCCATCTGCCATCGCCAGCGCGCCGAACGCAGGTTCCTTGGGATCGAGCAGGCGCTGCCAGGTCACCAGGCGCGTAGCTTGCGGGATATCGACTTCATAAAAATCCTGGTAACCCTGCCATTGCAGCTGCCAGGCGGGGAAATCCTGCTCGCTGAGCGGCTTGATCTGAATTGACGAGCGTGGTGCAGATGCCAAGATAACCTCCTGTGGAACGGCGTGGCGATGGACGCAAAGCAGCATCTATCGTAGCGCCACAAGCTGGTGTTACGAAAGGTCCAAGATTGGCTATATTCATAGGTCCACTGCGAAGTAGGCAAAGCGGCTATCCGGCATGCGCTTATTGTCCTTGCAACAATCCCGATCCTGATTTGTAGCCGACTACAGGCTGTCATGTAGTTTTCTATTCCATGTTGGCGCACCAAAATGAGGCTTCTTTAAACTGGAGCCCCATGATGGTGCATTTCGCTGCCGATATTTTTGTGCAAGCACATCCCTTGATTAACAATCAGCAAAAGCAGTGGATAAAACGCCCCACAAGGGGCGCTAGCCATCGAAAAACGGCAGTCGGCGCGGTTGGCATGGGTTCTGCTATGGAAAGTCCGAGGAGTACTGATTTAGCGGTTTTTCATTCAACATACCAACAGGGACATCCATGAAAAAGCTGATTTTAGCCGCAGCAATAGCAGCAAGTTTCTCCGCAGGTCTCGCTCATGCCGAAGACGCCAAGCCGGATAACGAGATCAGTTATAACATTGGCGCGGTCAACGACTATCGCTTCCGCGGCATCTCGCAAACGCGTTTGGACCCGGCGATACAGGGTGGCGCGGACTACACCAATAACCCGACCGGGCTGTATGCGGGGACCTGGCTGTCCAACATCAAGTGGATCAAGGATGCGGTCGACACCGCCAACACCGGCACCGGCGGCAAGGGTTCGATTGAATGGGATATCTACGCCGGCAAGCGCGGCGAGCTGCCGGGCGGTTTCACGTATGACGTGGGCGGCCTGTATTACTACTACCCGACCAACAACTATAGCCAGATCGGCCGCAACGCCAATACCTTCGAACTGTACGGACAACTCGGCTACGGTCCGGCTTATTTCAAGTACTCGCATGCGCTGACTAACCTGTTCGGCACCGTCGACAGCAAAGGCAGCGCTTATTACGATGCCGGCGCCAATATCGATGTCGGCGCGGGCGTCACGCTGGGGCTGCATGTGGGCCACCAGACAGTGGAGCACGCCAGCTTCTACAGCTACACCGACTGG
The DNA here is from genome assembly GCF_001584145.1 of Collimonas fungivorans. Taxonomy (NCBI): domain Bacteria; kingdom Pseudomonadati; phylum Pseudomonadota; class Betaproteobacteria; order Burkholderiales; family Oxalobacteraceae; genus Collimonas; species Collimonas fungivorans. The sequence goes on along the minus strand of NZ_CP013232.1, from coordinate 5,286,385 downwards.
AAAATCGGCGCCACCAAGACTTTCGAGCAGCTGGCGGGCGTGACTTTGGGGCTGGCTTATGTCGGCACCAACGCCAAGGACAACGCCTATGTCAGCCCGAGCGGCAAGAACCTGGGCCGCGACGGGGTGGTGTTTTCGGTAGCGAAGACTTTCTGACGTATTGCGGGACAGAGTTTAAGAGGCGCCGCATGGCGACGAATTACTCTGTCCCCAACTGACTAGGACGTGAGCATAAAGCAAAGCCGGATTACGCAAAACCTAAGCGAGCTGAATCCCTAAATACGATAAAACACGAGGCCGACATGAAACTGATTACAGCAATCATCAAACCATTCAAGCTCGACGAGGTGCGTGAAGCGCTTTCGGCGATTGGCGTACAAGGCATTACCGTGACCGAGGTCAAGGGTTTCGGCCGCCAGAAAGGGCATACTGAGCTATACCGCGGCGCCGAGTACGTGGTCGATTTTTTGCCGAAGACAAAAATCGAAGCAGCGGTGGACGACAGCATCCTGGAGCAGGCGGTAGAAGCGATTGAAAACGCGGCCCGCACCGGCAAGATCGGCGACGGCAAGATTTTTGTATTTGATCTGCAGGAAGTTATTCGTATTCGTACCGGTGAAACCGGCAAAGATGCAATCTAAGGGGATAAAAAATATGAACATCAAAAGTACGTTCGCTACGATTTTGGCGGCTTGCACGCTGATCGCGGCTACTTCCATGTTGCCGGCATCGGCTGCCGACGAGCCATCAGCAAGTGCTAGCGCAAGCGTAGCAGCAGCTAGCGCAGACGCTCCAGCTGCTGCGCCTGCAGCAGTTACCGCGGCGCCGGCTGCTTCAGCGCCTGCCGCAGCTGCACCGGCTGCCAGCGCTCCTGCCGCCGCTGCCGCGCCAGTACCGAACAAGGGCGATACCGCCTGGTTGCTGGTATGTACAGCATTCGTGATCCTGATGACATTGCCGGGCCTGGGCCTGTTCTACGGCGGCCTGGTGCGCAGCAAGAACATGCTGTCGGTGCTGATGCAGTGTTTCACTGTGTTCTCGCTGATCATCGTGCTGTGGATACTCTACGGCTACAGCATCGCGTTCACCGAAGGCAATGCGTTCTTCGGCGGTTTCAGCCGCCTGTTCTTGCATGGCATGACGCCGGATTCCGTTGCCGCCACGTTCAGCAAAGGCGTTGTGGTGCCTGAGTTTGCCTACGTGGTGTTCCAGGGTGCGTTTGCCGCAATTACCTGTGCCCTGATCATCGGTGCTTTTGCCGAGCGTGCCAAGTTCTCGGCGATCCTGGTGTTCACTGTCCTCTGGTTCACCTTCGCCTATCTGCCGATGGCGCATATGGTCTGGTTCTGGCCTGGTCCGGATGGTTTCACCGACGCTGCCGCTGCAGAAAAACTGACCGCAACCGGCGGCTGGCTGTTCCAGAAGGGCGCGCTTGATTTCGCCGGCGGCACCGTGGTGCATATCAATGCCGCTATCGCCGGCCTGGTCGGTTCGTACGTGATAGGCAAGCGCGTCGGTTTCGGCAAGGAAGCGTTCAAGCCGCACAGCCTGACCCTGACCATGGTCGGCGCCTCGCTGCTGTGGTTCGGCTGGTTCGGTTTCAACGCTGGCTCCGCGCTGGAAGCCAACGGCAGCGCTGCACTGGCTTTCATCAATACCTTGCTGGCGACTGCCGCTGCGGTATTGAGCTGGAGCGCCGGTGAATGGATCGGCAAGGGCAAGCCTTCGATGCTGGGCGGCGCTTCGGGTGCTGTTGCGGGCCTGGTGGCAATTACGCCAGCCGCCGGTTTTGTCGGCCCGATGGGCGCGCTGATCATGGGCTTGCTGGCAGGCTTCGTCTGCCTGTGGGGCGTCACCGGCCTGAAACGCTTGCTGGGTGCGGACGATGCGCTGGACGTGTTTGGCGTGCATGGCGTCGGCGGTATCCTGGGTGCGTTGCTGACTGGCGTGTTTGCGGCGCCTAGCCTGGGCGGCACCGGCATCTATGATTACGTCGCCAATGCCGTGACACCGGACTATTCGATCCCTGGCCAGCTGTGGATCCAGTTTGAAGGCGTGCTGACAACCCTGGTCTGGTCGGGTGTGGTTTCGCTGATCGCATTCAAGCTGGTCGACATCGTCATGGGCTTGCGCGTGACCGAAGAAGAAGAACGCGAAGGCCTGGACATCTCCAGCCATGGCGAATCTGCTTATCACGACTAAGTCTTGCCTGAGCCTGCCGGATAGCTGCTGTACTGGCTATCCGGCGCGCCGTTCGATGTAATCCCAGGCATGCCCTGGGATTTTGTTTTTTTGCCGCATATGCTTCAGGAGATTCCAGCTTGGATCCGACCATCACCCCGCAACGCCTGACCGCATGCACGGTTGAAGACGTCAAGGCGAACCAGTTCGATCAGGTGGTGGGCCCGCTCACCGATATCCTGATGGCTTGTGTGGAGCAGGGCGCCAGCATCGGATTCCTGGAAACGCCGAATGCCGAAGATGCCTTTTCATTCTGGTACGGCGTCAGCGGTTCGCTGGTGAGCGGTGGCCGGCGCTTGCTGGTGGCGCGGTTTGCCGGCCAGATCGTCGGCACCGTACAGCTGGTGCTGGCGGCGCCGGCCAATGGCCGTCACCGGGCCGAGATTTCCAAGCTGCTGGTGCATCCCGATGTGCGGCGCAAGGGTGTCGCGCGCGTGCTGATGCAGCAGACGGAAGCGATTGCGCGCGCTGATGGCCGCTCCCTGCTGTTCCTGGAAACGCGCACCGGCGATGCGGCGGAATCCTTGTACAGCGCCCTGGGGTTTGAACTGGCGGGCATTGTTCCCGCTTATGCCCGTTCGACTACGGGCAAGCTGAGCGACAGCAGCTTCATGTACAAACGGATCTGATTCTTGCGGGAGCAGGCTGCCCCGGCCGGATTCGATGATAATATGATATCTTTTGAAAGCGCCCGACGGCGCTTTTTTTGTTTTTCCGGGACTTTAAAAATCCGCGACCGGCCCGATGTAAACTTGGCTCATGGACGCGCTTGCCGGACCGTCGCCGTGGATGACATCCCAGCGGCTTCTCAACAGTTGAGCGGCGAAATAATGCGTTTCCCGTTAGAATCTGCGTCTCTTGCCTGTCATGGGAGTCCTGAAAGACATTCCTGCCACAGGCACGCGCAAGTTTGCTGCATAGTTCCCAAAAGAAAGTTTTATATGGTTCCCCACCTTGTCACCGCCCTGAACGGCCCTTTGCTCGATCTGGAAAAGAAAATCCTCGCGGCCACGCCGGCTATCGAGCGCTGGTTCCGGATGGAATGGCAAGAGCACACGCCGCCGTTCTATTGTTCGGTCGACCTGCGCAATTCCGGCTACAAGCTGGCCCCGGTGGACACCAACCTGTTTCCGGGCGGATTCAGCAATCTGTCGCCCGAGATGCTGCCGCTGGCGATACAGGCGGCCATGGCGGCCATCGAAAAATATTGTCCGGACGCCAAAAACCTGCTGCTGCTGCCGGAGCTGAACACACGCAATACTTTCTATTTGCAGAACGTAGCGCGCCTGATGCAGATTTTCCGCCAGACCGGTTTGCATGTACGGCTGGGTACGCTTGATGAAAGCGTGAAAGAATTGCAAACGATCGAATTGCCTGACGGCAGCACCATCACGCTGGAGCCGCTGGAGCGCTCCGCCAATGGTCGCCGCCTGGGCCTGAAGAATTTCGACCCCTGCACCATCTTGCTGAATAACGATCTGTCTTCCGGCACGCCGTCGATACTGGAGCACCTGAACGAGCAGAATGTATTGCCGCCGCTGCACGCCGGCTGGACCGTGCGCCGCAAGAGCAACCATTTCACGGCTTACGATGAGGTGGTCAAGAAATTCTCGAAGCTGGTGGATGTCGATCCGTGGATGCTGAATCCGTTTTTCGCCAAGGTCGACCAGGTCGATTTCCTGGCGGTGGACGGCGATGACAAGCTGGCCGCCAGCGTCAGTTCGCTGTTGGCCAAGATACGCAAGAAATACAAGGAATACGGGATTACTGAAAAACCGTTCGTGATCGTCAAGGCCGACGCCGGCACCGACGACATGGGCGTGATGAGCGTGACCGACGTCAGCCAGATCAAGGACCTGAGCCGCAAGCAGCGCGAGAAACTGTCGCTGGGCAAAGCCGGCGGCGAAATCCATGACCTGATCATCCAGGAAGGCGTACATACTTTCGAACACATCAACGACGCGGTGGCGGAACCGGTGGTGTACATGATCGACCGCTATGTGGTCGGCGGTTTCTACCGGGTGCATGCCGAGCGCGGCATCAACGAAAACCTGAACGCGCCAGGCGCCCATTTTGTGCCGCTCGCATTCGCCCAGCAGCATGCGCTGCCGGACATGCTGGCCAAGCCGGGCACCACTGCGCCGAACCGCTTCTATATGTATGGGGTGGTCGCACGCCTCGGTTTACTGGCTGCTTCGCTGGAAATGGAAAAAACCGATCCGAACCCGGAAGAATATTAATACGCTGTCCTGACAACCATAGGGCCTGAAAAATGAAAATTGCTTTCCTTGCCGATCCGCTCGATACCTTCAAGACGTATAAGGATTCGACTTACGCCATGATGGTCGAAGCCGTCAAGCGCGGCCATACCATCTATGCGTTCGAGCAAAAGGACATGGCGCTGGAAAGCGGGATTGTCACGGCCAATGTCGTCCGCGTGAATTTAACCGGGGACGATAAGGATTGGTATAAGGCCAGTGCACCCTCCGCCATGTTCCTGTCCGAGTTCGATGCGATCCTGCTGCGCAAGGACCCGCCTTTCGACATGGAATACATCTACACCACGTATCTGCTGGAATTGGCGGAAACACAAGGTGCGCGGGTATTCAACAAACCGCAGGCGATCCGCGACCACAATGAAAAGCTGGCGATTGCCCAATTCTCCAAATACACCTCGCCGACCCTGGTCACGCGCGATGCGGCCCGCTTGCGCGCCTTCCACGCGGAGCACCAGGACGTGATCCTGAAGCCGCTCGACGGCATGGGCGGCACCGGCATTTTCCGGGTGCGGCAAGACGGCCTGAACCTGGGCTCGATCATCGAAACCCTGACCGACAACGGCCATCGCACCATCATGATCCAACGTTTCATCCCGGAAATAGTCGCCGGCGACAAGCGCGTTCTGGTAATTGGCGGTAAAGTCGTGCCCTATTCGCTGGCGCGGATCCCCCAGGGCAGCGAAGTGCGCGGCAACCTGGCGGCCGGCGGCATCGGCGTCGCCCAGCCGCTGACGGCGCGCGACCGCGAAATCGGCGAAGCACTTGGACCGGTGTTATCACAGCGCGGCCTGTTACTGGTAGGATTAGACGTGATTGGCGATTATCTGACCGAAGTCAACGTCACCAGCCCGACTTGCTTTCAGGAAATCAAGCAGCAGGCCGGTTTTGATGTTGCCGAGATGTTCATCGATGCGCTGGAAGCGGCGCTGTAACTTATTTTGTTGTCCTGGTCACTGGCAGCCGAAGCTGCAGACCAGGACGGTCGTTGCTGTAAAACCGTTGTAAACCGGGACGAATCCGCAAGCCGGATTTGAAATTGAAACTATGATTGGCATTCTCCTTTTAACCCACGCCCCTCTGGGCCAGGCATTCATCGCAGCTGCCTCTCACGTGTTTCGCCAGATGCCGGAGCGGCTGGAAGCAATCGATGTGGTGGCCGACCAGAATCCCGTCGAAGTGCAGAAACTGGCCAAGCAGGCCGCGGCGCGCCTGGACGATGGTTCGGGGGTGCTGGTGATTACCGACGTCATGGGCGGTACGCCATCCAATTGCACACTGCCGTTTTGCACCGGCAACCAGACCCAGGTGATTGCCGGCATCAGCCTGCCGATGCTGCTGCGCGCCCTGACCTATCGCAACGATACGCTCGACGTGGTGACAGAAATGGCGCTGGCGGGCGGCCAGGGCGGGGCGGTCAGGGTCGATAACCGGGTGCGCGTGGCGCATTAAATGATTGTCTGCCGGGCGGGGTCTTTCAATAAATCCAATATTAGATAAAAGACAAATGATTCAACAAGAAATCGAAATCATCAATAAACTCGGCTTGCACGCTCGCGCGTCGGCCAAATTTACGCAACTGGCAAGCAAATTCAAAAGTGAAGTCTGGATGATCCGCAACAACCGTCGCGTCAACGCCAAGTCGATCATGGGCGTGATGATGCTGGCGGCCGGCAAGGGCAGCAAGATAACGCTGGAAGCCGAAGGGGAAGATGAGAAGACCTGCTTTGATGCCTTATATCAGTTGATTCAAGACAAGTTCGGCGAAGGGGAATGATCCTGATTTGTGTCCGTACACGCCGAGACGCGTGTACGGACACTGCCCAATTATTTTTTGCAATTTAATTGCAACCTGCGCGTTTTATCTATCTATCTAGTCAGTTGGGAGCGGAGTCGCTGTCGGACTCTGCCCCGCAATGTATAAAATTGGGCGACCAGATGGCATCCTTCACCTTACATGGCATTCCGGTTTCACGCGGCATCGCGATCGGCCGCGCCCATCTGCTGGCGCCGGCGGCGATGGACGTCAAGCACTACCTGATCGGCGAAACCGAGGTCGAAGCCGAAGTCCAGCGCCTGCAGAGCGCCGTCACCAGGGTGCGTACCGAACTGCAGACCATACGCGCCGACCTGCCGAAAGAATCGCCGCCCGAACTGGGCGCCTTTGTCGACGTCCACCTGCTGATCCTGTCGGACCCGATGCTGGCCGAGATGTCGCTCGATATCATCCGCAACCGCCAATACAACGCCGAGTGGGCGCTGGTGACCCAGATCGACGAGCTGTCGGCGCAATTCGACGAAATCGAAGACACTTACCTGCGCGAGCGCAAGATGGATGTGCTGCAGGTGGGCGAGCGCCTGCTGAAAGTGCTGACCGGCACCTCCACCCGCTTGCCGGAAGTCGACAGCGACGGCGCTTCGTTCGCCAATATCGTGGTGGTGGCCTACGACATTTCCCCGGCCGACATGCTGCAATTCCGCGACCGCGCCTTTGCCGGCTTCGTCACCGATCTCGGCGGACAGAATTCGCATACCGCGATCGTGGCGCGCAGCCTGGATATCCCGGCTGCGGTCGGCATGAACAACGCTTCGCGCCTGATCAAGCAGGATGACTGGATCATCATTGACGGCGATGCCGGCGTCGTGATTGTCGATCCGGCAACAGTGATACTCAAACAATATCGCGAACGGCAGGCGCACCTGCTGCGTTCGCGCAGAAAACTCGGCAAGATCAAGAAAACCCGTGCGGTGACGCTGGACGGCACGGAAATCAGCCTGCTGGCTAACATCGAACTGCCCAGCGATTGCGCCGCGGCGATGGATGCCGGCGCCAGCGGCGTCGGCCTGTTCCGTTCGGAATTCCTGTTCATGGGCCGCATCGGCCCCCAGCACGAGCTGCCGACCGAGGATGAGCAGTTCGAATCCTACCGCCAGGCGGTGATGGCGATGAAGGGCCGGCCGGTGACTATCCGCACGCTTGATGTCGGCGCCGACAAGCCGATCAATACCGAGGAACAGACCGCGCTCAACCCGGCGCTGGGCTTGCGTGCGATCCGTTACTGCCTGGCCGAGCCGCAGCTGTTCCTGACGCAGTTGCGGGCGATCTTGCGCGCTTCGGCCTTCGGCAAGGTCAAGCTGCTGATCCCGATGCTGGCGCACGCTTTCGAGATCGACCAGACCCTGGCCATGATCGGCCAGGCCAAACAGCAGCTGCGCGATGAAGGCGTGGCCTTCGACGAATCGATCCAGACCGGCGCCATGATAGAAATCCCGGCGGCGGCGCTGGCCTTGCCGATGTTCATCAAGCGCATGGATTTCCTGTCGATCGGCACTAACGACCTGATCCAGTACACGCTGGCGATCGACCGCGTCGACCACGAAGTGGCGCATTTGTACAATCCGCTGCACCCGGCGGTGCTGTTTCTGTTGTCGACCGTGATCGCGCTGGGGCGCAAGGCCGGTATCCCGGTCTCGGTATGTGGCGAAATGGCGGGCGACGTCAAATTCACGCGTTTGCTGCTGGGCATGGGTTTGCTGGAGTTTTCCATGCATCCGGCGCAGCTGCTGGCGGTGAAGCAGGAAGTGCTGAACAGCGACCTGGACGAATTGACGCTGCAGACCAGGAAAATCCTGCGCAATACCGAGCCGAGCGCAATTGCTGCCGCAGTCAGCCAGATGCGCATGACCGCCTAATCTATCGGGACTTACGCAACACCGCCCCAGCAAGGCACGACGACGAAGACAGTACGCGGCGTACGGCGAGGAGGAGTAACGCCGCTGGGGCGGTGTTGCGTAAGTCCTGATAGTTATACGGTTCCGGTTTGACGCCAGGCCCCGACTTGGTTATTCTTGAGCTATCGCGCCGATTTGAATGGTCTCACCACCTCAGCTTGCGGGCGCGCGGCAGCACCAGGTCCCTGGACCAGGCGCTGCCAAATAAATACGGCTAAAGCGAGCTTGAAGTACAAGCCCAGAATTTAGCCCGATTAGCGAAAGCTCTCGGGCTTTTTTTATTGTTATTAGGTCCTTACCATGTCCCTCGGAATAGTTGCCCCGCAGTCCATGCATTTCGCGACGCCGCTGCAATTGCAAAGCGGCGCGCTGCTGGCGGATTACACACTGGTGTACGAAACCTACGGCAGCCTCAACGCCGACAAGTCGAATGCAGTGCTGGTGTGTCACGCCCTGAACGCCTCGCACCACGTCGCCGGCGTCTACCGGGACGATGAAAAGAACGTCGGCTGGTGGGACAACATGGTGGGGCCGGGCAAGGCGCTCGACACCAACAAGTTCTTTGTCATCGGCGTCAACAACCTCGGTTCCTGTTTCGGCTCGACCGGCCCCATGCATATCAACGCCGCCACCGGCAAACCGTATGGCGCGGACTTCCCGGTCGTGACTGTGGAAGACTGGGTGCAAGCGCAGGCGCGCCTCGCCGATGCGCTCGGCATCGTCCAGTTCGCCGCCGTCATGGGCGGTTCGCTGGGCGGCATGCAGGCCCTGGCCTGGAGCCTGTTGTATCCGGCCCGCCTGCGCCATTGCGTGGTGATCGCCTCGACGCCCAAGCTGTCGGCGCAAAACATCGCGTTCAACGACGTTGCGCGCCAGGCTATCCTGACCGACCCCGGTTTCCATGGCGGCGACTATTACGCCCATGGCGTGGTGCCGAAGAACGGTTTGCGGGTAGCGCGCATGGTGGGCCACATCACCTATCTGTCGGACGACGACATGGCCGAGAAATTCGGCCGCGACCTGCGTTCCGGCAGTTACCAGTTCGGCTTCGGCATCGATTTCGAAATCGAATCCTACCTGCGCTACCAGGGCGACAAATTCTCCGAATACTTTGATGCCAACACCTACCTGCTGATCACCAAGGCCCTCGATTATTTTGACCCGGCCAAGGAATACGACGGCGACCTGACCCGCGCCCTGAGCAAGACCCAGGCGCAATTCCTGCTGGTCTCGTTCATGACCGACTGGCGTTTTTCGCCGGAACGCAGCCGCGAAATGGTGCAGGCGCTGGTCAACAACAAGCGCCGCGTCAGTTATGCCGAGATCGATGCGCCGCACGGCCACGACGCCTTTTTGCTGGACGACCCGCGTTACATGAGCGTGGTGGGCGAATATTACAACCGCATCTGGCAGGAACTGGAACAGCCGGCGGCATCGAAAGCAGTAACTGAAGCAGCAGGAGCAGTGCATGAATTTTGATCAATTAAGCAGCTTGCGACCCGACCTGGCCTTTATCGCGCACTGGGTGCGCGGCGAGTCGCAGGTGCTCGACCTGGGCTGCGGCGACGGCGTCATGCTCGATTACCTGCAGTCCGACAAGCAGTGCGCCGGTTATGGCGTCGAAATCGACGACGCCAAGATCCCGGTGTGCGTGGCGCGCGGGGTTTCGGTGATTCAGCAGGACATGGAAGCCGGGCTGACGCTGTTTGCCGACAACGCTTTCGACACCGTGCTGTGCCTGTCGGCCCTGCAAATGATGAAAAATGTTGAAGGAGTATTACGTGACATCGCCAGGGTCGGGCGCGAAGCGATCGTTTCCTTCCCCAATTTTGCCTACTGGCCGCACCGGGTAGCGCTGCTGCGCGGCCGCATGCCGGTGTCCAAGTCGCTGCCTTACGAGTGGTATGACACGCCCAACCTGCGCTGCGCCACCATCAAGGATTTTGAAGAGCTGGCCAATGAAGTCGGCCTGGAAGTGCTCGAATGCGTCGCCTTGCACGACGGCCAGCCGATATCGATGCTGCCAAACTGGCGTGGTAGTCTTGCGGTATTCCGTTTCCGAAAAAAATAAGGAAGCCGGGGCCAGGCTGCAACTAGCGGTTGCAGCCTGGCCCCGGATCCTAAACTCCCGCCGCCGCGGGCGCATCCATGACATCAGATTCAAATCCCTGGCACCACTATCTCAACCGGCGCATGCTGATCTGCGCCTTCCTCGGCTTCAGTTCCGGCCTGCCGCTGTTTATCCTGCTCAGTCTGCTGCAAGCATGGCTGAGCAAATCCGGCCTTGATGTCAAAGCGCTCGGCCTGTTTGCGCTGGTGATGTTTCCCTACACCTGGAAATTCCTGTGGTCGCCGCTGATGGACCGCTTTCATTTCGGCAAGCTGGGCCGCAGGCGCAGCTGGATGATGCTGACCCAGGCCAGCCTGTTTGTCGCTATTGGCGGCATGGGCATGCTAAATCCGCATACCCAGGTGGCGACGATTGCCTTCATGGCGTCGCTGGTGGCCTTCCTGTCGGCCAGCCAGGACATCGTGATCGACGCCTACCGGCGCGAAATCCTGCCTGACAACGAACAGGGCCTGGGCGCGGCGATCAACGTCAACGCCTACAAGGTAGCGGGCATGGTGCCGGGCGCCTTGTCGCTGTTCCTGGCCGACCACATGAGCTGGCAGGCGGTATTCTGGATTACGGCGGGATTCATGCTGCCGGGCCTGATCTGCACCCTGATGATCAAGGAACCGGCGGTATACGGCGCGCCGCCGAAGAACCTGCGGCAAGCCGTGGTGCTGCCGTTCCAGGAATTCATCGCTCGCGACGGCTGGCGCGGCGCATTGTGGGTGCTGGCTTTCATCTTCCTGTACAAGCTGGGCGACAGCATGGCGACCGCGCTTGCTACCAGGTTTTATATCGATCTTGGTTTTTCGCTGACCCAGATCGGCGTCATTTCCAAGACCACCAGCTTGTGGGCCAGCCTGGTCGGCGGCTTGGTTGGCGGCATCTGGATGGTGCAGATCGGCATCAACCGCGCCTTGTGGATTTTCGGCGTGGTGCAGGCGGTGACCATCCTTGGTTTCGCCTGGCTGGCCCAGGCCGGCCCCGATCCGCTGGTGCTGGCCATCGTGATCGGCGGCGAGGCGTTTGGCGTCGGCCTCGGCACCGCCGCTTTCGTGGCCTATATCGCGCGCACTACAGATCCGCGCTACACGGCGACGCAATATGCCTTGTTTACCAGCCTTGCTGCGGTGCCACGCACCTTTATCAATTCCTCGGTCGGTTACATTGTTGCCGAAACCGGCTGGTTCCATTTTTTCATATTATGTTTTGTACTGGCGCTGCCAGGGATGTTGATTTTATTCAAGGTCGCGCCTTGGAATGAAAAATCAGAAAACCCTGTTGCATCTTAGAAAAAGGTTTAGAATCAAATCGTGTAAATCCTCTTCTGGGCCGCGTCGAAAAACGAAGCTGGCCGATCAAGGAACTGTGAGTATCTGAAGAGGTCGAAATCGGTAGAAATAATCTTCAATTTGTTTTCGCAACATCGTTGATGCGGGGGTGATATGGATATCTACAGCAGCTTTGCGAGTCGGTTCGACAAAACCAGAGAAGAAGAGTTTTCCTTAGAAGAATATCTTGCGCTTTGTAAGACTGATCCCAGCTGTTATGCAACAGCCGGGGAACGCATGCTGATGGCGATAGGCGAACCGCAGCAGGTTGATACAAGGCACGACCCTTCCTTGTCGCGCATCTTTGCCAACAAGGTGCTCAAGGTCTATCCGGCGTTCAAGGAATTCTACGGCGCCGAAGAAGTGATCGAACAGGTGGTCGCTTATTTCCGGCACGCCGCGCAAGGGCTGGAAGAACGCAAGCAGATCCTGTATCTGCTCGGTCCGGTGGGCGGCGGCAAATCGTCGATCGCCGAGCGCCTCAAACAATTGATGGAGCATGTGCCGTTCTATTCCCTCAAGGGATCGCCGGTCAACGAGTCGCCGCTCGGTTTGTTCGACTACGAAGAAGATGGCGCTATCCTGGAAGAACAGTACGGCATTCCGCGCCGCTACCTGAAATCGATACTGAGTCCGTGGGCCGTCAAGCGCCTGCATGAATTCAACGGCGACATCCGCAAGTTCCGCGTGGTCAAGCGTTATCCCTCGATCCTGCGGCAGATCGCGATTTCCAAGACTGAACCGGGCGATGAAAACAACCAGGACATCTCGACCCTGGTCGGCAAGGTCGATATCCGCAAGCTCGAGCAATATTCGCAGGACGACGCCGACGCCTACAGTTATTCCGGCGGCCTGTGCCTGTCGAACCAGGGTTTGCTGGAATTCGTCGAAATGTTCAAGGCGCCGATCAAGGTGCTGCACCCGTTGCTGACCGCCACGCAGGAAGGCAATTTCAAGGGCACCGAAGGTTTTGGCGCGATCCCGTTCGACGGCATCATTCTGGCCCACTCCAACGAATCGGAATGGAAAGCGTTCCGCAACAACAAGAACAACGAAGCCTTGCTCGATCGCATCTATATCGTCAAGGTGCCGTATTGCCTGCGGGTGTCGGAAGAAATCAAGATCTACGAAAAGCTGATCCGCACTTCTTCGCTGGGCAAGGCGATCTGCGCGCCGGGCACGCTGAAGATGATGGCGCAGTTTTCCATCCTGACGCGCCTGGGTGAACCGGAGAACTCCAGCATCTTCTCCAAGATGCAGGTGTATGACGGCGAGAACCTGAAAGACAGCGATCCGAAAGCCAAGTCGTTCCAGGAGTATCGCGATTATGCCGGCGTCGATGAAGGCATGACCGGGGTCTCGACCCGCTTCGCCTTCAAGATACTGTCGCGCGTATTCAATTTCGATTCGACCGAAGTCGCGGCCAATCCGGTGCACCTGATGTATGTGCTGGAACAGCAGATCGAACGCGAGCAGTTCCCGCAAGAAATCGAGCAGAAATACCTGTCTTACGTGAAGGATACGCTGGCCACGCGGTATGCCGAATTCATCGGCAAGGAAATCCAGACCGCCTACCTGGAATCGTATTCGGAATACGGCCAGAACGTCTTTGACCGTTACGTGACGTATGCCGATTTCTGGATACAGGACCAGGAATTCCGCGACCATGACACCGGCGAAAGCTTTGACCGCGCTGCCTTGAACGGCGAGCTGGAAAAAATCGAAAAACCTGCCGGCATCAGCAACCCCAAGGATTTCCGTAACGAGATCGTCAATTTCGTGTTGCGCGCACGGGTCTCGAACGCCGGCAAGAATCCGCTCTGGACCAGCTACGAAAAACTGCGCGTGGTGATCGAGAAGAAGATGTTCTCGAACACCGAAGACTTGTTGCCGGTTATTTCATTCAACGCCAAAGGGTCGAACGAAGAATTGCGCAAGCATGAAGATTTCGTCAACCGCATGGTCAGCAAGGGTTACACGCCGAAGCAGGTGCGCTTGCTGTGCGAATGGTATCTGCGTGTGCGTAAATCATCGTAAGGTGGGCACTGGGTAGGCATGGATAAAGTATAGGATAAGTTCAGCGACTCACCCTGGGAGAGCCGACCGTGTTGCATCAGATAATCGACCGTAGACTGTCTGGCAAGAACAAAAGCATTGCCAACCGGGAGCGTTTCTTACGGCGCTTCCGGGCGGCCATCCATCGCTCGGTGACGGAAGCCGTGCGCGACCGCGGCATCAAGGAAATCGAAAACGCCAAGAGCATCAGCATTCCGCGCAAGGGCATCAACGAACCGATCTTCGGCCATGGTCCCGGCGGCAAGCGCGAGATGGTCCATCCCGGCAACCAGGATTATCTGCAAGGCGACCGCATTGCACGTCCGGACGGCGGCCAGAGCGGCGGCGGCAGCTCGGCCAGCGACCAGGGCGAAGGCGAAGATGAATTCGTGTTCCAGCTGTCGCGCGAAGAATTCATGCAGTACTTCTTCGAAGACCTGGAATTGCCGCGCCTGATCAAGACCAACCTGCTGGCGGTGCCGAGCTGGAAAAACATGCGCGCCGGTTATTCGACCGACGGCACGCCCAACAATATCGACATCGTGCGTTCCCTGCGCAGCTCGCTGGGTCGGCGGATCGCGCTTGGTTCGCCGCTGGTGGTCAGGCTGCGCGAGCTGGAACTGCTGATGGAGACGCTCAAGGCCGATCCACAGGACCGGCGCGAGGAAATCAAGCGCCTGGAAGACGATATCCATCACCTCAAAGGCCGCATCTGGCGCATCCCGTTCATCGATCCTTTCGACCTGCGTTACGTCAACCGGGTCAAGGTGCCACAACCGTCCAGCCGGGCCGTGATGTTTTGCGTGATGGACGTATCGGGCTCGATGGATGAGCAGCGCAAAGACCTGTCGAAGCGTTTTTTTATCCTGCTCTACCTGTTCCTGACCCGTAACTACGAACATATCGAAGTAGTCTTCATCCGCCATCACACGCGCGCCGACGAGGTCGATGAAGAAACCTTCTTCCATTCCCAGGAAAGCGGCGGCACGGTGGTGTCGAGCGCGCTGGAACTGATGAAGCAGATCATCGACGACCGCTATCCGCCGGGCGACTGGAATATCTACGGCGCGCAAGCCTCCGACGGCGACAACTGGAATGATGATTCACCGAAATGCCGGCAGTTGCTGGAGCTCGAAATACTGCCGCGCTCGCGTTATTTCGCCTACATCCAGGTTACCGTCGAAGAGCAGAACCTATGGACCGAATATCAGCAGATCGCTGCGGTCAATCCCCAGTTTGCCATGAAAAAAGTGCAGGCTGCCAGCGAGATCTATCCGGTGTTCCGCGAACTGTTTGAAAAGCAGGTGCAGTCATGAACGACCGTCTGATCCACCAGCCTTTGCCGTGCCCGTCCGACTGGACTTTCGATCTGATCGAGCTGTACAACGATGAGATCGCCCGCGTCGCCGCCAATTACAAGCTGGATATCTATCCGATCCAGCTGGAAATCATCACCGCCGAACAGATGATGGACGCTTATGCCTCGGCCGGCATGCCGGTGAATTACCGGCACTGGTCGTTCGGCAAGCATTTCCTGATGACCGAGCGCGACTACAAGCGCGGGCAGATGGGGCTGGCTTACGAAATCGTCATCAATTCGAATCCCTGCATCGCCTACCTGATGGAAGAAAACACCATGACTATGCAGGCGCTGGTGGTGGCGCATGCAGCGTATGGGCATAATTCTTTTTTCAAGGGCAACTACCTGTTCCAGCTGTGGACCGACGCCCACGCCATCATCGACTACCTGGTCTACGCCAAGGCATACATCGCCGAATGCGAAGAGCGCTACGGCTTTTCCAAGGTCGAGGAACTGCTGGATTCCTGCCATGCCTTGATGCACTATGGCGTCGACCGCTACAAGCGGCCGCAGAAACTGTCGCTGGAGAAAGAACAGGCGCAGCGGCGCGAGCGGGCCGAATACATGCAGTCGCAGGTCAATGAATTGTGGCGCACCTTGCCGGAAAAAAAATCGGAAGCGGCCGAGCAGGTGGAAGGACGCTTCCCGCCCGAGACGCAGGAAAACCTGCTGTACTTCGCCGAGAAAAATTCACCGCTGCTGGAATCGTGGGAACGCGAAGTGATCCGCATCGTGCGCAAGGTCGCGCAGTATTTCTACCCGCAGCGCCAGACCCAGGTCATGAACGAAGGCTGGGCCACGTTCTGGCACTACACCATCCTCAATACGCTATACGACGAAGGCAAGCTGACCGACGGCTTCATGATGGAGTTCCTGCACTCGCACAGCAATGTGGTGTACCAGCCGCCGGTGACCAAATCGTATTACAGCGGCATGAATCCGTATGCGCTGGGTTTCGGCATGATGAGCGACATCCGCCGCATCTGCGAAAAGCCCACCGACGAAGATAGGCAATGGTTCCCCGAACTGGCCGGCACGCCATGGCTGGAAACCTTGCATTACGCGATGCGCAATTTCAAGGATGAGAGTTTTGTCGCCCAGTACCTGTCGCCGAAGCTGATACGCGACATGCGCCTGTTCGCGGTGCTGGATGACGAGAACCGCAGCGAACTGGAAGTCTCGGCGATCCATAACGATGCCGGCTACCAGTATGTGCGGCAGGCCTTGTCGCGGCAATACGACATCAACCACCGTGAACCGAACATCCAGGTCTGGTCGGTCAATACGCGCGGTGACCGCAGCCTGACCCTGCGCCATTTCCGCAGCGACAGCCGGCCGCTGGCGGACGGCACCGATGAAATCCTGCGGCACATGGCGCGCCTGTGGCAGTTCGATGTGTACCTGGAGAGCGTCGACGACAGCGGCAATGTCTTGCAGCGCTATGAATGCGTCAGCGAAAACAAGTACGTGCTGCGGCCCTAAATACGGTTGAGAACGAGGACGATGCAATCAATTAATTAGCCCGGGCAAACCGGGCTAATTGGGTTTACAGGCTGGCTGCAGCCCGGCTATGGACCAGCTCGCCGGCCGCATAGGTAGCCGCAATCGCCCTGTCATCGCCCAGCAAGGCCAGGGCAAACAACAGCTCTTCCAGGCTCTCGGTGCGTTCGCTGCGGCGCGCCAGCAGTGGCGTGGCTTGCGGATCGAGTACGATGAAATCGGCTTCGGCGCCGGCGACGAAATTGCCGATCGTGCCTTCCAGCTGCATGCTGCGCGCGCCGCCCAATGTCGCCAGGTAGAACATTCGCATCGCCGGCAGGTAGGTAGTGGCCATGCGCGCGACCTTGTAGGCTTCGTTCATGGTTTGCAGCATGGAGAAACTGGTGCCGCCGCCGACATCGGTCGCCAGCGATACGGATACTCCGGCTGCATCGGCGCCCTTGAAGTCGAACAGGCCGCTGCCGAGGAACAGGTTCGAGGTCGGGCAGACTGCGATAGCCGATTGCGTCTCGGCCATGCGCTGGCGGTCGTGATTGTCGAGCCAGACACAATGGCCGTACATCGAGCGCGGCCGCAGCATGCCGTACTTGTCGTAAACATCCATGTAGCTGCGCGACTCCGGGAACAGAGATTTGACCCAGGCCACCTCATCGATATTTTCCGCCGCGTGGGTTTGCAGGTAAGCGTCCGGATAAGCTTGCGCCAGTTCGCCGGCGAGCTGCAGCTGGGCGTTGCTGGAGGTGGGCGCAAAACGGGGTGTGATCGCATACAGCTGGCGGCCGCGCTTGTGCCATTTCTTCAGCAGTTCTTCACTGTCGCGGATGCCGCCTTCGGCGGTATCTTGCAAGAATTCCGGGCAATTCCTGTCCATCAGCACCTTGCCGGTCACCATGCGCAGGTTGCGTGCTTCGCTGGCGCTGAAGAAAGCATCCACCGAAACTGGATTGACGGTGCAATACACCATCGCCGTGGTGGTGCCGCAGCGCAGCAGCTCATCGATGAAGAAGGTGGCGACATCCTTGGCGTGGGCCGGATCGCTGAACTTGCGCTCGGTCGGGAAAGTGTATTTCTCCAGCCACGGCAGCAGTCCCGGAGCCGGCGAGGCGATCATGTCGGTTTGCGGGTAGTGCAGATGGGTATCGATGAAACCGGGCATGATGATCTTGCCGCGGTAATCCTGGATTTTCAATTCGCTTTTCAGCTCGGTCCGTAACTGCGCAGACAGCTGCTGGTAATCGCCGGCCGCCACTACCTTGCCGTCGGCAACCAGCAGCAAACCGTCTTCGTGCCATGCATAAGCGTCGGCATGGTGTGCCGGATCGGCATGGAAATGAAGAACGCTGGCGCGGTATGCCTGCAAAGCTGATTGGTCGATATTGCTGAAGCTGATGACTGCCATAAAACTATCCTCGAATGAAAGCGCGTGCGAGCGCTGCAATGAATGACTGATGTAAATTAGATTGTGCTGAGCAGCTGTGGCCGCAGATGCGGCGCAGCTGTCTGCTGCTGCCTGGCGATATGTTCCCAGACTTGCAGCAGCTGCGCGGTGACCGAGGCGGCGATGACTGCCGGCTCCTTGCCGACGATGCCCGGAATGCCGATCGGGCAGACCATGTCGGCCAGCCGCTCAAGAGAGATGCCACGCTCATGCAAGCGATGCTCGAACTGCATGCGCTTGCTTTTCGAACCGATCAGGCCGAACCAGGCTATATCGTCGCGCTGCAGGATCTGCGCCGACAAGCGCTGGTCGAGCGCGTGATTATGCGTCATGACCAGGAAACTGGAGCCGGCCGGGGCGCTGTCCACCACGGCTTCCGGCGTATCGGTTGCTTCCACCCGGACGTTGGCCGGCAACTCGTCTGGAAACATTTCTTCGCGCTCGTCGATCCAGACCACCCGGCACGGCAAGTCGCCAAGCGCCTTGACGATGGCTGCGCCGACATGGCCGGCGCCGAACAGGAACAATTGCGGGCGAGGCGCCAGGCAGGCATCGAGCAGCCAGCGCTTGCCGTTATCGTCGCGCAAGACCAGGCAGGCGCCGAGGGCGTTGACCGAAGGCGTCGACAAAGACGGCAGGGTGGGCAAGCGTCCCGGCCCGTGCAGGCGTTCGCCGTCGCCGTCGCACAAGGCCGGCGGCGCGGCATCGTCGAGGGCCACCAGGCGCCAGCTGTCTTCCGCTTCGCGCAGGCGGCGTTGAAGGAAACTGAAATAATCGGCTGAGGCCGGCGTCACCCGTTCAAACGCCAGATGCACGACGCCGCCGCAGCATTGGCCCAGCGACGGTCCTAAAGAAAAACGTTGCAGTCTGCGTTCGCGGCTCAGCGACAAGCCTTCGTCCAGCATTTCGCGGGCGATCCTGACCGCCTGCAATTCCAGGTGGCCGCCGCCTATGGTATCGAACTGCCCGACTGCGGTCACCACCATCTTGGCGCCCGGTTCGCGCGGACCTGAACCCTCAACCTGGGCCACGGTGACCAGGATCGCCGTGGTGGTTTGCGCGGGTTGCGTGATCAGCGTGGTGAGTGCGTCCAGCCAGTTGCTCATGATGAGTCTCCGAATATGCCTGAATCAGGCCGCGCGTGACATCGCACGCACGGCATCGACCGATTTCAGGATGGCTTCGCTGGTCGCCGGCGCATTCAGCGGCGGATTGAAGCGCTTGCCGCCGACGCTGGCGATGGCGTCGCGGATCGCAAAAAAGACCGAAAACGGCAGCAGCAGGGGCGGTTCGCCGACCGCTTTGGAACGATGGATGCTGTCTTCGACGTTGCGGTTCTTGAAAAGCTTGACGCGGAAATCCTGGGGACAATCGGAAATGCCGGGGATCTTGTAGGTCGACGGCGCATGCGTCATCAGCTTGCCGTCCTTGTTCCACCACAGTTCTTCCGTGGTTAACCAGCCCATGCCCTGGATGAACGCGCCTTCCACCTGGCCGATATCCAAAGCCGGGTTCAGGGACTGGCCGGCATCATACAAGGCGTCGGCGCGCAGCAGCCTCCATTCGCCGGTAAAAGTATCTACCACCACTTCCGACACCGAGGCGCCGTAGGCAAAATAAGAGAACGGGCGGCCGGTCATGGTTTTCGGATCCCAGTGCAAGCCCGGCGTTGCGTAGAAACCGTCGGACCACAGTTGCACCCGCGAGAGATAAGCCTTCTGCGCCAAGTCGCCAAACGCCAGGCTGTGCTCGCCGAGATGGACCGCGCCTGCGGCGAAAGCCACAGCCTTGGCATCACCGCCATGCAATTTCGCGAAGAATTCCGCCAGGCGCTGGCGGATCGTATGGGCGGCATCTTGCGCCGCCTTGCCGTTCAGGTCGGCGCCGGTGGATGCCGCGGTGGCCGAAGTATTGGCGACCTTGCTGGTGTCGGTAGCGCTGACGCGCACCAGTTCCAGCGGGATGCCGAGTTCATGCGCCACCACCTGCGCCACCTTGGTGTTGATGCCCTGGCCCATTTCGGTGCCGCCGTGATTGACCAGCACCGAGCCGTCGGTATACACGTGCACCAGTGCGCCAGCCTGGTTGAAGTGGGTGACGTTGAAAGCGATGCCGAATTTGACCGGCGTCAGCGCCAGGCCCTTTTTCAGCACCGGGCTGCCGGCGTTGAAGGCTTCGACGGCGGCGCGCCGTTGCCGGTATTCGCTGGTGGATTCGAGTTCGGCCACCAGCTCATGGATCACGTTATCGACGATTTTCTGGCCGTACTGGGTAACGTTGCGGCCCTCTTCATCGTTGCGTCCGTAGAAATTCAGCTTGCGGATATCGAGCGCATCGCGGCCGAGGTTGCGGGCGATTTCATCGACGATGTATTCGATCGCAATCGCGCCTTGCGGGCCGCCGAAACCGCGGAAGGCAGTGTTCGACTGGGTATTGGTCTTGCCGCAACTCGCCTTGATGTCGACATCGGACAGGTAATAGGTATTATCGAAATGGCAGACTGCACGGGTTGCCACAGGTGCCGACAGGTCGGCCGAGAAACCGGCGCGGCTCACCATGTCGACTTTTGCGGCGACAATCCGGCCGGCATCGTCGTAACCGACTTCGTAATCGTAATAGAAGCAATGGCGTTTGCCGGTCACCATCATGTCGTCGTCGCGGTCGGCGCGCAGCTTGACCGGGCGCTTCAGCTTGGCCGCGGCAATCGCCGCCACCGCCGCCCACAAGGCCGATTGCGATTCCTTGCCGCCGAAGCCGCCGCCCATGCGCCGGCATTCCACCACGATGTTATGCGAATGCACACCCAGCGCATGCGCCACCACGTGCTGCATTTCGGTCGGATGCTGGGTCGAACACAGCACCAGCATGCCGTTCTGTTCTTTCGGGATGGCGTAGGAAATCTGGCCTTCCAGGTAAAACTGTTCCTGGCCGCCGACATACAACTGGCCGCTGACGCGGTGCGCGGCGGTTTCGAAAGCTTGTTGCGCATTGCCGCGCGCCAGGTGCATCGGCGGCAAGACATAGGATTTCGCCGCGTGCGCAGCTTGCGGCGTCAGGATCGCCGGCAGTTCTTCATAGTCTATGACTACCTTGCGCACTGCGCGCCGTGCATTGTCGTGAGTGTCTGCGATGACCGCGAAGATCGGCTGGCCCACATATTCGACCAGGCCCTTGGCCAGGATCGGATCATCATGAATGATCGGACCGCAATCGTTGGTGCCGGGAATGTCGGCTTCGGTAAAGACTGCCACTACGCCGGGCGCGCTGCGCACTGCATCGAAGTTGATCGAGCGGATCCGGGCATGGGCTTTTTGCGACATGCCGAGCGCGGCGTGCAAAGTGCCTTGCGCTTCCGGGATGTCGTCGGTGTAGGTGGCTTCGCCCAGCACATGCAATATCGCCGATTCGTGCGGATGCGATTGGCCGACTTCGGCCCAGGCCGAGCTGTTGCCGGCATTGCTGTCTTGCGGCGCGGGTTTCATAAAAACTTCAGTTTGCTTATTCATGATGTCAACTCAGGCACATACAAAAGGATTCACCTGGTCGCTGCGCAACGGCGCATCGACGCGGGTTTCCAGCCAGAACCGGCGCAACAGGTTTTGCGACGTCTTCATCCGGTATTCGCTGGAGGCGCGCATGTCGGACAACGGTTTGTAATCGTCCGTCATCAGCGCTACCGCGTTTTCCAGCACGCTTTCGCTCCAGGCCTGGCCACGCAAGGCGGCCTCAGTCAGCGCAGCGCGCTTCGGGGTTGCCGCCATGCCGCCGAAAGCGATGCGGATATCGCTGATCTTGTCGCCATCCAGAGTTACCGAGAACGCCGCGCAGACAGCTGAAATATCCTGGTCGAAACGCTTTGCCAGTTTGTAGGTGCGGAAGCGTTGTCCGGCATGCGGCAGCGGCAACCGTACGGCCTCGACGAATTCATCGGCCTGCATGTCTTTTTTCATGTAATCAAGGTACAGCGCCTCCAGCGGCATCACGCGCTGGCCGGCCGGACCGCGCAGCACGACTTGCGCGCCGAGTGCGATCAGCCATGGCGGCGAGTCGCCGATAGGCGAGCCGTTGGCGACGTTGCCGCCCAGGGTGCCGGCGTTGCGGATCGGCAGCGAGGCAAAGCGCTGCCACATTTCCGACAGTTCGGGATAGTGCTTGCAGATTTCCGCATAAGCGTCGTTCAGCGTCACGCCGGCGCCGATTTCCAGTTGTCCTTCGCGCAGCGCCATGGCGTTCAGCTCGCTTACCTGGCCGAGGTAGATGATGTCGCCCAGGTCGCGCATCTGCTTGGTTACCCACAGGCCGACGTCGGTCGAGCCGGCCAGGATACGCGCCCCCGGATTGGCGGCGCGCACTTCCACCAGCTGCGCCAGCGTGCGTGGCGCATAGAAAGTCTGGCCGCCGTGCTGGTAGACGAAGGTGTCGTCGCGTTGCAATGGCTGCAGCGCCTGCTGCAAAGCCTGGCGGTCGAAGCCGACTGCCGGCAGTTCGCCCATCCGGTGCGCGGCGTCGATGATAGGCCGGTAGCCGGTGCAGCGGCACAGGTTGCCCGAGAGCGCGATATCGATGTCCTTGCGCTGCAATGGCTGGCAGGCGCCGCCGGCCGCTCCGGTTGTACTGCAGGCAGCGGGGGAGGAAGAGGCGTGGCTGCCGTCGTGTTTCAAGTACAAGTCCCACAGCGACATCACGAAACCTGGCGTGCAGAAACCGCATTGCGAGCCGTGGCATTCCACCATCGCTTGCTGCACGGGGTGCAGGGCGCCGCTGTCCTGTTTCAGGTCCTCGACGGTATACAAAGCCTTGCCGTCCAGCGTCGGCAGGAACTGGATGCAGGAATTGACCGATTTGAGCGTGACGCCGTCTGCGCTCTGTTCGCCGATGACGACGGTGCAGGCGCCGCAATCGCCTTCGGCGCAGCCTTCCTTGCTGCCGGTGCAGTGCAGGTCTTCCCGCAGGTGCTGCAAGATGGTGCGGGTCGGCGCAGCCTGGTCCACTGCGTGGATTTCACCACGGTAGTAGAAACGGATGACGCTAGCGGCCGTGGAATGAGGTGCGGGCGTAGACAAGGCAATCTCCAATATGGTTTAGCTGCGGTTGCAAAAACCATGCCTCTGGATCGTATTGCCGCTTTCGCCTGGGTGCGGGTTACGTGGGACTAGGCTAGGCTTTGCAACGGCCTATTAATTATGAGCCCAGATTAGCATTTGTGCCGCCGCTTCATATAGCGAAACGGCTGATGTCAGGTATCTCGAAAATGGAATAGAGAATGGATATGTGATTCCATTTGGCAAATATAGCCATTGCGAACGGAATATTTCTTAATGGAAATGTATTTGACGGTTTTTCCGATTTTCGAGAATGAGAAAATCTTTGGCTGGGGCAAATGCAGGGCTATCAATGCGGCAGCGGGAGCGGTTATCATCTCGCTGGAATAATTGATATTTAGCCTGGAGCATATTTGTGACCCCATTCTGTAACACATTACTTTGCCAGAACTCCGCACCAAAAGAAACGGCGGGAGCAACGCGGCAGCCAGAAAACCAAAAACAACAATAATCACGGAGACACAACAATGCAATTGCTCGAGAATTTCTTCAAACTCAAGGAAAACGGTACAGATGTCCGCACCGAACTGATCGCCGGGCTGACCACTTTCCTGACGATGGCTTATATCATCTTCGTCAACCCTGCCATCCTGGGCGACGCCGGCATGCCGAAAGGCGCTGTCTTCGTTGCAACCTGCGTGGCGGCCGCCATCGGCACCCTGATCATGGCCCTGTACGCCAACTATCCGATCGCGCTGGCGCCCGGCATGGGCCTTAACGCCTACTTTGCCTATGCGGTGGTGAAAGGCATGGGCGTGTCCTGGGAAGTAGCACTGGGGGCAGTCTTCATTTCCGGTTGCCTGTTCATCGTCGTCAGCCTGGTAGGGATACGCGGCATGATCGTCAACGGCATTCCGCCCACGATACGGATTGCGATTACTTCCGGCATCGGCCTGTTCCTCGGTTTCATCGCGCTCAAGAGTTCGGGCCTGGTGGTCGCCAATCCGGCTACCTTCGTGCAGATCGGCGACCTGCACCAGATCCCGGTGATCCTGTCGATCATCGGTTTCCTGCTGATCGTGGTGCTGGACCACCTGAAGGTCAAGGGCGCGATCCTGATCGGCATCCTGACTGTGACCGTGCTGAGCTTCCTGGTCGGCGGCAATACCTTCACCGGCGTGGTTGCAATGCCGCCGTCGATCGAGCCGACCCTGTTCAAGCTCGACATCATGGGCGCGCTGTCAATGGGCATCCTGAATATCGTACTGGTGTTTTTCCTGGTCGAAATGTTCGACGCCACCGGCACCATGATGGGCGTGGCGAACCGCGCCGGCCTGCTGGTCAATGGCAAGATGGCGCGTCTTAACAAGGCGTTGCTGGCGGACAGCACGGCGATTGTGGCCGGCACCCTGCTGGGTACATCCAGCACCACCGCCTATGTTGAAAGCGCGGCCGGCGTCCAGGCTGGCGGCCGTACCGGCCTGACTTCGCTGGCGGTCGGCATCCTGTTCCTGGCTTGCCTGTTCATTTCGCCGCTGGCCGGCGCCGTGCCGGCCTACGCTACCGCGCCGGCGCTGTTCTATGTCGCCGGCCTGATGCTGCGCGAACTGGTGCACCTGAACTGGGAAGACAGCACCGAAAGCGTGCCGGCCGTGATCACCGTGCTGATGATCCCGTTCACCTATTCGATCGCCAACGGGATTGCCTTCGGCTTCATCTCGTATGCGGCGCTGAAACTGTTCACCGGCCGCGCGAAGCAAGTGCCGGCGATGGTCTGGGTGATTGCCGCGATCTTCCTGTTCAAGTTCATCCACTTGGGCGGCGACTGACGGCAACGCAGGCCGAGGCCTGTCGCCGGACTGAAAAGCCTCGCTTGCAGCGGGGCTTTTTTCATTGGTGGAGGCGAGATGTGATCAGATATGGCCGGGAAAGCGCAAGCGTAGCGCCGCGGCGAATTTTTCTGCGATCTTCCGGAATCCGGCCGGATAGGGGTGCAACTCATTGGCCCAGTCGGCGGCGGCAAGCGTGCCCTGGGTTTCAACCAGGACGAAATTGTTGGCGGAAACCGCGGCCAGTTTGCGCAACCTTGCCGCCAGGCCCTCCAGCGCCTGGCGCACGATCGGGATGCCGTCGCTTGCAGTCCAGCCGCAGTAAGCCAGCGACGGCAGCAGCCACGGCCCGGCGCATAGCGGATGGGAACCGTTGGGAATGGCAAAGTCATAGCAGTGGCCGAAAACCGGCACGCCCGGCGCATACCTGTCGCGAAACGCAAACAGGTCGAGGTAAGAGGCTTCAACCATTTCCAGCAGCTTGGCGAAGCGCACCAGGTTGAGACCGTCGCTGGCGCTGTCGGCATAATCAAGCAGGATGCAGAACTTGTCGCCGGCGATGTCGTTGCCGCCGCCGGAAAACAGGATGGCGTCAGGTTTGTCGTCGATCCAGTTATTGCTGTCCCGCAGTGCGGCGATCAAACGCTGCTGCTTGGGCAGCGCCATTTCGTCGGAGCTTGAATCGCCGTTGTGGGAAACGTTCAGGATCGAAGGAGGCATGGCGCCGGTGGTTTGCAACTGCGCGATGACATCGGTGCCGTGCAGCGACAGCGCATTGCCGTCCAGCGGATAGTCAAACCAGGAATCGCCATGGGCCAGCAGCACCAGCGGCCTGGCGCCGCGCGCCGCCAGGCTAGTCATTCGGTTTGGCGCCGGGCTTTTCAGCGCGGCGATCTGCGCCTGGTGCTGTTGCGTGCGGGCGGAGATTTCAGCCTGTATCGTCTGTTGTAATTGCTGCTTCAGCTGCAGACTGTGGCGCATGCCGGTTTCCTTTACAGGTTGGGCGCCAGCCAGCGTTCGACGTCGTCCTTGCCGGCGCCGCGCCGCGCCGCCATGTCGCTGACCTGGTCGTCGCCGATCTTGCCGACCACAAAATACTTCGATTCTGGATGGGCAAAATAAAAGCCCGACACCGCCGCGCCCGGGAACATGGCGAACGATTCGGTGAGCTGCATGCCGATCTCCTCGCACTGCAAGAGCTGGAACATGTCGGCCTTGACCGTGTGTTCCGGGCAGGCCGGATAACCGGGAGCCGGACGGATGCCGCTATAGCTTTCCTTGATCAAGGCTTCGTTGGACAAGCTTTCATCGGGCACATAACCCCACAGGTCCTTGCGCACCCGCTCGTGCATGTATTCGGCGAAGGCTTCCGCCAGGCGGTCGGCCAGCGATTTCAGCATGATCGAGGAATAATCGTCGTGCGCATCCTCGAAGCGTTTTTCGTATTTCTCGATACCGATGCCGCTGGTGACGGCGAACAGGCCGATATAGTCGGCGATGCCGGACGATTTCGGCGCAATGAAATCGGACAGGCACTGGTTGGGCCGGGGAACGCCGTCGATTACCGGTTTCACGGTTTGCTGGCGCAAGCCGTAATAGGTGAATGCGACTTTTTCGCGCGTATCGTCGGTATAGATTTCGATATCGTCGTCATTCACCGTGTTGGCCGGCATCAGCGCGATGACGCCGTTGGCGGTCAGCCAGCGGCCGTCGATCAGCTTCTTCAGCAGCGCCTGGCCTTCTTCGAATACCTTGCTGGCTGCTTCGCCCACCACTTCATCCTTGAGGATGGCCGGATACGGGCCTGCCAAGTCCCAGGTCTGGAAGAACGGGCCCCAATCGATGTAGCGCGCGAGCGTGCCGAGGTCGACGTTCTTGAAGACGCGGCGGCCGATGAATTTCGGCTTGACCGGTGCAAACTGCAGGCGGGTACGGTTCTCGCGCGCCGCCGCCAGGGTCAGCAAAGGCACCGCCTTTTTGTTGGCGTGCTGTTCGCGTATGCGTTCGTAATCCACCGCGATTTCATCGATGTACTGGTCGCGCTGCTCTGGCGTGAGCAACGACTGCGCCACCGAAACCGAGCGCGATGCATCAGGCACGTAGACCACCGGTCCTTCGTAGTTCGGTGCAATTTTCACCGCGGTATGGGCGCGGCTGGTGGTGGCGCCGCCGATCAGCAACGGCATCTTGACGCTGCGGAAGTACGGATCGCGCTGCATTTCCTTGGCGACGTGCGCCATTTCTTCCAGCGACGGCGTGATCAGGCCGCTGAGGCCGATGATATCGGCGTTCTCGGCCTTGGCCATCGCCAGGATTTCCGAGCATGGCACCATCACGCCCATGTTGACTACTTCAAAGTTATTGCATTGCAGGACCACCGAGACGATGTTCTTGCCGATGTCGTGCACATCGCCCTTGACCGTGGCGATGACGATCTTGCCCTTGGGTTTGGCGGCAATGCCGGTCAGTTCTTCGTGCAGCCGCTTTTCTTCCTCGATATAGGGAATCAGGTGCGCCACCGCTTGTTTCATCACGCGCGCCGACTTGACTACCTGCGGCAGGAACATCTTGCCCTGGCCGAACAGGTCGCCGACGATGTTCATGCCGTCCATCAGCGGCCCTTCGATCACATGGATCGGCCGGCCGCCGTTGTTCAGCAATTCCTGGCGTGCTTCTTCCGTGTCTTCGACGATCCACTGCGTGATGCCTTGTACCAGCGCATGCGCCAGCCGCTGCTGCACGGTGCCGCTGCGCCATTCCAGCGTCGCTTCTTCCTTCTTGTCGCCGGCCTTCAGGGTCGAGGCGATTTCGATCATGCGTTCGGTAGCATCTTCGCGGCGGTTCAGCACCACGTCCTCGACCCGTTCG
Source organism: Collimonas fungivorans (assembly GCF_001584145.1). Taxonomy (NCBI): domain Bacteria; kingdom Pseudomonadati; phylum Pseudomonadota; class Betaproteobacteria; order Burkholderiales; family Oxalobacteraceae; genus Collimonas; species Collimonas fungivorans. Next base: position 5,258,600 of record NZ_CP013232.1, on the reverse strand, counting down.
CGCAATTCGGCCGGCAGGTTGTCGTAGACGCCCATCATGCCGGCATTGACGATGCCCATGGTCATGCCGGCCTTGATGGCGTGGTACAGGAATACCGTGTGGATCGCTTCGCGCGCCGGATCGTTGCCGCGGAAGCTGAAGCTGACATTGGAGACGCCGCCGCTGATCTTGGCATGCGGCAGGTTCTCGCGTATCCAGCGGGTGGCGTTGATGAAGTCGACTGCGTAGTTGTTGTGCTCTTCGATGCCGGTCGCGATCGCGAAAATGTTCGGGTCGAAAATGATGTCTTCCGGCGGAAAGCCGATCTGGTCCACCAGCAATCTGTAAGCGCGCTCGCAGATTTCGATCTTGCGTTCGAAGGTGTCGGCCTGGCCCTTTTCATCGAAGGCCATCACGATCACGGCGGCGCCGTAGCGGCGGCACAGCTTGGCCTGGCGCAGGAATTCCGGCTCGCCTTCCTTCATCGAAATCGAGTTGACGATCGCCTTGCCCTGCACGCATTTCAGGCCGGCTTCGATCACTGTCCATTTGGACGAGTCGATCATGATAGGCACCCGCGCGATGTCCGGTTCGGAGGCGATCAGGTTGAGGAAGCGCTGCATGGCTGCCATGGAATCCAGCATCGCCTCATCCATGTTGATGTCGATTACCTGCGCGCCATTCTCCACCTGCTGGCGTGCCACTGCCAGCGCTTCGTCGTACTGCTCGTTGAGGATCAGCCGGGCAAACGCCTTGGAGCCGGTGACGTTGGTACGTTCGCCGACGTTGACAAACAGCGAGCTGTCGTCGATGGTGAACGGTTCAAGTCCGGACAAGCGCATTTCATGCGTGGTTTCCGGCACGGCGCGCGGCGGGATCTTGGCGACGGTGTCTGCAATCGCCTTGATATGCGGCGGCGTGGTGCCGCAGCAGCCGCCGGCGATATTGACGAAGCCGCTTTCGGCGAAATCCTTCAGCAGCGAAGAGGTCACGTCCGGAGTTTCATCGAAACCGGTGTCGCTCATCGGATTGGGCAGGCCGGCGTTCGGATAGATACAGACGAAGGTGTCGGCGATCTTGGACAGCTCTTCCGCATAGGGGCGCATCAGCGCCGCGCCCAGTGCGCAGTTGAGGCCGACAGTGAGCGGCTTGGCGTGGCGGATCGAATTCCAGAAGGCCGGCACGGTCTGGCCCGACAGGATGCGGCCGGAAGCGTCAGTGACGGTGCCGGAAATCATGATCGGCAAGCGCAAGCCCGACTCTTCGAAGAAGGTGTCGATGGCGAACAGCGCCGCCTTGCAATTCAAGGTGTCGAAAATGGTTTCCACCAGCAGCACATCGGCGCCGCCTTCCACCAGGCCGCGGGTTTGCTCCAGGTAGGAGGCGACCAGCTGGTCGAAGGTAACGTTGCGCGCCGCCGGGTCATTGACGTCGGGCGAGATCGATGCGGTTTTCGGCGTCGGCCCGAGCGCGCCGGCGACGAAGCGCGGCTTGTCCGGCGTCGAGTACTTGTCGCAGGCGGCGCGCGCCAGCCGTGCCGAGGCCACATTCATCTCGTAGGCCAGGTGCGCCATATGGTAGTCGTCTTGCGCTACTGTGGTGGCGCCGAAGGTATTGCTTTCGATCAGATCGGCGCCCGCTGCCAGGTATTCTTCATGGATGGCGCTGATGATGTGCGGCTGGGTCAGCGACAGCAGTTCGTTATTGCCTTTGACGAACAGCTCGCGCCCGGGGCCGGTGAAGTCGATGAAACGGCCCTTGGGGCCGCCGCGATAGTCCTCTTCCGTCAGCTTGTATTGCTGGATCATGGTGCCCATCGCGCCATCCAGGATCAGGATGCGTTGCGCCAGCAGCTCGCGCAGGCGGGTTTCGGTGGATACAGCAGGGCTTGTTGCGGAAGGCGTCATTAGCGTACTCTGGTCATGCTCTGGTCAATAAGGACGCAAAAAACCCGGTCGCCGATAGCGCCGGGTTTTTTGCAATGGCAATGCCAGAAATTATACGTTAAATCAATGGCTTGCGCTTGTCAGGCGGCTTGCTGGCTGGCCTGGGGGGCGACCGTTTGCTGCGGTTCGTTGAGCTTCAGGGTGAGGCATTTCGCTGCGCCGCCTGCTTTCAGGAACTCGGTCAGTGCGGTCTGGTGCACGGTGAAACCGTGGGCTTGCAGCTGTGCGACCAAGGCTTCGGACGCCTGGTTGAGGAAAATATGGCTGCCGGAGTTGACAGTGTTGCAAGCAAAATGCAAGGCGTCTTCGCTGCCGACGATGATCCGCTTGTCGGCCGGCACGCGCGCCGCAATATATGCTTGCGAGACAGCGTCGAAGGCTTCCGGGAAATACATGACATAACCGCCGGCCAGCGGGCAGAAGCAGGTATCCAGGTGATAGAAGCGGGCATCGACCAGTTTCAGCGGCTGCACTTCAATCTCCAGCATTTCCGACAACCTGGCGGCGCAGGCGATATCGGAGCGATGGCCATGGCCGAACCACAGCAGGTTTTCGCTGCGGTCCATCAGGGCGTCGCCGGCGCCTTCGAAAGGCAGTTCCGGCGGCAAGGTCAGGACTTCGAAACCATGGGCGGTAAACGCTGCTTCGAAATAGACCTCTTCCGCTTGCCGCTCGACATGGCGGAAACGCGACAGCACCACCTTGTTGCCCAGCACCACGCCGGCATTGGCGGTAAACACGAGGTCAGGCACGCCTGGCATGGCCGGCATCATCTTGATCTTGGCTACCTGTCCGATGGCTTCCACCAGCGCCAGCCATTGCTGCATGGCGAGACTCCGGTTGCCATGCGCGATATTGCCAGCCATCCACGGATTAATGACGTAAGACACTTCAAAGTGGTCCGGAGCACACATGAGGAATGTGTCGTCCGCGGTATGGTCCAGCAGGTGGTTGGTCATGCGTAGCTCCTTTCGGTCAGGTGAGTCGGGGGTGTGAGTAAAGATGAAAACGTGTGCTTGATGGCTTCCAGAGCAGCGTCGATATCGTTGGCGCTAATGATCAGCGGCGGCGCAAAGCGCACTACCGTGTCATGCGTGTCCTTCGACAAGATTCCTTGCTGCATCAGGCGTTCGCAGAATTCGCGCGCGGAAATGAAGCTCGGGTCGAGATCCATGCCGATCAATAAACCTTTGCCGCGGACCTGGCGGATGGCCGGATGCTGTATCGCCCGTAGCCCTGTCAGTAAGCGCTCACCCATGCGCTGAGCGTTATCTGCCAGCTTTTCTTCGCGCAGCAGGCGCAGCGCGGCATGGCCGACGGCAGCCGACAGCGGATTGCCGCCGAAGGTGCTGCCGTGGTCGCCGGGGGTAAATACCGCCATCAGGTCTTCCCGCGCCAGGAACGCCGACACCGGCAGCAAGCCGCCGCCCAGCGCTTTGCCGAGGATCAGGCCGTCCGGTTTGATGCCGTCGTGGTCGCTGGCCAGCAGGCGGCCGGTGCGGCCCAGCCCAGTCTGCACTTCGTCGCAGATCAGCAGCACATTGTGGCGGTCGCAGATTTCACGGCATTTCGCCAGGTAACCTTCGGGCGGCACGATGATGCCGGCTTCGCCCTGGATAGGCTCCACCAGGAAAGCGGCGGTGCGCGGAGTAATGGCAGCTTCCAGCGCGGCGGCGTCGCCAAACGGCACCGTGGCGAAACCGCCGGAAAACGGCCCGAAACCGTCGCGGTACTGGGCTTCCGACGAAAAACCGACGATGGTCGTGGTGCGGCCGGCGAAATTGCCGCGGCAAACGATGATTTCAGCTGTCTGGTCGGCGATGCCTTTTACCTTGTGGCCCATTTGCGGGCCGCCTTGATGGCAGTCTCGACTGCCTCTGCGCCGCTGTTCATCGGCAGCGCTTTGGGCATGCCGGTCATTTCGCACAGCAATTGCAGGAATGGTCCCAGCTGGTCGCTGTAAAACGCCCGCGAGACCACCGCCAGCTGACCGGCCTGCTTGCTCAATGCCGCTACCAGAGCCGGGTGGCTGTGGCCGAAACTGACGGCGGAGTAGGCCGACATCATGTCCATGTAGCGCTTGCCGTCCTGGTCCCACAGCCATATGCCTTTGCCGCTGCTGAGCACTACCGGCAGCGGTTCATAGTTGTGTGCGCAGTATCGGTCTTCGAGAGTTATTGCATGGTTCTTCATGATCGGCTCCTGGTGAGGCCACTTCTAAGAACCTAGCGTATGGATCGACGCAAGCGTCAATCACATCTGGTCCCGGTCAGCGGGCGCCGGCTGCGGTGCTTAGAGGTAGCTGCAAAATGCTGTTTTATAGGTGTACTGCATCTGCCTACATGATAATCACAAGCATTGGAAATATTTGTGCATAATTACTCATGAATACACTGTAATGTGCACGAATCATGCATAAAAGGAGATTGAGATGGAAAAACTCGACCGCTATGACCGAATTTTGCTGCGAACCCTGCAGGCTAACGGCCGCGCTTCGAACGTGGAGCTGTCCGAACAAGTCAACCTGTCGCCGCCGCAGTGCTACCGGCGCGTGCAGCGGCTGGAGAAGGACGGCATCATCCGCGGTTATGCGGCGCAGGTGGAGCCGGCCGCCATCGGGCTCGGCGTGGTGGCCTTCGTCAACCTGAACATCGCGCGCGAGCAGTTCAAGCAGGTGCGCAAGCTGGAAAAGGCGATCCGGCTGTTCCCGGAAATCCTGGAGTGCTACACGATCTCGGGCGATTTCGATTATTTGCTGAAGGTGGCGGCGAGCGACCTGAAGTCGCTGTCGGCGTTCCTGACCGATCGCCTGATGCAGGTGCCGGGGGTGGCTGGCGTGCGATCGATGGTGTGCCTGGAGGAGATCAAGCCGTCCAGTCCCTTGCCGTTGGCAGATTAAAACCTAGATTCTCAGCAATCGTTTGGTCAAAAGCGATCTCATGTCTTTGCGGGTATCGCAAACGATGTGGATAAAGACAGTTTGCTGGCGGATTTCATAAATGATCCGGTTCATGCCGGAGATGACCTGCCGGTATTGCGTGAGATTCAGGCTTTGAATTTCTTCGGGTACTTTTCCCTTGAGGGGAAAATCTTCAAGGCCCAACACGGCTTCTTTTAGTTTACCGTAACTGGCTTGCCACGTTTCATGGCCAAAATTCTTTGTGATGTAGGCTTTCAGCTCCTGTAAATCCAGCTTTGCCGAATTAAGGAAAACGACTTGAAAGCTCATTGCGCGTCTTCTTTGTCCAGTTCCGCAAATACGTCAGCCGCGGCATGGAGCTGTCCCTGTTCAATTTCGCGGTTGCCTAGCGCCAGAATTTTCAGCAAGGACAGGGTTTCTTCGTGTTCTTCATATGACCGCACATCCATCACGACAAGTTTGGCTTCGCCATTCTGGGTGATCAGCATGGGCTCGCGGCTTTCAGTGATGTCCTTGACGATCTCGGCCGCATGGCTCTTGAGATAACTGATTGGTCTGACTTGAGTCGAGAATTTCATTACCGGTTTCCTTCCGCTGGAAGCTGTTGTTACTGCCGATGGACTGATTGTATTCTAAATTCGGTCTGAATTTAGTCTTCTTTGTATCCCGAAGCGAAAGAGCCAAGTTTTCAGGCATTTGTGCTGTTTCAGCACAAATAATGTGTTGCCAGCCCGCTGTTCTCTGCCAAGCCGCTGGCTTAACCTGTGTACTCCAGATCACCACCAGGAGTTCACATGACCGCCTCGACAGCCAAACCAGATGGCAACCCGACCATCCGCACCATCGTCGGCGCCGCTGCCAGCGCCAGCCTGGCGCCGCAATCGACCGCGTTGCTGGTGATCGATATCCAGAACGAATATTTCACGGGTAAGCTGCCGATCCCCGACGGCCTGGCGGTGCTGCGCAACGCCAATCGCTTGATTGCGCTGGCCGACAAGCATGGCATGCCGGTATTCCATATCCAGCAGTGGGGTTCCGCCGAGCGGCCGCTGTTTACGCAAAACACGGCGATGGCGGAAATCCATCCGGAGGTGCGGTGCGCTGTGCATCATTCCACCATTCGCAAGTCTTTCCCCAGTTCCTTTGCCGGCACGGACCTGCAGCAGCAATTGCAGGCGCGCGGCGTCAAGAAGCTGATCATCAGCGGCTTGATGACCAACAATTGCGTGGCGGCTTCCGCTTTCGATGGTGTCGCCCATGGCTATCAGGTCATTATCGCCAGCGACGCCAGCGCCACCCGCGATATCGAAAGCTGGGACGGCAGCGTGGTCAGTCACAAGGACCTGCACAAGGCGGTGCTGACCGGCTTGTCCGATGCAGTCGCGGAAATCCGCACTACCAGTGAAATCCTGGAACTGGCTATCTGAGTTGCTTAACTAAACTAAACATGGAGCTGAAATCATGCCTATCCTTGCCGTACTGCTATCCACCACGCCCGACACCGTCGTTTCCGCCAAGGTAGCCAGCACCCTGTCGCGCCTGACCGCGGCGATCCTGCACAAGAAGCCGGAGCTGACTTCGATCGCGATTTCACACGTCGATCCGGCACACTGGTTTGTCGGCGGCCCGTCCCTGGCGGCGCAAAGAAAAACCAGCTTCTTCCTCGATATCCGCATCACCGACGAAACCAATACTGCCGACGAAAAGGCGGCGTATATCGACGCCGTCTTCAAGGAAATCGGCGCATTGCTGGGCGAACTGCATCACGAAAGTTATGTCCATGTCCACGATGTGCGCGCTGCGGCTTACGGCTTTGGCGGATTGACGCAGCAGCACCGGGCGGTGGCGGCGCGCTTAGCCTAAAACTGGCGGCGGCAGGGCAGTGGCGCGGGGCTCTTCGATGACCAGGTCTGATTGCGGATAGGCGATGCAGGGCAGGATGTAACCGTCCTTCTTTTCATCGCTGCTCAGGCCCGGCCATTCGATCTGATAACGTATTTGTCCGCTCAGCAAACGGCACATGCAGGTGCGGCATGTGCCGTTCCTGCATGAACTCGGTAAACTGACGGCCGAGTTTCGTGCGGCTTGCAGCAAGGGGATGGCATCGGACGCCACAAACCTCCACCCTTTGGGTTCAATGCGAACAGTGAATTCGGTCTGGAAAATCATCGTATGATGGCGCTCATCTTGTAAAATCCACGGCTCGGCCATTTTCCATCATAAAAAGATTGTCCATGAATATCCATCTGTCGCTAGTACCTGTAGTTTCCCTGCTCGCCGGCGTCCTGATCCTGGTCATGCCGAAACTCCTGAACTATATCGTTGCTTTCTACCTGATCGCCATCGGCCTGATAGGCTTGTTCGGTGGCGGCCATTTCCATCTGCATCTATAAGCAGGCGTCGGAGTCTCATTCCCAGCGCGGGCTGCGATACCAGTCCGCCGCAAAATCGACAAACGCTCTGACCTTGGGCGACAGGTGCCGGTTTTGCGGATAGATCGCGAACAGGTCGCGCGGTTTCAGCGTGAACTCGGGCAGGACGTGCAGCAGGTCGCCGCGCCGCAAGTCGTCGTGCACGATGAAGGAGCTGGTGGCGGCAATGCCTAGCCCGGCCAGGGCCGCCGAGCGCAAAGCGATGCCGGTATTGGCCTGCAGGTTGCCGCGCACGGTCACGGCGTGCTCGCTGCCGTCGGCGGCCTGGAACAGGAATTCATTCGGCTTTTGCGCCAGCGTATAAGTCAGGCAATTATGCTGCGCCAGGTCGGCCGGCTGCTGCGGCACGCCATGCCGTTTCAGGTAGTCCGGCGCCGCCGCCAGCAGGATTCCGCAGGATGCCAGGCGCTTTGCGACCAGGGTTGAGTCGGGCAGGGCGCGGGTCAGGCGCAGCGCGACGTCGAAACCTTCTTCAATGATGTCGACCAGGCGGTCGTTGCAGACCAGGTCGACCTTGAGCTGCGGGTTGGCGAGGATGAACTGCGGCAGCCATTGCGTCAGTTCCAGGGTGCCGAACGCCATTGGCGCGTTGATCCGCAACACGCCGGAAGGGCGCGCCTGATGCGCCGACACTGCCTGGGCGGCGTCATCCAGCTGGTCGATAATGTGCCGGCTGCGCTCATAATATTCCTGACCGGCTTCGGTCAAGGCGAAGCGGCGCGTGGTGCGGTTCAGCAGCTGCGCGCCCAGCTCCAGCTCCAGCTGGCGCACCTGGCGCGAGACGATGGTGTGCGACTGGTTGAGTTCTGCCGCGGCAGCAGTGAAGCTGCCGGTCTCGACTACGCGCCGGAATGCGCGCATCGCTGCCAGTTGATCCATGCTGCTCCACCCGGAATAAAACCACAACGCTATCAGAATCGGGCCGGGCCCGCCATTTAATCGACTTTGAGCTTGCCGCTGGCGATAGCGTTGCCGGTCTCACGCAGCTTCAACAGCAAAGGCCGCTGGCGCAGGATTTCGCATTCGGAATAAGCGGCGTCCAGGCCCAGCGCGGTCAGCGCCACCGCGCCTTCTTTCAGGCCGAAGTCAAAGCGCGGCGCGGTCGAACCGTTGGCCAGCAAGCCTACTGCCAGGATAATCGCCGTATCGGCATGGACTTCGACATTGTCGAGCACCCGCCCGGGCGCCTGTATGCACTGGTTGACGCCGCTGCCGATAGCCTTGGCGCGCGATTGCGGCGTCAGCGCCTTGAACACGCCGGAGTTGCTGCCGGCAGCAGCGGCCCAGATAACGTCGACGCCGTCGCCCAGCATGGTTTTGGTCAGCGCTTCGGCGCGCGACGGGTCGTTGAACGGCTGCGGGCCTTCCACCCACAGCGGTTCATGCACCGTAATCGCCGGCTTGGCGGCGCGTGCGCCGTTGGCGAAGGCGATGCTGTTCTTTTGGCGCAAGGCGGTATTGCTGGCGCCGATCAGTCCGATCTTGCCGCTGCCCGAGGCCAGCGCCGCCTGCATGCCGGCCAGGTAGCTGGCTTCGCTTTCCCGGAAAGTGATGCAAGTGATATTGCTGGCGGCGCTGTCGATGCAATGCTCCAGGATCAGGAAGCGGACTTGCGGCGCCAGGCGCGCAACCTTGTCCAGTATTTCCTTGAATTCGATGCCCATCACCACCACGATCGCGGCCCCCTGCTGGACCGCGTTGTCCAGCTGCTGCTGGCGGCCGGCGCGGGTCGGCTGGCTTTCCAGAGTGCTGGCTTGCAGCCGGTACAGCTTGGCGGCGTTGCTGACGCCGCTGCTGCCTTGCTGCAGCAGTACGTCGTCGTTGTTCGGCACCGGCCGCACGTAAATGATCTTGGGCAGCTCGGCGGCGCTGCTGATGACGCTCACGCTGGCCAGCAGCAGCGCCAGCGGCAGCAATAGCAGCCACCAGCGGATGCGGCATTCCTGTTCAGGCATGGCGGAACCTGCGTCGGCGCAGGACGGGCGGGGGATCGGCGGCATTGTCTCTTCCTCTTTATAAGGCGCCGGATCTGATGCCGGCGCTCGTTTGCCCGTACATATTGCTGGCAAAGCGGGCGCGGGCCATTTGATGCAGGCTATACAAGGTATAGCGCCGGCCTGATATCGGCACAACAAGCGCCACCATATAGCGCCACCATATTTAACTTTTGATTACAGCGGCTGCGTGATACCGTTGCCAGGAGACAGATAGAATCTGTATTTAGCGGCTTATCTCACCTGGTTCAGGAATATGTGTCAGTTACTTGGAATGAATTGCAATGTGCCGACCGACATTGTGTTCAGTTTTACCGGCTTCGCCACGCGCGGCGGCCAGACCGATCACCATAGCGACGGCTGGGGCATCGCTTTCTTCGAAGGCAGCGGCGTGCGCCATTTTGTCGATTACCAGGCGGCGATCGCCTCGCCGGTGGCGGAGCTGATCCGGCGTTGTCCGATCAAGTCGAAAAACGTCATCGCCCATATCCGCAAAGCTACCCAGGGCCAGGTTGCCTTGCAGAATTGCCATCCGTTTGTGCGTGAACTGTGGGGCCGCTACTGGGTGTTCGCCCATAACGGCGACCTCAAGGAATTTGCGCCGCTGCTGGATGGCCCATACCGGCCGGTCGGCAATACCGACAGCGAACTGGCTTTCTGCTACCTGCTGCAGCAGCTGCGGCGCCGTTTCGGCGATACGCCGCCGGCGCAGGCTGAGCTGACGCTGGCCTTGCGCGAACTGACGCAGCAGATCGCCGCCCACGGCACCTTCAACGTGATGCTGTCGGACGGCTCGGCCCTGTACACCCATTGTTCCACCAAGCTGTACTACATCGTGCGCCAGTTTCCGTTTGCCGAAGCCCACCTGTCGGACGAAGACGTCAGCGTCGATTTCTCGCAGGTGACGACGCCGCAAGACCGGGTGGCGGTGATTGTCACTGAACCGCTCACCACCAACGAGGTGTGGACCAAGTTCGGCGAGGGCGAGCTGATCGTCTTTGTCGACGGCCAGCCGGTCCAAGGTCAAGCAGGGTAGATCAGGAGTAGTCGATTGTCAGCGGCGCATGGTCGGAGAAACGCTCGTCCTTGTAGATGGCGACGGCATGCGCATTGGCGGCGATGCCGGGCGTCGAGATGTGGTAATCGATGCGCCATCCCACGTTCTTGGCCCAGGCCTGGCCGCGGTTGCTCCACCAGGTGTACTGCTCATCGCGCTGGTCGACCTGGCGGAACACGTCGACCAGGCCGACTTGCTCAAACAGGTGGGTGAGCCAGGCACGTTCTTCCGGCAGGAAGCCTGAATTTTTCTTGTTGCCCTTCCAGTTCTTCAGGTCGCGTTCCTGGTGCGCGATATTCCAGTCGCCGCAAATCACGACTTCGCGGCCGCTTTCCCTGAGCTGCTGCAGGTGCGGCAGGAAGGCTTCCATGAAGCGGAACTTGGCGATCTGCCGTTCTTCGCTGGAGGAGCCGGACGGGCAGTAAAGCGAGATCACCGTCAGGTCGCCGAAATCGCATTCCACATAGCGCCCTTCGGCGTCGAATTCAGGGTTGCCGAAGCCAATCCGCACGGCATTCGGCTTGCGTTTACTATACAGGCCGACGCCCGAATAACCTTTCTTTTCGGCGTAATGGAAATGGCCGGTGTAACCTTCCGGCGCCAGGAATTCCGGCGTCATGTCGGCGGCTTGCGCCTTCAGTTCCTGGACACAGACGAAATCGGCTGACTGTTTGGCCATCCATTCAAAAAAGCCTTTTCTGGCCGCTGAGCGGATGCCGTTGAGATTGGCGGAAATGATTCTTGGCATGTTTGGTCGATAAAAAGGTATAAGAGGATGCCTAAGGATAACCGAAGGTCCGCCATCGTGCGCGAGGCAGGGTTCATGGTTAAAAACCCGTTGCGAGCAGGCATGGTGTTTGCACTTACTGCTGTGGAAGGGATGAACTCCATTTAAAATGGCGGTCTGGTGTCGCTAATGTGCTGTAAACAGCGACAAAATTTGTCAGCCTCAACCGTCTGGAGTGCATTTTGAACAATTTACGTCAACAATTTATAGAATTTGCGGTCAAGGCTGGAGTGTTGAAATTCGGCGAGTTTGTGACCAAGGCAGGGCGCACTTCACCGTATTTCTTCAATGCGGGCATGTTCAACGAGGGCGCTGCGCTGGGTCAGCTGGCACAGTTTTATGCGCGCACCCTGATCGACTCGGGTTTGCAGTTTGACATGTTGTTCGGGCCAGCCTACAAGGGCATCACGTTGGCCTCGGCGACTGCGGTGGCGCTGGCGGCGCAAGGACGTAATGTGCAGTTCGCCTATAACCGCAAGGAAGCCAAGGATCACGGCGAAGGCGGCAATATCGTCGGCGGCCCGCTGAAGGGGCGGGTACTGATCATCGACGACGTGATTTCGGCCGGCACCTCGGTGCGCGAGTCGGTAGAGATGATCCGCGCCGCCGGCGCCACGCCTTGTGCGGTGGTGATCGCGCTGGACCGGATGGAGAAGTCGGGCAAGGACGATGCGTTGTCGGCCAACTCCGCGGTAGAAGAAGTGACGCAAGCGTATGGCATGCCGGTGATTTCGATCGGCAACCTGAACGACTTGCTGGAATATATTTCCGGCGCTGGCGCCGACGCTGAATTGAACCGCCACCAGGCAGCAGTGGCGGCTTACAGGGAGCGTTACGGCGTAGCTTGACGACAGTCCAGTCGTTCGCGCCGGAGTGCAGAATTTAATGTGTAGCTGTCGTGGATGACGGGAATGAATCGGATTGCTCTAACTCTTGTACGGGGTGTGTTTTTCAGTGCGGCAGGTTTCCTGCCGCTGCTTGCGCACGGCCAGATTTATACCTGCAAGGATGCGGCAGGCCGTACTATCACAGGCGATCATCCGATGCCGGAATGTTCCAACAGCAAGGTGCTGGAGCTGAGCAAGGCCGGCGTGGTCAAACGTGAAATCCCGGCGCCGCTGACGGCTGAGCAAAAGCGCCAGCAGCAGGCGCTGGACGACAAGCGCCGCATCGAGCTGGCGGCGGAAGAACAGCGGCGCCAGCAGGACCGTGCGCTGCTGTCGCGTTATCGCAGCGAAGCCGATATCGAGGCCTCGCGCCGCTATTACCTGTCGCTGTCGCAGGACCTGATCAAGCGCGACCAGGTTGCCATCGACGATGCCCAGAACCAGCTGAAAACCGCCAATACCGAAGCCGAATTCTACAAGCACCGGAAAACCTTGCCGATCTCGCTGCGCAACAAGATTGACGACGCTAACCGCGACATCGCCTACAACCAGAAAAACATGGCGGACCACCAGGCCGAGCTGACCCATATCAACGGCAAGTTCGACGAGACGCTGAAGCACTACAGGGAATTGGTGGGTGCGATGCCGGAGGCGCAGGCATCGCGCTAGGCTGGAAGATGATGAAACAATAGCGGCTGGCGATGACGCCAGCCGCTATTTTTTTAAGCAGTCAGTTTCTGCTTCAGCAGCTCGGTCAGCTGCGCAGGATTGGCCTTGCCCTTGGTGGCTTTCATGGCCTGGCCGATCAGGGCATTGAACGCCTTTTCCTTGCCGGCGCGGAATTCCTCGACTGACTTGGCGTTCGCCGCCAGCACTTCATCGATGATTTTTTCCAGCGCACCGCTATCGGAAATCTGCTTCAGTCCCTTGCTTTCGATAATCTCGTCGGCCAGGTTTTCCTGTGCGGATTTGGCTTCCCACATGGCGCCGAATACTTCCTTGGCAATCTTGTTGGAGATCGTGCCGTCGGCGATGCGTTGCAGCAGCAGCGCCAGCTGTACTGCACTGACAGGGGCATCGACCACCTCGACGTTTTCCCGGTTCAGCGCCGAAGACAGGTCGCCCATCAGCCAGTTGGCGGCGGGTTTGGCTTGTTCCTTACCGGCTTTCACCGTCACCGCTTCGAAGTAGCCGGCCATCGCTTTCGATTGGGTCAGCACCGCGGCATCGTATTCCGACAGGCCGAAATCGCGCACGAAACGCTCGCGCATCGCGCCTGGCAGTTCCGGCATGGTGGCGCGGACGCGCTCAACCCATTCAGCGCCGATTACCAGCGGCGGCAGGTCGGGATCCGGGAAATAGCGGTAATCCTGGGAATCTTCCTTGCTGCGCATCGACCGGGTTTCTTTCTTGTCCGGATCGTAGAGGCGGGTTTCCTGTACTACTTTGCCGCCGTCTTCGATCACTTCGATCTGGCGCCGCACTTCGTAGTTGATCGCCTCTTCCAGGAAGCGGAAGGAGTTCAGGTTCTTGATTTCGCTGCGGGTGCCGTAAGCGGCCTGGCCGACCGGCCGCACCGAGACGTTGGCGTCGCAGCGGAAAGAACCTTCCTGCATGTTGCCGTCGCAAATCCCCAGCCACATCACCAGCGAATGCAGGGCCTTGGCGTAGGCTACCGCTTCGGCGGCGCTGCGCATGTCTGGCTCGGTGACGATTTCCAGCAGCGGCGTGCCGGCGCGGTTGAGGTCGATGCCGCTCATGCCCTGGTAGTCTTCGTGCAGCGATTTGCCGGCGTCTTCTTCCAGGTGGGCGCGCGTCAGCTGCACGGTCCGGAGTTCGCTCTTGCCGTCTTTTTCCAGCACGAAGGAAACCTTGCCGCCCTGGACTACCGGGATTTCAAACTGGCTGATCTGGTAACCCTTCGGCAGGTCGGGATAGAAATAGTTTTTGCGCGCAAAGATCGATTGCGGCGCAATCGTCGCGTTCACCGCCAGGCCGAACTGGATCGCGCGCTCCACCGCGCCGCGGTTGAGCACCGGCAGCACGCCAGGCAGCGCCAGGTCGACCGGGCTGGCCTGGGTGTTGGCGGCGGCGCCGAACTGGGTCGACGAGCCGCTGAAGATTTTTGACTTGGTCGAGAGTTGCGTATGCGTTTCCAGACCGATCACGACTTCCCACTGCATAATGATTTCCTTATTTATCTTGGTAACTACACTCGCCGGTCTTTAAATCCACCGACAGTTCCGTAAAATTTGCTCTTGAGCCGCACAGCGCCGGGCAGCTCGGTATCACGTGCAATCTGTCGCCGTCGCGTTGCAGGCGGATGCTGCAATTCATGCCGTGATCGTAAAAATCGTAGCCGCGTTGCCGGCGCGCGGCAACCGCATCTTTCAAGGTGATGCGCCAGTTGTCCTTGCCGCCATCCTGCCGGACTTCGGCTTGCGGGTTATCGCCGGTGTCGATGCTGCATTCGAAACCATGGGTCGGCCGGTACAGCGCCGATTCCCAGCGCAACGCTTCGATGCGGTCGCCGTCCAGCTTGAATTCCCCGGTGTCGCCGTAAATCACCTTTTCGCCATCCGCATCGCGGGTCAGGTTGCAGCCGAATTTGGTCTGCAATTGCTGTGCCTGGAGTGCCGGCGTCACCAGCGTGGCGCTCAAGGCAAACAGTGCCAATACCGCCAGCCTGGCGCGGCGACTCTGAAAAAAAAGCACGATCGATGACATGGGCTGGGCGATCGCTTTTTACTCGGGGCTGCGCAAATGCCAGTCGGTCACGCGCTGGTACTGGTGCGCGACGTTGAGCAGCCTGGCTTCCTCATAATAATTACCGATGATCTGCAGCCCGACCGGGCGCCGCGCATTTTTTTCGCCCTGGCCGAAACCGCAAGGTATCGACATGCCCGGCAGGCCGGCCAGGCTGGTCGACAGCGTATAGATGTCGGCCAGATAATTGGCCACTGGATCGTCCGCCTTGGCGCCCAGGTCCCAGGCCACGGTCGGCGATACCGGTCCCATGATGACGTCGCACTGGCGGTTCGGGCCGGTCAGCGCGTTCTGGAAATCCTGGGCGATCAGGCGGCGGATTTTCTGCGCCTGCAGGTAGTAGGCGTCGTAATAGCCGTGCGACAGCACATAGGCGCCGACCAGGATGCGGCGCTTCACTTCTTCGCCGAAACCTTCCGCGCGCGACTTCTTGTACATGTCGGCCAGGTCCTTGTAGTCGGCGGCGCGGTGGCCGTAGCGGACGCCGTCGAAGCGGCTCAGGTTGGACGATGCTTCGGCCGGTGCGATCACGTAGTAGACCGGGATCGACAGCTCGGTTTTCGGCAGCGAGATGTCGACCAGCGTGGCGCCCAGTTTTTCATATTCCCGCAGCGCTGCACGTACTGCCTGTTCGACATCGGCTGACAGGCCGCTGCTGAAATATTCGCGCGGAATGCCGATGCGCAGGCCCTTCAGGTCCTGGTCCAGGCCGGCGCTGAAATCTTCTTTCTTGCGTTCCAGGCTGGTCGAATCGCGCGGATCGAAACCGGTCATGGCGTTCAGCAGAAGGGCGCAATCTTCCGCGGTCTGCGCGATCGGGCCGGCCTGGTCCAGCGAGGAAGCGAAGGCGATCATGCCGAAGCGCGAGACGCTGCCGTAGGTCGGCTTGATGCCGGTCACGCCGCACAACGAGGCCGGCTGGCGGATCGAACCGCCGGTGTCGGTGGCGGTGGCGGCCGGCGTCAGGCGCGCGGCGACGGCTGCCGCCGAACCGCCGGAGGAACCGCCCGGGATCGCGGTCTTGTCCCACGGATTCTTGACCGGGCCGAAATGTGAATTTTCATTGGACGAACCCATGGCGAATTCATCGCAGTTCAGTTTGCCCAGGGTCACCATGCCGGCGTGGTTGAAGTGTTCCACCACGGTGGCGTCGAACGGGCTGATATAGTTTTCCAGCATCTTCGAACCGGCGGTGGCGCGCCAGCCGCGCGTCACGAAAATGTCCTTGTGTGCGATCGGCACGCCGGTCAGCGGCGTGCTGTCGTTTTGCGCCAGGCGCAAGTCGGCGGCGCGCGCCTGTTGCAGCGTCAATTCCTGGTCGACATGCAGGAAGGCGTTCAGGTCGCTTTGCTGGATCCTGGCCAGGTACAGTTGCGCCAGCTCCTCGGCCGAGATCTTCTTTTCGTGCAGCAGCACCGACAATTGCTTGAGTGTTTTGGTATGCATGAGTACTTTTAAATATTAACTTTGCGGGACGACAAAGGCTTACCGCGAACGCAGCCCGGCGTATTTGATGATTATTCGATGACCTTCGGCACCAGGTACAGGCCGTCTTCAGTCGCCGGCGCCACTTTCTGGTAATCCTCGCGATGATTCGATTCGGTCACCACGTCGTCGCGCAAGCGCAGCGACAAATCCTGCTGCAGCGCTGCAATCGGATGGCTCAGCGGCTCGATGCCGGTGGTATCTACCGCGCGCATCTGCTCGACCAGCGAGAAAATGCCGTTCAGTTTGTCGAGCGTGGAAGCGGCCTGGTCTTCGGTGAGTTCGAGGCGTGCCAGATTGGCAATACGCTTAACGTCGGAAAGGGCTAATGACATGATTTTCGATTTTCAAGCGCGCACTTAGGCGCATGTGGTTAAAATAGAAACACTTTGCTTGCCGATAACTTCTTGGATTTTTGTAAAAAGCAAGCATTTTGAGCGCTATACGCCCTAATTTGAGTCAAATTATAAGGTAGAATGTTGCGTCCATGCGGCAGGTAATCGATCTTTACCATGCGCCGGATACTAGACACCCCCCTAAAAAACGTTTGAGCGCACCATTGTTGCGCATTGGAACAATTCATGTTTGGATTTTTACGCAGTTACTTTTCGAATGACCTGGCGATTGACCTGGGTACCGCGAATACGCTGATTTATGTGCGCGATCAAGGTATTGTCCTGGATGAGCCGTCGGTTGTCGCAATTCGCCAGCAGGGCGGGCCTAACGGCAAGAAGACAATTCAAGCCGTCGGGCGCGAAGCAAAACAGATGCTGGGCAAGGTCCCTGGCAACATCGAAGCGATCCGGCCGATGAAAGACGGCGTGATCGCCGACTTTACCGTCACCGAGCAGATGCTCAAGCAGTTCATCCGCATGGTGCACGACACCAAGCTGTTCAAACCGTCGCCGCGCATCATCATCTGCGTGCCTTGCGGCTCGACCCAGGTTGAGCGCCGCGCGATCCGCGAATCGGCGCTGGGCGCCGGCGCGTCGCAGGTGTTCCTGATTGAAGAGCCGATGGCGGCGGCGATCGGCGCCGGCCTGCCGGTGTCGGACGCTACCGGTTCGATGGTGGTCGATATCGGCGGCGGCACTACCGAAGTCGGCATCATCTCGCTCGGCGGCATGGTCTACAAAGGCTCGGTGCGCGTCGGCGGCGACAAGTTCGACGAAGCCATCGTCAACTACATCCGCCGCAATTACGGCATGCTGATCGGCGAACAGACCGCCGAGGCCATCAAGAAAGAAATCGGCTCCGCCTTCCCGGGTTCGGAAGTGCGCGAAATGGAAGTCAAGGGACGCAACCTGTCGGAAGGCATCCCGCGTTCGTTCACCATCTCCAGCAATGAAATCCTGGAAGCCCTGACCGATCCGCTCAACAACATCGTTTCCGCCGTCAAGAATGCGCTGGAACAGACCCCGCCGGAACTGGGCGCGGACATCGCCGAGAAGGGCATGATGCTGACCGGCGGCGGCGCCTTGCTGCGCGACCTCGATCGCCTGCTGATGGAAGAAACCGGTCTGCCGGTGATCGTGGCCGAAGACCCGCTGACCTGCGTGGTGCGCGGTTCCGGCATGGCGCTGGAGCGGATGGACAAGCTGGGCTCGATCTTTTCCTACGAGTAATCCAGACTGATGCGACGCTTGCCCAACCTCATAAGCTTGCTCTTGAGGCCGGGCAGCGGCAACCGGGTCGGTGCATTGATGCATGCGGCCCGCTTTCGTATCTACGGCATGAATACGGACATGAGCAAGAACGTATTTGTACCGCCAGCCACTGACCAAACCGAACCTGTCCATTACTGATGGAATACAGCCCACCACCCCTCTTCAAGCAAGGCGCTTCGGCCCGCGCCAAGGCGGTGATATGCACGCTGCTGGCGCTGGCGCTGCTGATTGCCGATTCGCGCATCCATGCCTTGCTGTTGCTGCGGCAGGCGGTCGGCACCGCGCTTTATCCCCTGCAGATGGTGGCCCTGATGCCGCGCGACGCCACCAACCGGGTGGTCGATTATTTTTCTTCGCTGTCTACGGTGGAAAAAGAAAACCAGGCCCTGCGCAGCCAGCAAGGCGAACGCGCCCAGCAATTGCAGCAGGCGCAGCAGCTGGCCGCTGAAAATGCCCAGCTGCGCAAATTGCTCGGGGTTGAACAACGGCTGCCGGTGAAATCGGTGATGAGCGAAATCCTGTACGACGCGCGTGACCAGTTTGCCCGCAAGGTGATCATGGACCGCGGCTCGCAGCAAGGCGTGGCTACCGGCCAGCCGGTGATCGACGACGCCGGCATCGTCGGCCAGGTGACGCGCGTATTCCCGTTTACCTCCGAGGTCACGCTGCTGACCGACAAGGACCAGGCGATCCCGGTGCAGGTGCTGCGCAACGGCTTGCGCAGCGTGGCTTACGGGCGCGGCCAGTCGGGTTACCTGGACTTGCGTTTCATGTCTTCCAACGCCGATATCCAGAAGGGCGACCTGCTGGTGACTTCCGGCATCGACGGCGTTTATCCTGCCGGCCTGTCGGTGGCCAAGGTAGTGCAGGTCGAAAGCAAGTCGGCCGATGCCTTTGCGCATATCGTCTGCGAGCCGGTGGCCGGTATCGACAGGCACACCCAGCTGCTGATCCTGCTGGTTGATCCCAATCCCGTGGCGCGTCCGGACGACGAAGCCGCCATCCCCAACAGCAAGGCCGACATACTGAGCAAGCGGCGGCTGACCGAAAGTACCCGCGACAAGACGCGCGAAGCCGCGAAAGAAGCAGGGAAAGAAAGCAATCCCGAAGCCGCTCGCAAAAATCCGCAAGGAGCCGGTGTCCGATGATGCGTCCCCATTACATCCTGTTGCCGGCCAACCCGCTGTTCATCGCGATGACGCTGCTGCTGGCATTCCTGCTCAACCTGCTGCCCTGGGGCCAATGGCCGGGCGTGCCGGATTTCGTGGCGCTGGTGCTGGTGTTCTGGAGCATCCACCAGCCGCGCAAGATCGGCATCGGCATCGCTTTCTGCATGGGCCTGCTGATGGACGTGCATGAAGCTACCCTGCTTGGCCAGAACGCGCTGGCGTACACGCTGCTGTCTTATTTTGCCATCATGATCCATCGCCGCGTGCTGTGGTTCTCGGTCAGCGTGCAAGCGCTGCATGTACTGCCCTTGATGTTGCTGACGCAGCTGATACAGCTGGTGATACGGATGTCCGTCAGCGGCAAGTTTCCAGGCTGGCTGTATTTCGCCGAGAGCTTCGTTTGCGTGGCGCTGTGGCCGATCGTGGTGTGGCTGCTGCTGGCGCCGCAGCGGCGCGCGGTCGATCGCGATGACAATCGTCCCATCTAGCCGCGTCCATGACCGAATTCAAAAACACCGAACACGAATTGCGCAAGTTCCGCTTGCGGATAACGGCGGCCGTGGCTTTTGTGCTGATCTGTTTCGGCCTGCTGGGCGCGCGTTTTATCTGGCTGCAGGTGGTGCGCCACGATGCCTACGCAGCGCAAGCCGAGGACAACCGGATCTCGCTGGTGCCGGTGGTGCCGAACCGCGGCCTGATCATGGACCGCAACGGCGTCATCCTGGCGCGCAATTATTCTGCCTACACATTGGAAATCACCCGTTCCAAAATCAAGGGCGATCTCGAAAGCGTGATTGACGATCTGGCGCAGATAGTCAACATTACGCCGAAAGACCGGCGCCGCTTCAAGAAGATGCTGGAAGATTCCAAGAGTTTTGCCAGCCTGCCGATCCGCACCCGCCTGAGCGACGAAGAAGTGGCGCGCTTCACCGCCCAGCGTTATCGCTTCCCCGGCATAGACGTGCAGGCGCGCCTGTTCCGCCAGTATCCGCTGGGCGAAGTGGCGGCTCACGTGATCGGCTATATCGGCCGCATCAACCAGAAGGATGCCGACCGCATCGACGACAGCGAAGACGCCGCCAACTATAAAGGCACCAGCTACATCGGCAAGGACGGCCTGGAAAAGAGCTACGAGCAGCAATTGCATGGCAACACCGGCTACGAAGAAATCGAGATCGCCGCCAGCGGCCGCGCAGTGCGCAGCATGTCGCACGTCTCTGCGACACCGGGCAACAACCTGATCCTGTCGATCGACATCGAACTGCAGAAGGTGGCAGAGGAAGCGTTCGGCGATCGGCGCGGCGCGCTGGTGGCGATCGAGCCGTCCACCGGCGACGTGCTGGCGTATGTCTCGCAGCCGTCGTTCGACCCCAATCTGTTTGTTGAAGGCATCGATCAGCAAAGCTGGGACGAGCTGAATAATTCGCCCGATCACCCGTTGATCAATCGCCCCATGAGCGGCACTTATGCGCCCGGGTCGACCTACAAGCCATTCATGGCGCTGGCGGCGCTGGAGCTAGGCAAACGCACCACGTCTTTCGCTATCAACGATATCGGCTATTTCATGCTGGGCGGGCACCAGTTCCGCGACGACAAGGTAGGCGGCCACGGGCGGGTAGACATGTACAAGTCTATCGTTGAATCTTGCGATACCTATTACTACATGCTGGCCAACGACCTGGGACCGGACACCATCCACGATTTCATGAAACCGTTCGGTTTCGGCCAGTTGACCGGTATCGACCTGGAGCACGAGCAGCGTGGAATCTTGCCGTCGACTGACTGGAAACGGAAATACTACAAACGGGTGGCAGCGCAGAAGTGGGTTGGCGGCGATACCATTTCACTTGGCATCGGCCAAGGCTTCAATGCCTTTACGCCGCTGCAGATGGCGCATGCGGTAGCGACCTTGGTCAACGACGGGGTGGTGATGAAACCGCATCTGGTCAAGATCATCGAAGACGGCACGACGCGTACGCGAACGCAAACCGTGCCGAAGGAAAGTTACCGCATTCCGCTGAAGCAGGAAAATATCGATTTCATCAAGAAGGCGATGGTAGGCGTAACGCATGAAGGTACTGGGAGAGCAATATTTGCCGGCGCCGGTTATGAATCGGGCGGCAAGACCGGGACCGCCCAGGTTTTAGGCATCAAACAAGGCGAGAAATACGACAAGCGGCACAATAACACGCGCCTGGCCGACAATGCCTGGTATACCGCGTTCGCACCTGCCGACAAGCCGCGCATCGCGATTGCGGTGATTGTCGAAAACGGTGGCTTCGGCGCCGCCGCCGCCGCGCCGATCGTACGCAAGGCGCTGGATTTCTACATGCTGGGCAAGCGTCCGGGGGATAGCGGCAAGGCAGCGTCGCCGGCACCTGCAGCAGCGCCGGTGTCGGAAGAAGACGATGCCGTGCCGGCACAGCGGGAAAGTCAAACCAGGGCTACCGAGAGCACGGAAGACGCCTATAAGCCGGGTGAAGAAACCCCGGGTAACCGCGAGTAACTGGAACCATGAACCTGACCGATAGGCATGCCGTCTGGCAAAGCATCAAATCGCATATAGCGGTGTTTGACGGTGCTCTGTCGCTGATCATGTTTTTGATATTGTCAGTCGGTATCATCACCTTGTATTCAGCCGGAATCGATTTTCCGGGAAGAGTTGAAGACCAGCTGCGTAATATCCTGGTAGCGTTTGTCATCATGTGGATTGCCGCCAATGTTCCGCCGCAGACCCTGATGCGGTTTGCGATACCGGCCTATGCACTGGGCGTGTCGCTGCTGATTGCGGTGGCGGTGTTCGGGATAGTAAAAAAAGGTTCGCGGCGCTGGATAAATATTGGCATGGTGATTCAGCCTTCGGAAATCATGAAAATCGCGATGCCGTTGATGCTGGCCTGGTATTTCCAGAAGCGCGAAGGCATGATTACCTGGCGCGATTACTTGGTGGCGGCATTGCTGCTGGCATTGCCGGTCGGCTTGATCATCAGGCAACCGGATCTGGGCACCGGCACCCTGGTGCTGGCCGCAGGCTTCTACGTGATCTTCCTGGCCGGCTTGTCGTGGCGCGTGCTGATCGGTCTCGCGGTGGCGGCCGGCGCCAGCTTGCCGGTGCTGTGGTCGGTGCTGCACGATTACCAGCGGCAGCGAGTGATGATGCTGATCGATCCCACCTCGGATCCGCTCGGCAAAGGTTTCCATATCATCCAGTCAACCATTGCGGTCGGTTCCGGCGGCGTGTTTGGCAAGGGCTGGCTGAAAGGCACGCAAGCGCATCTGGAATTCATTCCGGAACGCACCACCGATTTCATTTTTGCGGTATTTTCCGAAGAATTCGGCCTGATCGGCAACTGCGTCCTGCTGTTCCTGTACATATTGCTGATCGGGCGCGGCATGATGATCGCGGCCAATGCGCCAACCATGTTCACGCGCTTGCTGGCCGGTTCCATCACCTTGATTTTCTTTACTTATGCATTCGTCAACATGGGCATGGTGAGTGGCATTTTGCCGGTAGTTGGCGTACCTTTGCCATTCATGAGTTATGGCGGCACCGCGCTGGTCACCCTGGGGCTGGGCGCCGGCATATTGATGAGCATCCAGCGCCATCGCAAGCTGATACAGACTTGAGCGCGGTTGAACTTGTGCGGCCGCAACGGGGTCCATTGATGCAATTATCTGTTTTCAGTCTCTATCTTCAGGGGAGTGCATGCTAAGGCGCCGCTACAACGTTGTTACCTATTCCAGCGCCTTGCTGCTATCGCTGATCCTGGCCGGTTGCGGCACTTCGCCGAAAACGTCGTCAGTTCCGGGCGTGCCGGCCAAGTCGGGCGCCGGCAACACCGCCGGCCGCAACGTGCCTGTGCTGCCGCCTGCCGGCTCCGGCCGCGGCGGCTACTACAAGGATGACGGCCCGGGCGATGCCGTCCCTGACGGGCTGCTGGACACCCCGGATGCCATTCCTGTAGTTGAACCCTATTCGCGTACCGGCAACAAGCCCTATGTGGTGTTTGGCAAGACCTACACACCGATGACCGACGACCAGCCGTTCAAGCAGCGCGGCACCGGCAGCTGGTACGGCAAGAAATTCCATAAGCAGAAGACATCTTCCGGCGAACTGTACGACATGTACAAGATGACAGCCGCCCACCCGACCTTGCCTATCCCTTCATATGCCAGGGTGACCAACCTGAAAACCGGCGCGCAGGTGATCGTGCGGGTCAACGACAGGGGACCGTTCCACTCCAGCCGCATCATCGACCTGTCCTATACGGCGGCGCTGAAGCTCGGTTACCTGAACAGCGGCAGCAGCCAGCTCGAGGTGGAGCGCCTGCTGCCGGCCGATATCATCGCCATGAACAAGCAGCGCCAGAACGGGACGCTGGCGGCAGCGCCGCCGCAAGCTCTGTCTGAGCCGGCCAGGGACAACGGCGCGCCGGCAACCGTGGTCGCTGAATCGGTGGACATGCCGGTGCTGACGGCGCAACCGCTGCTGCTTGATCCGCCATCGTCCCCCGCTGCAGCCATGGCCGCTCCCGCCTTGGCGCAGAGCGATGGCAACGGCACCCTGGCCAGCGGCTTCTATCTGCAGTTCGGCGCCTATTCCCAGCAAGCCAATGCCGATGGCGCCCGCAATCGCCTGATGCAGGAATTGTCCGGCTTGGTCAACTCTCTCAACAGCGTCGCTGTCAATGGCTTGTATCGCCTGTATGCGGGGCCTTACACCAGCCGTTCCGATGCCGACAGCATCCTGCAGCAGATCCGCCAGCGCACCAGCGTCAATCCGATTGTGGTACAGCGCTAGGGTCGTGGTCAATACAGCATCGTTTTCCCTGTCGGAGCGACGATGCGTGTTGGCACAACCGGGTGTGCCTTCCCCGCAAAAAAGTAATTTCTAGCGCCAACCAAGCCAGTCAAAACAGACTTGTAGATTGTCTACATTTCTGCCTGTTGTAATCGAATCGTCACAAAACTTTCATACGCCTGACATATTTGACCGCAATACTTCCGCCATTCAAAAGAGTAATGGCGGTACATATCATGGTTGAAATCAAAGGTTTATCAAAGACGTTCCGCGGCGGGTTTCGCGCCCTCGACAATGTCAGCCTGCGCTTCGCGCAAGGCGAGATGGTGGCCTTGATCGGCGCATCAGGCTCCGGGAAATCGACTCTTTTGCGGCATATTTCCGGATTGATGGCTGCAGATAACAGCGGCGGCACAATCTCTATCGATGGCCAGTCAGTACAGAAGGACGGTCTTGTCGACCGCAACATCCGTGCAGTGCGCGCCAACGTCGGTTTCGTTTTCCAGCAATTCAACCTGGTCGGGCGGTTGCCTGTGCTGACCAATGTATTGACCGGCGGCCTGTCGCGCATGCCGCTTTGGCGCAGCTGTTTCAAACTGTTTACCGCGGAAGAAAAAGCGCTGGGCCTGGAAGCACTGGCGCGGGTCGGCATTTCCGACCACGCCTATAAACGCGCTTCGGCGCTGTCCGGCGGCCAGCAGCAACGGGCTGCGATTGCCCGCACTATCGTGCAGAAGGCGCGCGTGGTGCTGGCCGACGAGCCGATTGCTTCGCTCGATCCAGAGTCGGCGCGGCGCGTGATGCAGACGCTGGCCGATGTTAACCAGCGCGACGGCAGCACGGTCCTGGTGTCGCTGCATCAGGTCGATGTCGCCCTGCGTTTCTGTCCGCGCACGGTAGCCTTGCATAAAGGCCGCGTGGTGTACGACGGCCCTTCCAGCGCCCTGACCGAGCCGATGCTGCGCGAACTGTACGGCAGCGAAGCAGAAGACATCCTGGGCGGTTCCAACACCTTGACCCGGCCTGCTGCCGCTGTACCTGAGCCTGGGCCTTTCGACGGCGTGCCGGTGCTGGCGGTCGCAGCCTGAGGCTCAGCTTGTAACGCAGTTTCGTAAATGAGTACCACCCCTTCCATTCAGGAGTTCCACATCATGTTTGCAAAATTATTTTCCGGCGCCGCAATCACCATGGCGATGCTGGCAGCGTCGGCTGCGCATGCCGACGACGTCAAGGTGCTGAATTTCGGCATCATCTCGACCGAATCGTCGAAAAACCTGAAGCAGGACTGGCAGCCGGTGCTGGATGAATTGAGTAAGCGCACCGGCATCAAGGTCAACGGCTTCTTCGCTTCCGACTATGCCGGCATCATTGAAGGCATGCGTTTCGGCAAGGTGCAGATGGGCTGGTTCGGCAACAAATCGGCGATGGAAGCGGTCGACCGCGCCAGCGGCGAAGTATTCGCGCATGTGGTCAATCCGGATGGCAGCGCCGGCTATTACAGCCTGGTGGGCGTGCAGAAAGACAGCCCGAACAAGAGCATCGAAGACATCCTGAAAAACGCCAAGAGTCTGACTTTCGGCATTGGCGATCCGAATTCGACTTCCGGTTTCCTGGTGCCAAGCTACTACATCTTTGCAAAAAACAATGTCGATTCGAAGACAGCGTTCAAGGTGATCCGCACTTCCAACCACGAAGCCAATATCCTGGCGGTCGCCAACAAGCAGATCGATGCCGCGGTGTTTGCTTCAGACACCATGGCCCGCATCGAAGAGCGTCAGCCGGCAGTCGCCAAGGAAGTCCGGATTGTCTGGAAATCGCCGCTGATCGCAGCCGATCCGCTGGTGTGGCGTAAAGACTTGCCGACCGACGTCAAAGCCAAGATCAAGGAATTTTTCGTCACTTACGGCAAGACCGGTCCTAATGCAGCGCAGGAAAAAGCGCAGCTGGCCAAGCTGGAATACAGCGGCTTTGAAGAGTCCAGCGATGCGCAGCTGAATCCCATCCGCCAACTGGAACTGTTCAAGCAAAAGGGCAAGCTGGAAGCCGACGCCAACCTGAGCGCCGACGACAAGAAAGCCAAGCTGGACGACATCAACCGTAAATTGTCCGACCTGGCCAAATCCTGAGAATGACAAGTCCTGTATCTCTGAAAATGCAAACTGCATTCCCTGCACCGCCCAAGCAATCGATAGGCCGCACCCTGTTCTGGGGTGTGCTGCTGGCCGTGCTGATCGCTTCCTGGCGCGGGGCCGACATGCGGCCGCTGGAACTGCTGCGCGACGGCGGCAACATGGGCACGTACGCCGCCAGTTTTTTCCCGCCCGATTTCCACGACTGGCGCACCTACCTGCAGGAATTGATCGTGACCATACAGATCGCGGTCTGGGGTACGGCACTGGCGATCGTGTGCGCGGTGCCTTGCGGTTTGCTGGCTTCATCCAATATTGCTCCGGCCTGGATCAACCAGCCGGTGCGGCGCTTGATGGATGCGGCGCGCGCCATCAATGAAATGGTGTTTGCCATGCTGTTCGTGGTGGCGGTCGGCCTGGGACCGTTTGCCGGCGTGCTGGCCCTGTTTGTGGCGACCACCGGTACTTTGTCCAAGCTGTTTTCGGAAGCGGTCGAAGCCATCGATCCGCAGCCGGTCGAAGGAATACGCGCCACCGGCGCCAACGCCCTGGAAGAAATCGTCTACGGTGTATTGCCGCAAGTGATGCCGCTCTGGATTTCCTACGTGCTGTACCGTTTTGAAGCCAATGTGCGCTCGGCGACGGTGGTCGGCATGGTCGGCGCCGGCGGCATCGGCGTGATCTTGTGGGAAGTGATCCGCAGCTTCGAATATGGCCAGACATGTGCGGTGCTGATCATGATCGTGCTGGCGGTCAGCGCGATTGACCTGGTTTCATCGCGCTTGCGCAAATTGTTTATTTAAATATTTCATTTCTGTTTTTGCATCAACCGATGGCGCGCCGCCTGCGATTTTCAGCAAGCCAGTCGCGCCATTTTTTTCTCTGCGCGGAATTTTCGGTATAGTCTTTATTCTCACGAATAATTCCGACACGGAGTAAAAAGCAATGACTTCCGCCGTTTCCGATCCCCCTTTGCCGCAGGTTACGGTGCGCCAGGCCACACCTGGCGACGCCGAGACTTTGGTGGCGCTGCTGGCCGAGATGGATGATGAACCAACCCGCGCCACGCTGGACGCCGAAGGCGCGCGCCAGATCATGGCCAGGATGGCTGTCTATCCGTACTTCCGGGCTTTCCTGGTATTCGCCGATGGGGTAGCGGTCGGCAGCTTCAGCCTGCTGGTTTTCTGCAGCCTGACCCATGAAGGCAGCCAGCAGGCAGTGATGGATGCGGTCGTCATCAGCCGCGCCTGCCGCGGCCAGGGCATAGGCAGCGTGATGCTGGATCATGCCGTGCGCATAGCCGGCGAGGCCGGCTGTTACAAGATTGCCTTGTCGTCCAACCTGAAACGGATGGACGCGCATCGCTTCTATGAACACTTCGGTTTCACGCAGCACGGGATCAGCCTGGCCGTTCCGGTTTGCAAACCCGTATGACGGTAAACTTCTGCATAATGTTGATGGGGCGCGGCCAGCGACGGGAGACATGATTGTGCTAAATCCGAAAAACCTGCAAGAGACCAACGATTTCATTATCGCCATCGCGGCCGACGGCGCCCGGGTGGAGGTGGCGCTGCACGGCGGCCACGTCTGTTCCTGGCGCGGACCGGACGGCGTCGAGCGTTTGTTCATGAGCCCGCTCAATTCATGGCGCAGCGATGCGGCAATCCGCGGCGGCATCCCGGTGATTTTCCCGCAGTTCGCCAGCGAAGGGCCGCTACCCAAACACGGCTTTGCCCGCCTTAGCGCATGGGCCTTGCTGGAATCCTCGCGGCAGGTAGACGGCAGCGGCCTGATCTGCCTCGGCCTGACCGATTCGGAACAGACCCGGCAGGTATTCCCGCATGCTTTCGCGCTTGAGTTGCGCATCACATTTTCCGGCCAGAGCCTGAATACCGAGCTGGTGGTGAAAAATACCGGCAGCCAGCCTTTCGAATTCACCTGCGCCTTGCATACCTACCTGAATGCGCAGGTTGCCGAAGCTGCCTTGTACGGCCTCAAAGGCTATCGCTACCGCGACTCGGTCGACAATCGCCGCATCAAGGTTGCAGAGGAAGAGGTGCTGCATGTCACCGAGGAAGTTGACCGGGTTTATTTTGCGGTCGACAAGCCGATTACCTTAAGCAGCCACAAACAAAGCATGATCGTGACCCAGAACGGGTTTGCCGATGCAGTGGTGTGGAATCCATGGGAAAACGGCTGCGCAAAAATCGCCGACCTGAAGCTGGATTCTTACCAGCAGTTTGTCTGCATCGAGGCCGCAGCAGTCGAGCATCCGCTCCAGCTGGCGCCGAACGCAAGCTGGAGCGGTTCTCAAAACCTGGAATGTGTGTTGGTCGCCCGACCGGCGTCTAATTGAATCTGCCGCCCTGCATCGGGAAGGCTTTCAGGAACTCAGCTGCCGGCAAGCGTTTGCCGCCCGGCTTTTGCAATTCGGTAATGCGCAGTGCATCGCTGCCGCAGGCCACGATCACGCCATCTTGCGCGTCCGCGCTGATGACGGTTCCCGCCACATGCTTGCCGTCGGCGGCAACTACCTGAGCTTGCCACAACTTCAGGGTGACTCCGGCGAACACGGCGGAGGCGGCCGGGAACGGATTGAATGCGCGTATCTTGCGTTCCAGGACTGCGGCCGGCAGCGAGAAATCGAGGGCCGCTTCCTCCTTGCTGATCTTGGCGGCATAGGTCACGCCTTGCTCCGGCTGCGGCGTCGCCGGCAAGGCATCCTGCTCCAGGCGGCGCAGCGCTTCGACAATCATGTCGCCGCCGAGTTTTGCCATCTTGTCATGCAGCGTACCGGTGGTGTCGCTGGCGCTGATCGCCATTTTCTCGATCAGCAGCATGGCGCCCGTATCCAGTCCCTGGTCCATTTGCATGATGGTGATGCCGGTTTCGCCGTCGCCGGCTTCGATTGCACGATGGATAGGCGCCGCACCGCGCCAGCGCGGCAGCAGCGAGCCGTGGATGTTGAGGCAGCCGCGCGGCGGAATGTCCAGCACGCTGGGCGGCAGGATCAGGCCGTAGGCGGCCACCACCATGATGTCGTGCGGCGTGGCTTGCAGCAGTTCATGGGCTTCCCTGGCTACGTCCGGATGCTTGCCGTCCAGCCGCAGCGATACCGGCTGCGCTACCGGTATCTGGTGGTCCAGCGCAAACTGCTTGACCGGCGATGCATGCAGCTGCATGCCGCGGCCGGCCGGGCGGTCTGGCTGGGTCAGCACCAGCGGGACCTGATGGCCAGCGTCGTGCAAGGCCTTGAGCGCCACCGCGGCGAATTCGGGGGTTCCGGCGAAGATGATTTTCATGAGGGCGATACAGTCACAACAATTGCGGGACAGAGCCGCTCGGGTAGAGTTTAAGAGCCACCGTAGCGTGGCGAATTACTCTGTCCCCAACTAAATAGGGCGGGAATTTCAGGTAACGCAATAACTGCGCAAAACAGAAATGTATCTCCATATGAAATACGTTTGAAGAGTCATCGGTGTTGCTTATCTTGTAGCGTATTGCTTGTCGCGTTTCAGCTCGCGTTCTTCCTTGAGCATCTTGGACTTGATCCGGTTGCGCTTCAAAGGCGACAGGTATTCGACAAAAACCTTGCCCATCAAGTGATCCATTTCATGCTGGATGCACACCGCCAGCAAGCCATCGGCATCGACCTCAAACGGCTTGCCGTCGGCATCCAGGGCGCGCACCTTGACGCGCGCCGGACGTTCGACGCCATCATAGACGCCTGGCACCGACAGGCAGCCTTCGTCGTAAACCTGCTTTTCTTCGCTGGCCCAGAGGATTTCCGGATTGATGAAAACCCGCAGGTCGGTGCCGGTATCGGAAGTGTCGATCACCACCAGTTGTTCATGGACGTCGACTTGCGAAGCAGCCAGCCCGACGCCGGGCGCTTCGTACATGGTTTCAGCCATGTCGGCGATCAATTTTTTGAGCCGGGTGTCAAAAACTGTCACAGGCTTGGCAATTTTGTGCAAACGGACGTCAGGATAACGCAGGATATTTAATAAGGACATACGAGATTGCGTAACAATTTAGGCGGTTTGGAAGGGGTTTTCTCTTGCTAGTTCAATCGATTATGGGCAAAATTTGATTCACTATGGCAAGTTTTTTGCTTTGCCGATCAAAGCCGTGGCGACGAACCAACGAGGGTGTAGGCGCCAATTTAACGCAGTATCCACCGGAAACAATATGAAAAAGTTTAGCACAGCTGCACTCCTTCTTGCTTTAAGTGCCGGATTTGGCGGCATGGCCCATGCCCAAGCGGTCAAGACCATGCGTTGTGAATTCTTGCCCAATGCCCCGGATCAGCACGTTGTAGTGCGTGGCGATACGCTGTGGGGAATTTCCGGGCAGTTCCTGCAACATCCTTGGTGCTGGCCGCAGGTATGGGGCCTGAACCAGGACCAGATTCGCAATCCGCACTGGATTTATCCAGGCCAGATCGTCTATTTTGACCGCGTCAACGGCCGCCTGCGCCTCGGCAAATCGACTGGCGAACCCGGCGTCGTCAAGTTGTCGCCGCAAACGCGTGTGCAAGGCATAGGCCGCGATGCGATCACCGCCATTTCCACCGACGCCATCGGCCCGTTCCTGTCGCAGCCGCTGATCGTCGAAGACGACGAGTTGGCGAATTCGCCACATATCGTGGCGGTCCAGGACGGCCATCTGAACCTCGGCAAGGGCGATAAAGCCTATGTCCGCGGCGACCTGGCTGACGCCAGCGCGTTCCAGGTATTCCGTCCCGGCAATCCGCTCAAGGATCCGGATACCGGCAAGGTCATCGCCAATGAAGCGCTGTACCTCGGCACCCTGAAGCTGGAGCGCAGAGGCAAGACTGCCGACGAAGCGGCGACATTCAGCGTGGTCGACACCAAGGAAGAAATGCAGGTCGGCGACCGCATCATCCCGCGCCCGGTTGAGCCGATCCTGAACTATGTGCCGCATGCGCCGGCCACCGAAGTCAACGCTCGCGTGGTCTCGGTCTACGGCGGCGTGGCTACCGCGGCGCAGAACCAGATCCTCAGCATCAACCGCGGCAAGGCTGACAATATCGATATCGGCACCGTGCTGCAGCTGTACCGTTTCGGTAAAACCGTCAAGGATCCTGCCGATCACAACAACAAGGTCAAGCTGCCGGATGAACAATACGGTACCCTGTTCATTTTCCGTGTGTTCAACCATATTTCCTATGGCCTGATCATGGAAGTCCAGAACACGGTCGATATCGGCGATATCGCCAGGTCGCCGGAATAAAGGTCTTTACTGCTGTTGACAACGATAAACAACGATAAGCTTCATGACGATGGCGGCGGTGCAGACCGCCGCCCGCCTGCTGGCGGCAATGCAAGCGACGCCATGGTCGATGCCGATGAGCTGGCAGCCTGGCTGCGTCTGGAACAGACGGCCGGCGTCGGCGCGGAAACCGCGCGCCGGCTGCTGGCGGCCTTCGGCCTGCCGGCCAATATCTTTTCCTCTTCCTTCTCCGCTTTGCATAAAGTGGTGCCCGAACGTATTGCCTACGCCTTGCTGGCGGCGCCGTCGGAAGTTCTCCAGGCGCTGATAGAGCGCACCAAGGAATGGCTGCAACAGCCTGGCAACCGGCTTTTCACGCTGGCCGACAGCAGCTATCCGCAAGCCTTGCTGGACATTTCCGATCCGCCGCTGATGCTGTACGTGAAGGGTCGCGCCGAACTGCTGGAGCGGCCGGCCATGGCCGTGGTGGGCAGCCGCAACGCTACGGTCCAGGGCATCGCCAATGCCGACCGCTTTGCCGAAATCCTCAGCCAGCGCGGCCTTACCGTTATCTCCGGCATGGCCTTGGGGATAGACGCCGCCGCCCACCAGGGCGCTTTACGCGGCGCTGCCGGCAATCCCGAGGGTGGCAGCACGGTGGCAGTGATCGGCACCGGCGCCGACATCGTCTACCCGGCGCGCAACCGTGGGCTGGCGCACCAGATTGCCGAGGCCGGCTGCATCGTCAGCGAGTATCCGCTGGGCATGCCTGGCGTCGCCGCCAACTTTCCGCGCCGCAACCGCATCATTTCCGGCCTGGCGCGCGGCGTGCTGGTAGTCGAGGCAGCGGCCCAGTCCGGTTCGCTGATCACCGCCAGGATGGCGGCCGAGCAGGGGCGGGATGTGTTCGCGATCCCCGGTTCGATCCACTCGCCGCTGTCGAAAGGCTGCCACCAGCTGATCAAGCAGGGCGCCAAGCTGGTGGAATCGGCCCAGGATATCCTGGAAGAGCTGGGCAGTTTGCGGGCAGTAGCGGCAACCCCGGCGGAACCCGCGGCGCTGTCCGATGCGGCGCCGGCTGACAGCAGCGGTCAGAAGCTGCTTGCTATACTCGGGTATGATCCGGTCAGTTTCGACGTTCTGGCGGCGCGCAGCGGCAGCGATGCGGCGAGCCTGGGCGGGCAGTTGCTGGAGCTGGAGCTGGCGGGGCTGATAGAGGTTTTGCCCGGCGCAATTTACCGCCGCATCGGCTGATGCAAGCCAGGCGCAAGGATGATGATATTTTGCCATTTCGGGCGGTCCGGCATAAATCTGCGATACTAATATACGTATACTGTCGGCTGAAACGGCTTCATTGCCCTGCGTTTTTGCGCTTACCCTTGTACTTTGCTTGTCTTACCCTTACCTTAGCGATACAGTAGAACCATGTTTGAAGTCCTTGTTTATCTGTATGAAACTTATTATCGGCCCGACGCCTGCCCTGAACCGGAGGCTTTGGTCAAGAAGCTGTCGGCGATCGGCTTTGAAGAAGAAGAGATAGCCAAGGCGCTCGGCTGGCTGACGGACCTGGCGGAAACCAACCACGAGTTCGCCGATAAATACCCGCAGCAAACCGCTTTTTCTTTTGGCATCCGCATTTACGCCCAGCAAGAGATCGATGTGCTGGGCATTCCTGCGATCGGCTTCATCCAGTTCCTGGAGTCGGCCAAGATGCTCAACCCGGTGCAACGCGAGATTGTCATTGAGCGCGCGTTGACCGTCAGCGAGACTCCGGTCCCGCTCGACAAACTCAAGGTGATCGTATTGATGGTGCTATGGAGCCAGGGCAAGGAGCCGGACGGCTTGATGTTCGACGAGCTGTTTCTCGACGAAGACGACGATCCTGAGCCGCGCCAGCTGCACTAAACACGACTTTCACCTGCTGCATGCTGGCCAGACCGAGGTCTTGCTACTTGCGACTTTTCCAACAACCCGCTTATCATTGGCCGCATCGTGCGGCGCCGGCTGTGAAATTTGCTGCGAGTTACTACTATCAGTTTGCTGCTAAGGGTTTGCTGCAAAGAGTTTACTGATATATTACGGGAGATTTCCCGTTGGCAACTAAATTTCCGGACTGCCGCGGCGAGCCAAAGCAAAAACATGCGCTGAAATAATGCGCGCTACTTTCGAGACAACACTATGAGCAAGACCCTCATCATTGCCGAGAAACCTTCTGTCGCGAACGACATCGCGAAGACGCTCGGCGGCTTCACCAAGCACGATGAGTACTTTGAATCGGACGAATACGTCCTCTCCTCGGCGGTCGGCCACCTGCTGGAAATCGCCGTTCCTGAAGAATACGACGTCAAGCGCGGCAAGTGGACCTTCACCCACCTGCCGATGATCCCGCCGCATTTTGCGCTGAACCCGATCGCCAAGACCGAGTCGCGCCTCAAGGTGCTCAACAAGCTGATCAAGCGCAAGGATGTCACCGCCCTGATCAATGCCTGCGACGCCGGGCGTGAAGGCGAGCTGATTTTCCGCCTGATCGCGCAATATACGAAAGCCAAGCAGCCGGTCAAGCGCCTGTGGCTGCAGTCGATGACGCCGGGCGCAATCCGCGACGGCTTCACCCACCTGCGCGAAGACAAGGACATGCTGCCGCTGGCCGACGCCGCCCGTTGTCGCAGCGAAGCGGACTGGCTGATCGGCATCAACGGCACGCGTGCAATGACCGCCTTCAATTCGAAAGAAGGCGGTTTCTATTTGACCACCGTCGGCCGGGTGCAGACACCGACGCTGTCGATCGTGGTCGAGCGCGAAGAGAAGATCAAGAAGTTCGTGCCGCGCGATTTCTGGGAAGTGCGCGCCGAATTCGTGTGCGCCGCCGGCATCTATGAAGGCCGCTGGCTCGACACTGCGCACAAGAAAGATGAAAACGATCCGGAAAAGCGTGCCGAGCGCCTGTGGAGCAAGGCTGCCGCCGAATCGATCGTGGCCGCCTGCCGCGGTAAGCTGGGCAACGTCAAGGAAGAATCGAAGCCGACCACCTCGATGGCGCCGGCGCTGTTCGACCTGACCAGCCTGCAGCGCGAAGCGAACTCACGCTTTGGCTTCTCCGCCAAGAATACCCTCGGCCTGGCGCAAGCGCTGTACGAAAAACACAAGGTGCTGACCTATCCGCGTACCGATTCGCGCCATTTGCCGGAAGATTACCTGAGCACCGTCAAGCAAGCACTGGAAACGGTCTCCGAGAACAATAACTATCAGCAGTTTGCCGCACAGATCCTGAACAAGGGCTGGGTCAAGCCAAACAAGCGCATTTTCGACAACACCAAGATCAGCGATCACTTTGCGATCATCCCGACCACGCAGGCGCCGAAGAACCTGTCGGAACCGGAACAGAAACTGTACGACCTGGTGACGCGCCGCTTCATGGCCGTGTTTTTCCCGGCAGCCGAGTTCCAGGTCACCACCCGCTATACGGAAGTGTCCGGCCACCAGTTCAAGACTGAAGGCAAGGTCATGACCAATCCGGGCTGGCTGGCGATCTACGGCAAGGAAGCCGCGGATGAGAAGGATCCGGAAAACAGCGGCACGCTGGTTGCAGTAGCCAAGGATGAGAAGGTCAAGACCGACAAGATTACCGCCAACGGCCTGGTCACCAAGCCGCCGGCGCGCTACACCGAAGCGACCTTGCTGTCGGCGATGGAAGGCGCCGGCAAGCTGCTGGACGACGGCGAGCTGCGCGAAGCGATGGCCGGCAAGGGGCTCGGTACGCCGGCGACGCGTGCTGCCATCATCGAAGGTTTGCTGAACGAGAAATACCTGCTGCGCGAAGGCCGGGAAATGATGCCGACCGCCAAGGCGTTCCAGCTGATGACCCTGTTGCACGGCCTCGGCGTCGATGAGCTGACCGAGCCCGAGCTGACCGGCGAGTGGGAACACAAGCTGTCGCAGATCGAACGCGGCACCATCAGCCGTGAAGAGTTCATGCGCGAAATCGCGCAGCTGACCCAGATCATCGTCAAGCGCGCCAAGGAATACGATAACGACACCATCCCAGGCGACTATGCGACCCTGCTGGCGCCGTGTCCTAACTGCGGCAGCGTGGTCAAGGAAAACTATCGCCGCTTTGCCTGCACCAAATGCGAATTCTCGATGAGCAAGACGCCGGGCAGCCGCCAGTTCGAAATTCCGGAAGTCGAAGAACTGCTGACCAAGCGCACCATCGGTCCACTGCAAGGATTCCGCTCGAAGATGGGCCGTCCGTTTGCCGCGATCCTGAAAATCAGCCGCGACGAAGAGATCAAGAACTACAAGCTGGAATTCGACTTCGGCCAGAACGACGGCGAAGGCGAAGACGGCGAGGGTGTCGATTTCACCGGCCAGACCGCACTCGGCCCTTGCCCGAAATGCGGCAACGGCGTCTACGAAATGGGCCTGGCTTACGTCTGTGAAAAATCGGTGGCAAAACCGAAGGCTTGCGATTTCCGCAGCGGCCGCATCATCCTGCAGCAGGAAATCCTGCCCGAACAGATGGTCAAGCTGCTTAACGACGGCAAGACCGATTTGCTGCCGGGCTTCATTTCGCAGCGCACGCGCCGTCCGTTCAAGGCCTTCCTGGTCAAGGGCAAGGATGGCAAGGTCAGCTTCGAGTTCGAAGAACGCAAAGCCAAGGCTCCGGCCAAGGGCAAGGCCAAAGCGGCTGCGGTGGAAGCGGAAGAGGGCGAAACAACAGCGGTAGCGAAGAAGCCGGCGGCCAAGAAACCGGCGGTGAAAAAGGCGGCGCCCAAAAGAGTGGTCGCCAAGCGCAAGGCCGCATAAAGCCTGATTCGCACCAGAAAAAGCCGCTTCCTGAGCGGCTTTTTTATTGGCGCCGGAATAGCCTGGATCACTGGCTCGGTGATTTTGCCGTGCCACGCTATGGCCACGCTTCGGCTACACTTGCTTATTGCTTTTGCTCACCGGATATTGCCATGTCCCTGGATCATCCTGCCGTCGCCCGCGACGTGGTTCGTCAACTGGAAGCTTCGCGCATCCGCGAGGTCGCCAACGTCGGCATGGGGCGCGACGACGTCTTGCCGTTCTGGTTCGGCGAGCCGGACCAGGTGACCCCGGCCTTCATCCGCGATGCGGCCAAGGCCGGGCTGGACGACGGCGATACCTTCTATACCCACAACTATGGCATCCCGCCGCTGCGGGCGGCGATCGCTGCCTACCTGTCCGCCTTGCACCAGCCTGTCGATAGCAGCCGGATAGCCGTTACCTCATCCGGCGTATCGGCGCTGATGGTATTGTCGCAGCTGATCATCAATCCCGGTGACCGTGTGGTGGCGGTGACGCCGCTGTGGCCGAACGTCGCCGAGATCCCGAAAATCCTTGGCGCCGAAGTGGTGCGGGTGGCGCTGCGGTTCGGCTACACCTGGGAACTCGATTTGCAGCAGCTGCTGGATGCCTTGACGCCGGACACCCGCGCCGTCCTGCTGAATTCGCCCAACAATCCGACCGGCTGGGTCATGCCGCGCGAACAGCAGGAAATCGTGTTGGCGCATTGCCGCCGGCACGGCATCTGGATTGTTGCCGACGATGTTTATGAGCGGCTGGTGTATACCGAGGCCGGCGCGCCGCAGTGCGCGCCTTCCTTCCTGGATATCGCGGACGCCGATGACCGCCTGATTTCTTCCAACAGTTTTTCCAAATCGTGGCTGATGACCGGCTGGCGGCTGGGCTGGCTGGTAGCGCCGCCGACCTTGATGACAGACATCGGCAAGCTGATCGAATACAACACTTCCTGCGCCCCGGCTTTGTGCAACGCGCCGGCGTCGTTGCCATCGAACGCGGCGACGAAATCATCGGCAGCACGGTGATCCGTTATCGCGCGGCGCGCGATTTCCTGTACCAGCGCCTGAACGCCTTGCCGGGGATTACCGCGCCGCGGCCCAAAGGCGCGATGTACCTGTTCTTCCGCGTCGACGGCGTCGGCGACAGCCTGGCGCTGTGCAAGCAGCTGGTGCGCGACGCCGGCCTCGGCCTGGCGCCCGGCAATGCCTTCGGCCCGGAAGGCGAAGGCTACGTGCGCTGGTGTTTCGCCAGTTCCCTGGAGCGCCTGGAAGACGGCGTGCAGCGGCTGGAGCGCTTTCTTTCGGCCTGACCTGACGCCTGTTTCATAGGCTGGAATCCTCTGCCCAGCAGTTCCCCTGATAATTCAATTGCTGTTTTGGCAAGCAAGGCAGCGGCCTTGTTTTTTTGCGGGATCTGGTGCTATCATCGAAACGCGCAAACGTTTGCGCGCTCAAGATGGCGGCATACCGATCCGCTGCTCAACAACAAATTTCAGGAGACTTTTGATGAATACCCGTATCCGCCTCAAGCTGATTGCCGCCACCATCCTGGTCTGTGCCTTGCCGTCTCTGCCAGCCATGGCGCAGACCGCTGCCAAACCGAAGGTTGCGCTGGTGATGAAGTCGCTCGCCAATGAATTTTTCCTGACCATGGAAAACGGCGCCAAGGAACACCAGAAGGCCCACGCAGCGCAATATGACCTGATCGCCAATGGCATCAAGGACGAAACCGATACTTCCAACCAGATCAAGATCGTCGAACAGATGATCGTTTCCAAGGTCAACGGCCTGGTGATCGCTCCCGCCGATTCCAAGGCGCTGGTGCCGGTCATCAAGAAGGCGATCGACGCCGGCATCATCGTGGTGAATATCGACAACAAGCTGGATGACGCAGCACTCAAGGAAAAAGGCATCACGGTGCCGTTCGTCGGCCCGGATAACCGCCTGGGCGCCAAGCTGGTCGGCGACTATCTTGCCAAGCAGATCAAAACTGGCGACAAGGTCGGCATCATCGAAGGTGTCTCGACAACCTTCAATGCACAACAACGCACGCTGGGCTTCCAAGATGCCATGAAGACCGCCGGCGCCAATGTGGTTGCCGTGCAGTCCGGCCAGTGGGAAATGGCGCCGGGCAACCAGATCGCCGCCGCCATGCTGAATGCGCATCCGGACATCAAGGCATTGTTGGCCGGTAACGACAACATGGCCCTGGGCGCAGTCGCCGCGGTCAAGGCCGCCGGCAAGACCGGCAAGGTGCTGGTGGTCGGCTACGACAACATCAACGCCATCAAGCCCATGCTGAAAGACGGCCGCGTCCTGGCGACAGCCGACCAGTTCGCTTCGCAGCAAGCGGTGTTCGGCATCGAGACGGTATTGAAGGCGATTACCGACAAGAAAGCCCAGAACACGCTCGGCGGCACTGTTGAGACCAAGGTCGCGCTGGTAACGAAAGACAGCAAGTAATTCAATTGACGGCGTCAATTAACGGCGTCAATTAACCGCGCCAATTGACTGCACAACCGCGCGGGGCAAGGTAGGGAGTACCTTGCCTTGCTCCGCCAAGTATAACTACAGCTGTCACTGCTGGAGTACAGAATGTCCAATGAATCCATGGCGGCGGCGCGTTCCGACGGACGCGCCGTTGCATCCGCAGTTCCCTTGCTGAGTTTGAGCGGCATCGGCAAGACCTATGTCGAGCCGGTCTTGAGCGACGTCTCTATCGGCATCAGCCCGGGCCAGATCCTGGCGCTGACCGGTGAAAACGGCGCCGGCAAAAGCACGCTGTCGAAAATCGTCTGCGGCCTGGTCGACGCCACAACCGGCAGCATGCTGCTCGACGGCCAGCGCTACCAGCCGGGTTCGCGCAAGGAAGCCGAACATCTCGGCATCCGCATGGTGATGCAGGAACTGAACCTGATCCCGACCCTGAGCATCGCCGAAAACCTGTATTTCAACCAGCTGCCGCACCGCTTCGGCTGGATCGACAAGGCCAGGCTGGCACAGGACACGCGGATCCAGATGGCGGCGGTAGGACTGACCGATCTCGATCCCTGGACGCCGGTCGGCGAACTGGGCGTGGGCCACCAGCAGATGGTGGAAATCGCCCGCAACCTGATCGGCAGCTGCCGTTTGCTGGTGCTGGACGAACCGACCGCGATGCTGACCAACCGCGAAGTCGAGCTGCTGTTCACGCAGATTGCGCGGCTGCAATCGGAAGGTGTCGCCATCATCTATATCTCGCATCGGCTGGAAGAGCTGAAGCGCGTGGCCGACCGTATCGCGGTGCTGCGCGACGGCCAACTGGTATGCGACGACGCCATCGGCGGCTACAGCACCGAAGCGCTGGTACAGCTGATGGTCGGCCGCGCCGCCGAAGCCGAGCTGGATCTCGGCCATCGCACCATCGGCGCGCCGTTGCTGCGTGTGCGGGATATCGGACGCGGCAAGGTGGTTGCACCTACTTCATTCGATTTGCGCGCCGGCGAAATCCTCGGCGTCGCCGGCCTGATCGGCTCGGGCCGGACCGAATTGCTGCGCCTGATTTTTGGCGCCGACCGCGCGGACCAGGGCGAGGTATTCATCGGCGACCAAACTCAGGCAGCGAAAATTTCGTCGCCGAAAGACGCCATCGCCGCCGGCATCGCCATGATCACGGAAGACCGCAAGAGCCAGGGTTTGCTGCTGCCGCAATCGATAGGCCTTAACACCACGCTGGCCAAGCTGCCCGCCGTCAGCAAGTTCGGCGTGCTCGACCGGCAGGCAGAAGCGGCAGTCGCCGACGACTACATCAAGCGCTTGCGAATACGTTCGCGCAACGGCATGCAGGCAGCGGGAGAGCTTTCCGGCGGCAACCAGCAGAAGGTGGTGATTGCGCGCTGGCTGTACCGCGATTGCCCGATCATGCTGTTCGACGAACCGACCCGCGGCATCGACATCGGCGCCAAGTTCGATATCTACAAGCTGCTGGCCGAGCTGTCGCGCCAAGGCAAGGGACTGCTGATCGTATCGAGCGACCTGCGCGAACTGATGCTGATCTGCGACCGCATCGCGGTGATGAGCGCCGGCAAGCTGGTAGACACTTTCGAGCGTGGCCAGTGGAGCCAGGAGACGATCCTGGCGGCGGCGTTCAGCGGCTATGTGAACGGCAATAGTAACGGTAACGACAGCGCTGCCGCAGATGCATCCGCCGCGCAAGCTGCCTGAAGCCCCCAACTTTTTCGAAAATCATGACAACTCTCTCTTTTACCCGAAGCATGTCCGGCCTGAAGAATTACCTGGGCCTGATCGGTGCGCTGCTGGCGATGTGCATACTGTTCTCCATCCTCAGCGAGAACTTCCTCACGGCAGCTACCTTTACCACTTTGTCTAACGACATTCCGACGCTGGTGGTGATGGCGGTCGGCATGACCTTTGTGCTGATCATCGGCGGCATCGACCTGTCGGTCGGTTCGGTGATGGCGCTGGCGGCTTCGGTGCTGTCGATGGCGATGGTGCGCTGGGGCTGGCCGCTGTTTGCGGCGGCCACGCTGGGCGTACTGGTGGCCAGCTTGTGCGGCATGCTGACCGGCCTGATTTCGGTCGGCTGGCGCATTCCTTCGTTCATCGTTTCGCTGGGCGTGCTGGAAATGGCGCGCGGCCTGGCTTACCAAGTCACCAATTCGCGCACCGAATATATCGGCAGCGCGGTCGATGGCATCAGTTCGCCTATCCTGTTCGGCATGTCGCCGGCTTTCCTGTCTGCCATCCTGATCGTTGTCGTCGGCCACCTGGTATTGACCAAAACGGTGCTCGGACGCCACTGGATCGGCATCGGCACCAATGAAGAAGCGGTGCGCCTGTCCGGCATCAATCCGCGTCCCAGCAAGGTGCTGGTGTTTGCGCTGATGGGTTTGCTGGCCGGGGTCGGCGCCCTGTTCCAGGTATCGCGGCTGGAAGCGGCCGATCCGAACGGCGGCGTCGGCATGGAGCTGCAAGTGATTGCGGCGGTGGTGATTGGCGGCACCAGCCTGATGGGCGGGCGCGGTTCGGTGGTCAGCACCTTCATAGGCGTACTGATTATCTCGGTGCTGGAAGCCGGCCTGGCGCAAGTCGGCGTCAGCGAGCCGATGAAACGCATCATCACCGGGCTGGTGATTGTTGCTGCTGTGGTGCTGGACACATATCGCCGCCGCGGCGAGCGTTCGACACACTAATACCAGGCATTGAGTAAATAATATGGCGACCATCAAGGATGTAGCGCGCACGGCCGGGGTTTCGTACACCACGGTTTCGCACGTCCTGAATCAGACCCGGCCGGTCAGCGCCGACGCCCGGGCGCGGGTGCTGGCGGCGGTTGAAGCCATGGCCTATGTGCCGAGTGCTTTGGCGCGTTCTTTGAAAAGCAAGGCTACCGGCAGTATCGGCCTGATCATCCCGAACAATACCAATCCGTATTTTTCGGAAGTGGCGCGCGGCATTGAGGACAGTTGTTATGCCGCCGGCTACAGCGTCATCCTGTGCAACTCCGACGACGATCCGGCCAAGCAGCGCGATTACCTCAACGTGCTGCTGACCAAGCGCTGCGACGGCCTGATCGTGGCCACACTGGCGCAGACCGACGGCGAACTGTTGCGCAAGATGAAGGTGCCGACCGTGCTGCTGGACCGGGCGCCGAAAGACATGGCGATCGACCTGGTGGCGGTCGACAATGCCGCCGGCGGCGCATTGGCGGCCGCACATCTGCTGAGTTTGGGGCGGCGTCGCGTCGCCTGCATCGGCGGTCCCCAAGATATCGCTATTTCGCGGGAGCGGATCGGCGGTTTGCGCCAGACATTGCTGGCAGCCGGCGTGACGCTGACGGAACCGTTGCTGGCTTATGCCGATTTCACCAGCGCCGGCGGCTACCTGGCGGCGCGCAGCCTGCTGGCAGGCTTTGCATCTGCGCCTGCGCAGGCCCCGGATGCGATTTTCTGCTGCAACGACCTGATGGCGATAGGCGCTTTGCGTGCCGCGGCAGAACTTGGCATCGCGGTGCCGGAGACGTTGGCGGTGGTGGGTTTCGATGATATCGACCTGGCGCAGTTCGTCCATCCGACCTTGACCAGCGTGGCGCAGAATACGCGCCGGCTCGGCCAGCTCACGGCCGAATGCCTGCTGCAAAGGATCGCCACGCCCGACCGTCCTTTGCAGCGGCTGTCGATTGCGCCTGAATTGCATATACGCGGCTCGACCGTGCGAATGTAGGGTGGGCACCTGTGCCCACGCGTGACCTATCAATAGTCATTTTTATTTAAAGAACACACAATGATCGTCATCATCGGCAGTATCAATATGGACCTGGTGCTCAACGTGCCGCGCATGCCGCTTCCCGGCGAGACCTTGTCGGGCGGACGTTTCCAGACCATTTCGGGCGGCAAGGGCGCGAACCAGGCGGTCGCTTGCGCGCGTCTCAGCGACGCTAGCGTAAAGGTGGCAATGGTCGCCTGCCTCGGCGACGACGCCTTCGGCAACGAACTGCGGGCTGCCTTGCGCAACGACGGCATCGACGATAGCCATATCAGCACAATAGAAGGAGAAGCTTCTGGCGTGGCTTCGATCCTGGTCGACGCCAGCGGCCAGAACAGCATCGTGCTCGCCGCGGGCGCCAATGACGCGCTGAGCCCGGCGCATATCGATGCCGCGCGCAGCCTGATCGAACAGGCGCGCATCGTCGTCCTGCAGCTGGAAACGCCGTTGGCGACAGTCATCCATGCGATCAAGCTGGCGCATCAGCTGGGTAAAACCGTGGTGCTTAATCCAGCACCTGCGCCGGCGCAAGCCTTGCCGGCCGATCTGCTGGCGCAGGTGGAATACCTGATCCCGAATGAAATCGAGGCGGCCATGCTGGCCGGCCTGAACGCCGCCAGCCTGGATAACGACGCTGCCATCGAGGCAGCAGTCCTCAAATTGCGCGTCAACGGCAGCAGCAATGTGCTGGTCACGCTGGGCGAGAAGGGCGTGTATGCGGCGCTGTCGTCCGGCTCGATCCATTTTTCCGCGCAGCCGACCAAGGCGGTCGACACCACCGCTGCCGGTGATACCTTCATTGGCGGTTTTGTCGCCGCGCTGGCCGAAGGCCGCAGCGAAGCCGACGCCATCGCCTTCGGCCAGCGCGCGGCAGCCCTGAGCGTGGCGCGCATCGGTGCGCAAACCTCGATTCCCTATCGCCGTGAACTGGAGGCTTGAGATGAAAAAAAGCCCATTGCTGAATATCGCGCTGTCGCAACTGATCGCATCGCTGGGCCATGGCGAAAGCATAGTGATCGGCGATGCCGGCTTGCCGGTGCCGCCCGGCGTGCCGCTGATCGACCTGGCGCTGACACGCGGTGTGCCAGGTTTCATGGATACCCTGCAAACGGTATTGACGGAAATGCAGGTGGAGCATCATGTGCTGGCCGACGAACTGCCGTTGCACAGCCCGCAGCTGGCGCAGCAGATCGAGGCGCTCGGCCTGGCCGACAAGCGGACTTTGCCGCATGCCGATTTCAAGCGCATGACGCACAGCGC
The DNA here is from genome assembly GCF_001584145.1 of Collimonas fungivorans. Taxonomy (NCBI): domain Bacteria; kingdom Pseudomonadati; phylum Pseudomonadota; class Betaproteobacteria; order Burkholderiales; family Oxalobacteraceae; genus Collimonas; species Collimonas fungivorans. The sequence goes on along the minus strand of NZ_CP013232.1, from coordinate 5,214,999 downwards.
GAAAGCCGTTATCCGCACCGGCGAGTTCACCCCGTACGCCAACATCATCCTGGTTGCCGGCGTGGTTTTCTGACAATATTTCAGCCGTAGATCTGACAAGCAGCTCGTGGCAGGTACAATAAAGCCATGAATATCTCATTGCCCGAACTGGAACAAGCCATCAATTACTGGCGTCTGCAACGGCCTGCGGTAGGGGAGGAATGCGCATTGTCGCCTGAGGTGAATGCGCTCGCCAACGTGTATGCCATGATGATCATCGACCATAGCAGCAGCGTGGCGCTGTCCTCCATGGACAGCGTGGCGCAGCAACTCATTGGCGCCTGGCGCCAGCACATGCTGGATCTCAGCGCCGCCGCCAGATCAGCGGGTTAGGTATGAACCAGGTGGCGCGCCTGGCGTTTGGGGGCGACCGCAGCATCGGTTTTTACCATGTGCTGCGGCATGTCAGCCTGCCTGGGTGGCTTGCCCGCATAGTCCGTGCTGAGCACGGCATTGACCGCACTTTCTCCCATCCCTTGTAAATGCAGCCACTGGCCGACCAGGCCAGCCAGGCGATCCAGTGCGATCCGGTGGGTGGCATCGGTCTTGCTGTACAGCCAGTCCGAAAACGCCATGAAGCTGGCAAACGGAGAATCGCCGAGCAGGATCGGCAGCGTGTGCGCGAAGCGGCCTGAATTGGCGACCAGGTCCCAGTAGCGCGAAAACCGTTGCAGGCGCTGCATGGTGGGGAAGTCGATCAGGCTGGTGGCGAGGATGGTGTAGGGCGGGTGCGGATCGAAGATCAGGCCGTAAGGCTCGGTATGGCGGATGATCGGCGTGCCGCGCAAGCGTTTCAGGATGCCGAACTGGATTTCATGCGGCTGGAGCGCCACCAGGCGGTCGAAACCGCGGGCGAAACTGGCGACATCTTCGCCCGGCAGGCCGGCGATCAGGTCGACATGCAGATGCGCCTGCGATTGCTGGATCAGCCAGCGGATATTCTCCGCCGCCTTCTCGTTATTCTGCTTGCGGCTCACCAGCGCCTGCACTTCCGGGTTGAAACTCTGGATGCCGATTTCGAATTGCAAGGCACCGGGCGGAAATAGCGCAATCGACTCCTTCAAGGCATCCGGCAAATGGTCAGGTACCAGTTCGAAGTGGGCAAACACCGGGTCGTCAGGACTGGCCGCCAGTTTGTCGAGGAAGAACTGCAAGATCTTCAGGCTGGTCTTGACGTTCAGGTTGAAGGTGCGGTCGACGAATTTGAACAGCCGCGCGCCGCGCGCATACAACGACTCCATCTCGGCCAGGAAATTGTCGAGTGCAAACGGCCACGCCGTCTTGTCCAGCGCCGACAGGCAGAATTCACATTTGAACGGACAGCCGCGCGAAGCCTCCACATACAAGGTGCGATGGGCGATGTCATGGTCGCTGTACAAGCCATACGGCAGGACGATATCGGCCATGGGCGGCTGCACCCCGACATGCACCTTCATCAGCGGCTTCGGGCCGTGCAGGATCTGCCGGCACAGCTGCGGCAGGGTAACGTCGCCCCAGCCGGTGACCAGGTAGTCGGCGAGCTGCACGATCTGCTGCTCGGCCGATTCGTAAGACACTTCCGGTCCGCCCAGGACGATCACCATGTCGGGCGCTACCCGTTTCAGCATCGCCACCACCTTGGTGGTTTCCTCGATATTCCAGATATACACGCCGAAGCCGACGATGGTGGTGCCCGTCTCGGCCTTGTGCGCCAGCAGCTTTTCGACAATGTCGGTGGTCTTGGCGCCGATGACGAATTCATGCAGCTGCGTAGCTTCGCGCAGATCCCCCATGTTCGCCTGCAGATAGCGCAGCCCAAGTGAAGCGTGGGAATAACGCGCGTTGAGCGTGGACAGCAGGATGGTCATGGCGGGCTAACGAAAAAGATTGGCGGCAGAAACTGCGGAATGCGCCATTTTACGCCTGCGCACCCGCAGGACCGAGGTTTTAGGGAATTTGCCAAATTGACATGGTCAACCGTGTTCATGAGTATCGAGATAAACCGCCGTGAACAACGCGAGATTGCCATGCAACTGATTTTCAGTTGCAATTTTGGAGGAAGGACAGGATAATCAAATGACTAAAGCCGATAAATTACGCAACCGAGCTGCTGCAGTACCCGCAGACTTTACATGGCAAGAATTGATCAATCTGCTCAATTCGTACGGATTTATCGAGTTTTCTGACAAGGGCGGTTCTTATCGATGTTTTAAAACCGCGGCGGGCCTTAAGATTTTTGTGCATAAGCCCCATCCAGGAAATATCGTGAAAAGATATTTATTGTTGAAGGTAAACGGCAAGCTGAAAGAGTACGGTTTGACGGACGCTAGCGAGGAATGAAATGAGCGACAAAATACTCAGCCATAAAAATTATTCAGGCTCGATCGAGGTCAGCATCGAGGATGGCTGCCTGCATGGCGAGATATTGTTTATCAATGATCTCGTAAGCTACGAAGCGGAAAACGTTAGGGAGCTGCAAACGGCATTTGCAGAAGCGGTGGATTTTTATCTGGACAAGTGCCGGCGCGCAGGCCTGGAACCGGACAAGCCTTGCAGCGGCACGTTCAATGTGCGCCTGACGCCTGAGCTGCATCGCAACGCCAGCCTGGCGGCGGCAAGGAAAGGGCAGTCCCTGAACGATTTCGTGAAACAGTGCGTAAGCGACGGCGTGGCGGCGACGGCCGGCAAAGATCCTGGCTCTACGCCGGGCCGCGGCCACTTGCGCCCGGTGCCCGCCAAGCCTCAGCGCGGCGTCAGGTAAGGAAACTTTCAATGCCGGCAAGGTTGCCTCGGCGAGTCGCTCAACGTTCGCCAGGTTATGCGCGATTGCCGCCAGCGTATCGGTATTGCCCTGAGCGATAACCGCAGCTGAACTGGCGGCTAGCTGGCTCCGGCGATGATGGGGCGCAAAACCATGGAAACTCCTGTTTTAATGATGGGGCCGCAATTTATTGCCCGTAATAAATTGTTGCATTTAAGGTGCGGCGAATACATTAAAAATCAGAATCGTTGCCGCTAATGAAGATTTGATGACATATCGGCTGCCGCCGTTGCCTCTTGCCGCGATCGGTTAATATGATTGCTCTTCCCTACACAAGATGGGCGTCAAATGAGCAATGCAACCACTTCCAAAGCACGGATCCGTACTAAAACCAAAGCCGAGTCGGTCACCCCGCGGGTGGCGCTGGTATTGCAGGGCGGCGGCGCGCTGGGTGCGTATCAGGCCGGGGTCTATCATGCGATGCACGAGAACGGCCTGACTCCGGACTGGGTGGTGGGAACCTCGATCGGCGCCATCAACGCCGCGATCATCGCTGGCAACGAACGCGACATGCGGCTGTCGCGCCTGAAGGAATTCTGGGAACAGGTCGGCCACGGCGACTTGACGGATCTGAGCAAAGTGCCGGATGCCATGCGCCAGTTCAACACCTGGTGGACTACGACCGATGTCACCACCCGCGGCGTGCCGGGATTTTTCTCGCCGCGTTCGCTGAATCCTTTCATGGTGGGTATGCCTGTACAGGCGGAACAAGCCAGTTTCTACGACACCACGCCGCTGGCTGAGACGCTCGCGCGGCTGGTGGATTTCGACTACCTGAACAGCCCCGGCGGCATGCGCCTGACCGTCAGTGCCATGCGCGTGGCTTGCGGCAGCCTGGTCAATTTCGATTCCCAGGAACGGAAGATCGGCGTCGAACACATCATGGCCAGCGGCGCCTTGCCGCCCGGCTTTGCACCGGTGCGCATCGACGGCGACCTGTACTGGGATGGCGGCCTGTATTCGAATACGCCGCTGGAAGTGGTGCTGGACGACGAATCCAAGACCGACGTCGACGGCAACACCCTGTGCGTGATGGTCGATTTGTGGAACGCCGACGGTCCCGAGCCGACTACCCTGGACCAGATCACCAATCGCCAGAAAGACGTGACCTTCGCCTCCCGTTCGGAACGCCATATCGAAAACTACTTGCGCATGTATCAATTGCGGCGCGCCGCGCAAGCGCTGTACGACAAGCTGCCGCCGGCGCTGCGCAGCAAATCCGACCTCAAGGAATTCAAGGGTTTGCACGACAACAGCACGATCCACATCGTGCGCCTGCGCTACAGCGGCCACGACTGGAACATGCCGTCCAAGGACATCAATTTTTCGCGCGGCTCGATCGAGTGGCGCTGGGAACAAGGTTATGCCGACGCCATGCAGGCCGCGGAGCGCGTCAAGGCCAACGGCGACACCTTCGGCGATTCCGACGCCGGCCTGGTGGTGCATGAACTGGTCATGCCGCCGGTGAGCTGATGGCGCCGGCTTCCGCGCTGGGCCGGTTGATGCTGGCGCTGCTGCTGCCAGCCATGGCGGCCGGCGCCCAGGCTGGCGGCGGCGCTGCGGGACTGGACAGCCAGCAATGCGCGCTGCTCAAGCAGCATGTGCTGCAGCCCGGCGCGCCGGTCGACTGCCCGCAGCTGCAGGTAGTCCGTTTCTCCTATCTCGACTTTCACCAGGTGCGCCACGACGACGGCGAGATCATGGTCATGGCGGCGGTCGCGCCGCAGGTCAAAGCGCTGTTCGACGAACTGCTGAAGCGCCGTTTCCCGCTTGCGCAGGCCCGTCTGATGGAGCATTATCAAGGCAATGACGACGCCTCGATGGCGGACAATAATACCTCCGCCTTCAACGACAGGCCGATCACCGGCGGCGGAGCGGCATCCTTGCATGCCTATGGTTTGGCGATCGATATCAATCCTTTGCAAAACCCGTATGTGCGGCGCGATGCCCAGGGCCGGCTGGTTTACAGCCCGCCGACCGGGCAAGCTTTCGGCGCGCGCATCGCCAGCCGGGCGGGAAGCAGCGAACAAGTTGTGGAACTATTCGCGCAACATGGTTTTCTGACTTGGGGTGGGGATTGGAAAAAGCCCATCGATTACCAGCATTTCCAGGTCAGCCGCAAGCTGGCAGAACGGCTGGCGAAACTGCCGGTGCCGCAGGCGCGCCAGCTGTTTGAAAGCACGGTAGTCGCCTACCGTGCCTGCCGTAGCGGCCATGGCGGCAAGCCGAAAGACAGGAAGGTTTGCGCTGCCGCGGCGGGCTAGGACTGTCAGGTTTGGCAGGAGGCAGATTCACATTTTACTTGTAGAATGTGTAATATTGCCATGTTGATAGCAAGAGATGATTTGTTCACACAGGAGAAGGCCATGTTTTCGTTTCATGAACAGTTTGCCGCAGCAACCAAAGCGCATTTCGAAGCCCAGTTGGCATTGCTCAATACCCTGACCACAAAAACCTTCGAGGGTGTTGAAAAGGTCATCGAACTCAACATCAGCGCGGCCAAGGCTTCGCTGGAAGAATCCGGCGGCGCCGCCAAGCAATTGCTGAGCGCCAAGGATCCGCAGGAATTCCTCAACATCTCGGCGGCCCAGGCCAAGCCGGGCGCCGAAAAAGCCGCAGCTTACGGCCGCCACCTGGCCAGCATCGCCTCCGGCACCCAGGCTGAATACACGCGCGCGGCAGAAGCGCAGGTGGCGGAAACCAGCCGCCGCATCAACGCCTTGATCGAAGAAGTCAGCAAGAACGCGCCTGCCGGTTCGGAAAACGCGATCTCCATCCTGAAATCGGTGATCAGCAATGCCAATGCCGGTTATGAACAGCTGACCAAGAACGCCAAGCAGGCAGTCGAAACCCTCGAAGCCAACTTGAACAATGCCGGCGCGCAGCTGACCAAGGCGGCAACGCCACGCAGCAAGAAGTAAGTACCTGCATACCGACTCAGCAAAGGCCGCGGATGCGGCCTTTTTTCATATTGGCAGATCGCGGTCCCAGGCCGGCACTTCGCCGAATTGCTCGGCCAGGAAATCGACGAAGGTGCGCACTTTGGCCGACAGGTGCTGGCGGCTCGGGTACACCGCGTGAACCGCCAGGGCATCGCCGTGGTAATCGGTAAGGATCGGCTGCAGGCGGCCGTCGCGGATGGCATCGCCTATGATGAACGTCGGCTGCCGGATTACGCCCATGCCGGCCAATGCCGCCGCCATCAGCAGGTCGCCGTTGTTGCAATGCAGGCCGCCGCCTACGCGCACGGTATGGACCTTGCCGTCGCGCTGCAGGCGCCATTCATTGTCCGGCAGCGTATAGGCATAGGTCAGGCAGGTATGCCGCGCCAGGTCGTCGGGATGCTGCGGCACGCCGTGTCGTTCCAGGTAGGCCGGGGCGGCGCAGGTCAGCACATGGGCCTTGGCCAGCTTGCGCATCACCAGGCTGGAGTTTTGCAGCTTGCCGATGCGGATCGCCAGGTCGAAACCTTCTTCGACCAGGTCGACAATGCGGTCGGACAAGGTCACGTCCAGTTTCACATTCGGATAACGCTGCGCATATAGCGGCAGCAGCCGGCCCAGATGGTTGACGGAGAAGGATACCGGCGCATTGATGCGCAGCACGCCGCTCGGGTTGGCGGCATGCATGCCGGCCGCCAGCGTGGCCTGTTCGAGATCGGCCAGCACTTGTTTACAGCGCTCCAGGTAGGCGCTGCCGGTATCGGTCAGGCTCAGCCGGCGCGTGCTGCGGTTCAGCAGGCGCGCGCCAAGGTATTCCTCAAGGTCGGCGACATGCCGCGTCACGGACGGATTGGACAGGTTCAGGATCCGCGCTGCGCCAGACAGGCTGCCGGTTTCAGTTACTTTGACAAACACCTTCATTGCCTCGAACAGGTTCATTGCAATGCCTTATTATTTTGGAATTCGGAAATAGTATTTCAATAAAACATGATTTTTCTTTACATTGCAAGAATATATAGTCGGACACGATCCGTAAATTCCCATGGTTTTAAACCATTTCTTGCGAAAGTAATATCATGAACAATCCAAGCACCTACGCCGCCGCCCTGCTCAGGCTGACCTTGGGCATCGCGCTGTTGGCCCATGCTTACCTGAAGGTTTTTGTCTTCACCTTGCCCGGCGCCGCCGCTTTCTTCGCCAGCCAGGGTTTTCCGGCATGGTCGGTATATCCTGTGGTGGCGGTCGAAGTGCTGACCGGGATCGCCATGGTGCTGGGCCTGCAGGCCCGGGTCGCCGCCGTGATTTCGCTGCCGGTGCTGCTGGGCGCATTGTCGGTACACGCCGGCAACGGCTGGGTATTCACCAGTCCTAACGGCGGCTGGGAATATCCAGCCTTCATGGTGGTTACCGCAATTTCGGTAGCCTTGCTGGGCAACGGCGCATTTGCGCTGGGCGGCGGCAAAGCCGATAAATAAATTTCTGGAAGAGATCAAGATGAGCACGATTACCACCCGCATGCCGGCGATTTTCTTCGGTCACGGCAGCCCCATGAATGCGCTGGAAGATAACCGCTACACCGCAGCCTGGGCCGCGCTTGGGGCCAGCGCCGCGCAATTGAAACCGAAAGCGATCCTGTCGGTGTCGGCGCATTGGTACACACGCGGCACCGGCGTCACCGCCATGGCGCAGCCGAAGACCATCCATGATTTCGGCGGTTTTCCGCAGGCGCTGTTTGATGTGCGTTATCCGGCGCCGGGCGATCCGCAGCTGGCGGCGCAGGTGCGCGATCTGCTGGCGCCGGTGGCAGTCGCCATGGATCATTCGTGGGGGCTTGACCACGGCACCTGGTCGGTGCTGGTCAAGGCCTTTCCCAAGGCCGATGTGCCGGTGATCCAGCTAAGCATCGACGCTACCCAGCCGGCGCAGTTCCACTTCGACCTGGGCCGCAAGCTTGCCGTCTTGCGCGAACAAGGCGTGCTGATTATCGGCAGCGGCGACGTGGTGCACAACCTGCGCCTGATGAACCGCAGCCAGGATGCGCCGGTACACGGCTGGGCCCAGCGCTTCAACGACCACATCCGCGACAGCCTGGTGAGCGGCGACATGCAGGCGCTGATCGACTATGCCGACCAGGGCCAGGACGCGCAATTGTCAGTGCCGACGCCGGAGCATTACCTGCCTCTGCTGTACATCGCCGGCGCCAGGCAGGACGACGAGACGATATCGATTGCGGTGGACGGCATCGACATCGGTTCCATCAGCATGCTGACCGCCGTGGTCGGTGCTGCCTGAGCCGGAACCTGAGCTGGATTATTCCTTGCCCTTCACCGGCTTGGGATAATCCTTCATTACGTCGATAGGCTGGGCGTAGGCCGAATCCCATGTCTGCTGGTGCAGGTCGCCGATCCGTTTTGCCATCTTCTCGTTGCGCAGCACGATTTCCAGGTTGCGCGACAGGTCCAGGTAGCCGCCGCTCCAGTTGCTGGTGCCTATCCATGCCACCTGGCCATCGATCTCCATGGTCTTGCTATGGATCACCCGGGCGAACGGAATGAAGCCGCTGCTCGCCTGCGGCAGCGTGACGATCTTGATTTCCATGCCGGGCAGCAGCGCCAGGCTTTTCAGGTAGGCGAGCGCCGGTTTTTCGGTATTCCAGTTCGACACCATCAACTTGACCTTGACGCCGCGCGCCAGCGCAGCGCGGATCGCATTGTCGATGACCGCGTAATATGGCCGGGTGTGATTCGGTCCGTAGCTCAGTGGCGCATAGTCCAGCAACTGTATCCTGACTTCGGATTTGGCGGCCGCCAGCAGTTTCGGCAGTTCCGTTTCGGAGTCGCCGACGCCGGGCGGATTGAAAGCGTTCGGACTGGCCACCAGGAATGCCGCTTGCTGGTCATTGGCGCTCTTCACACCCTGGTTCAGCTTGGGTACTTCTTTTCCTTGCGCGATCAGTTCCTGCGCATGCCAGTCATGTTCGAAGATTTTCTGCAGCTGGCTGACCACCATGGCATCGGTGATGCGCAAGCCTGTTTCATGGATATGGGCAAACGAGCGCCAGTCGAAATTCTGGCTGCCGACATAGGCGCTGCTGCCATCGACCACCATGTATTTGGCGTGGATGATGCCATTGCCGGTCAGCTTGGAATAATCGAGATAGCGGAATTCCAGGTTGGGAATCTGCTTGAGCCGTTCGATGGTCGGCATGTCGGAGGCGAACTTGCCTTTTTCTTCCATCAGGAAACGGATCCTGACGCCGCGCGCGCCGGCCACGGCGAGCCGTGCGATCACCTGCTCGAATGCGGCGCCAGGCTGGCTGGCGACATAGAATTGACCGAGCACGATCTGTTGTTTTGCGCCGTCGAACATCTCGCTCCAGACCTGCAGCGGCTCCCGCAAGTCAGGTGTTGCCAGCGTGGTCTCAACCGGCGCGGTATGCACCAACTCGTAGCCGGGGATGCCGAATTCGGCATGGGCGCTGCCGGTGCAGCCGATTAGGATTGAAATCGTGGCGATCAATTTACGCATGGGCGGTTCCGGGAAATTTTCTGGTGAGTTAATGCACACGCACAATGCGGCCGTCTGCCTGCGCGCTGCCGGCTGGGTGGTTGTCGCGTTCGCTGGCGATCAGGTAATGACTTAGCGCGTCGAGGTCGTTGATGCCGGTGTCCACGCGGTCGGCGCCCTGCGTCAGCAGGCTGAAGCCGTCGCCGCCCTGGGAAATGAAACTGTTGACGCTGAGCCGGTATTGCCCTTGCGGCTGCAAGGCGACGCCGTTCAGTTTTATGCTGCCGGGAACAACCCGCTGTCCGAGCGGCCGCCTGGCGTCCCAGCGATAGCTCAGGCCGCGCGAGACTTGCAGCATGATGCGGCCGCCCGGACGATCCTGATCCAGCCAGCTTTGCTGCTCCAGCAAGGCCAGCAGCTGGCTGCCTGTAAGCGACAGCAGGATCAGCGTATTGCCATAGGGCGTGGTGGCTGCGACCTGGGCGTAGTTGCTGCCGGCGGCGCCGCTGTCCAGGCTCTCACGGATGCTCTTGTGGTTGGTCATGGCGATCTGTGCACCGAATTTGCGCGTCGCCGCCAGCTGCGAGTCTGCGACCACATCGCCCATGGGCGATTCGCCGGCATCGTTGATCTTGTTGTCGATGCGCGCTACCGCGATGCGTGCAATCGGTTGCGCCAGCACCAGGTCGCTGCGTGCTTTCAGCGTCTGCAGGAAAACCGACAATGCGGGATCGGGCGCAAAGCGCCGCTGGTCCATCAATACGTTCCGGGCGTCGATGGCAGTGATCTTGCCTTGCAGGTCGGCGATGCGCGGATCGATCGTGAGCTTGATCCGGGTCAGCATGTGGCCGAAGGATTCGCCTTGCGTCACGGTGCGGCCGTCGACCTGGCAGGTATAACCGTTATGGGTATGCGCGCTGATGATCAGCCTGATCGCCGGATCGAGGCGTTTGACGATGTCGACAATCGGACCGCGCAATTGAGTGCATGCCGCCATGTCGAACGGTTCCGGGGTTTCGCCGCCTTGATGGATCAGAACCACGATGGCGCTGACGCCTTGCGCCTTGATCTCGGGTACCCAGCGGTTGATGGCGTCGGCCTCGTCGGTGAATTCAACATTGGCTATGCCGTCGGCAGACACCATTTTTTCCGTGCCGCGCACTACGGCGCCGATGAAAGCGATCTTGAGACCGCGCACCTGTTCGATCCGGTAGGGCGCCAGCAGCGGGCGGTTGGTGGTCTTGTCGATGACGTTGGCGGCCAGATAAGAAAATCCGGCGCCGGGGAAATGGTCGTCGAACTGGCATGCCTTGTCTGGCCGGTTCGATTTGCAGCCGCCATGCTGGTAGCGCAGCAGCTCGGCGCTGCCCTGGTCGAATTCATGGTTGCCCACTGAACTGACGCGCAGGCCAAGCTGGCTGAGGGCGCTGATGGTCGGTTCGTCGGCCCAGATCGAAGACAGGGCAGGGCTGGCGCCGATCAGGTCGCCGGCGCCGACCAGCAGCAGCTGCGGATCCTCGGCGCGCCATGCACTGAGTGCGCCGCCGATGGTATCCAGGCCGCCGACCTTGAACTTGCGCGGCAGGGCTTCGGCCGTGCTGGCATAACTCTTGGTTTCGGCTTCCAGGTGGCCGTGCAGGTCATTGATGGCGACCAGGTTGATTTCCAGCGGCGCATTTTGCGCTGCCGGTTGCAGGCCGCTGCATGCAGCCAGGAAAGCGGCTGCGATGCAGCACAACAGGATGGTCCGGACTACAGGTTTTGCACACATGTGTTTCAAGCAGTCCTCGATTCTATCCCGCTTCCATCCAGTTTATTAGGCGAGATGCAATTTGCCCGCTTCAGCCAGCGCCGCGGCCTTTGTATCGTGTCCCGCCGCGCGGCCGACACAGGCGCGCAGCATCAGCACTTTCAGATGATCGTTGATGCGCTCTATCCGTTCCTGGAACATATTAAAGAAAAACATGCCGACTACCGCAATGCCGATGCCCAGCGCCGTTGCATACAGGGCGGTGCCTATGCCTTGCGACACCTGGCCCGGATCGGACACGCCGGATACCGCCAGCGCCTTGAAAGTATCGATGATACCCAAAATCGTGCCGAGCAGGCCGAGCAGGGGAGCGGCGGTGACGATGGTGTCGAGGATCCATAGCCGGTGCTGCACTTCGCCGCGGTTGGCGATGTAGACCGACTCGCTGAAATCTTGCAAGTCTTTTTCACTGGTCAGCTGGTGCTTTTCCGCCAGGATGTCGGACACCAGCGTCAGCGGCAGGCTGGCGCGCGATGTCAACGCGGCAGGCAGTTCCTGCACATGCTGAACCGCATGGGTCATGGCTTTTTCCAGGCCGATCGCCTGGCGCAGCGTGTAGTTGAAAAACAGCCCGCGTTCGACAATCACGAATATCGCCAAGGCAGCACAGGCGTACATCAGATAGAAAGCGAGCTCGTGGAATAATTGCATGTTCATGTTGACCTCTCTGCGCACGAATGCACTTTTGTTGCAGCGGCAGCCCCGGTTCAGGGACCGCCGCCATGGTTTGCTACACTTGGCTTGCTACAGCCCGATTAAAAATCCGCAACCAGCGTCACGCTGAAAGTACGTGGGGCGCTGACGTAGAACTGCGGCGCCGATGCCGGCGCATTTGGACCGATTGCAACAGCATTGGTGGTGAACTGGCTGCCGCTGCCCGAACTGAGGTTCAGGTACTGCTTGTCAAAGATATTGTTGAGATTGAAACGCACTGTCGGTTTCTTCAGCCAGGTCGACGACGGGAAGGTATAGCCGGCGCCGGCATTGAATACCGTGTAGCCGCCCAGGCTGTCGTCGTTGACCAGCGTGGTGTAGCGTTTGCCTGTGTATTTTGCCTGTCCGAACAGGTACCAGCTGTCCTGCGCATATTGCAGGCTCATGCCGCTCAGCCAGTTAGGCGTATCTGGAAATTCCTTGCCGCCGGTGGGCAGCGCGAAATTGGCGGCAAACGGCATGTCGCTCTTCATCTTGCTCTTGATGTAGGACAGCGATCCGTACAGGCTCAGGTTCTTGCTAAGCGAGTAACCTGATTCCAGTTCGAAACCCTTGGAGGTGGAATCGCCGACATTGAAGTCGGTGCGGTTGCCGGTATCCGGGTTGTAGGAAGTGGCTATGCGGTCTTTGTAGTCGACATAAAACACCGAACCGGAAAATGTCCATTTGTCGCTTGCATAGCGATAGCCGAGGTCATAGTTCCATGACGTTTCCTTGTCCACCAGCGGGTTGCGCACGGTGCCGCCGGTATAGACGCCATTGACGATTTTGCCGCCCGAGATCAGGCCGAAATAAGAGAAATTGCCTGGCGCCTTGAAGTTCTTCGCTGCATTGAAGAATACCGATTGCACCTGGTCGAGCTGATAGCGGATGCCGACGCTAGGCAGCAGGTCGGAATACGATTTCTGCAAGGTATAGAAGCCGGGTGCGCTCTGGCTCGGGTTGTTGGTGAAATCGCGGTCGATGCTCGAGTAGCGGGCGCCGAGCTGCAGGTTCAGCTTGTCTTGCAACAGGCTGATGTTGTCTTGCACGAAGGCCGATTTGCCGGTGCTGACGGTCAGCGTATCGCGATACTGCACGAAAGAGCCGTCCTGGTTGCGCAGCCAGGCGCCGGGATTGTTTTGCCAGACATCGGCAGAATTGCCGTTGTTGTCGATAGGCGCAAATGGACCGGTTTGCTGGTGGCGCGCGCGTTCGTACCAGTAGCCGACCATCAGCTTGTGGTTGTCGATCTGCTGGTTGTACTTGAGCGTGACGCCGGGACGGTAAGTGCGGGTGCGGCTGCCTTCGTAGACGAACACGGTGTCCTTGGTGTCGCCGTCGCCGTTGGCGTCGCGCACGCCGCCGCCGAGCAGGGTGCCGGAATTGCCTTCGCTGACGGTTTGCAGCTGGTTGGCGCCGGTGCCGAAGCCGTACCACATGTACGGGTTGACATCGATGCTGGATTGCGGCGCCAGCTGGAAGTGGGCGTTCATGGTGCCCAGCCAGTTCTTGAACGGATTCAGGTTGTAGCCGTAGTACAGGTCCTTGTTGCCAGTGTTGATGCCGGCGTTCGGTCCGTAGGTCGAATCATTTTGCGCGCCGGGGCCGCCTGGCTGGTGTATCGGCGGGACGGTGCCGAAATCGAGGTTGCGTCCATACTGGGCGATCTGCGCCTTGGTCAGTGAACGATAATTGTTGTTCAGGGCCGAGTTGTACATGAAGCCGGTATCGACAAAACTGCCGCCGCCGAGGTCGAACTTGCTGTTGAAGTCGACGTGTTCCTTGTCGGCGCGGCCATCGCCCTTGAACTTGTCGGCCTGGGTCTTGGAATAGGAGACGAAGAACTTGAAGCGGTCGTTGAACAGTTTGCCGGAATCCAGGCGTACATAAGCTTTCCACAGGCTGTTCGAACCGAACGTGTATTCGGTGCGGAAGCGGCGCTGGTCTTCCGGCGTGCACATGGTCATGCCGATGTTGCCGCCGGTGGCGCCGACGTGCGGCGCTTCGGTGTCGGTGGAGCCCTGGGTGACGAAGATGTCGCACAGGTTTTCCGCATCGGTGTATTCCTGCGGATAGACGGCGAAGCTGCCGGAATCGTTGACCGGCGCGCCGTTGATGGTGAAACCAAGCTGGTCGCTGTTGAAGCCGCGCACCCGGATATTGCCGCCGAACAGGCCGGTGCCGTCGGTATCGTAGCTGTTCACGCCTGGCAGCAGGTTAATCATCTGGAACGGATTGCTGGTGGTGCTTTGCTTGTCCATGTAATCGCGGTTGACCGAGCTGCGCGCTTTCGCCGATTCTTCCTGCTGGATCAGGCCGGTGCTCTGGCCGCCATTGTCGCCTTGCACCGTGACCTTGCCGACATCGGACGTATCGGCAGCATGGGCAAGTGGGCTGGCGGCGATGAATAGCCCGGAGATCAGCAGTGACAGCCGGGTGACTTTGAATTGCATGGCATTACTCCCTGTATATTTTTGGTGTGTGTATTCAAACTAAGCAGTCAAACGGCCGCTCGCTGTTGTTCGTTGTTGCTCTACCCCGCTCCCGGGATAAATTCCAGCTCCGCGCTGAATCTGTGTGTCGCTTCTCCGGCCCAGCTGGATTCGGGAAAAGCAGGAAATGCAGCGCGGTTGATGGTCTTGCGGGCGGCTTCGTCGAGCAGCATCGAGTTCGACGATTCTTCTATGCCTTGCTCCACCAGGCTGCCGTCGCGGTTCAGCACGAACCAGACCTTGACCTTGCCTTGCGGCCGCTGCTGGCTGGCTTCGCGGCCGGTCGGATAGCGTTTGATGCTGTTCAGGTGCGCACGCACCTTGGAGACATACCCGGCTTCGATGCTGGCGTTGTTTGGTTTGGCTACGGCTGGCGCCGGTTCAGGCGCCGGCGGTGTCACCGGGGCTGGAGCAGCCGGTGCAGCTACGGCCTTGGGCGGCGCCGCCATTTCTGCGCTGGGGATGTTGCTGACAGGCGCCTGGCTGACCGCCTGCGGCGGTGTCGGCTGCCGGACTGGTTGCGCTACCGGGACTGGCTTGACTACTTGCGGCGGCGTCGGAACCTGCGGCGGTGGCGTGATCACGGGTGGTGCCGGCGGCTCCGGTTCGGTCAAGGCGATCTGCACCAGCGAGTCGTCCGCATGCGGCTCGATCTTCACCACTTTCTGGATGCCGGCAAAGACCAGGATCGCCAGCATGAGCATGGCAGGCAAGGTCGCCAGCGCATCGCGGAAGCGAAACAGGAACGGCATGGTCATCATTGCCCGCATCACGGCTTGCGGGTAGCGATGGAGATCGACTCGAAGCCATTCTGCTTCAGCGTGTCCATCACTTCCACCAGCCGCTGCACCTCGACGCCGCGATCGCTGTTGACGATGACGTTGAGTTTTTCACCGTTCTTGCGCGCCAGGTTGAGGCGCGCCGGCAGCTCGCTGATCTTGGTGTCGACGCCGTCGACCTGCAGCGCGTCGTTGAGACCGATCGTGATGACCGCCTTGTTTTGCGGCTTCAGGTCCTGCGAGCTGCTGGCGGTCGGCAAATGCGTTTTGAGGCCGAGTGCGGGGATGACGTTGAGACTGATCAGCACAAAAAACACTAGCAGGAACATCATCACGTCGATCATGGGAATGATTTCGACGCGGGCTTTCCGCTTTTTTGGTTCGTCCCAACTACGCATTGCTATACCCCGATGGAAGATGTGCGGCGATAGCGCGAAGTCGCTAACCGCTATAATTTCTATAACTGTCGGCAGAATAGCGATGAATTATTTCGGCAGTATTACAATCGATGACGATGTGGCCGCAACACCACGCGAGGTTAGTGCCTTGGCAAGGGAAGGAAGGACAGCAGCATCTTGATCGCATAGACCACGATCAGCGAGCCGGTCAGGTCGCCGATGGACATCACGATCAGGCCCGACCAGAAATGGTAGGAGACGCCGCGCAGGACGAACCACAGCAGCTGCAGCAGCGGGTTGGTCAGCCCGTACAGCAGGATGCAGGCCAGCAGGCGGGTGGTGGTCAGGTTGCTCAGCGACGGCTGCAGGCGCATTCCCTGTAATGTGAACCTATAGGCAAGGTAAGGTGCCAGCGCCGAGATGATGCTGTAGCCGACGGTGGTGACCGGATCGCCCGGGAACAGGGCGTAGACGCTGGAAGCCAGCAGCGAGCCGATCAGGATGCCCAGCACGCCCGCTTCGGCAAACAGCAAGGTGCAGATGAGCCGGATCCCTGCCGGCAGGTAGATCCAGGCGATCCCCTGGGCGAACTCGATGTGCTTGAACAGCCAGTCGTTGGTCATGTACACCAGCATATAGACGATCGCCGTGCTGCCGACCGTCAGCAGGTTGAGACGCAGTTTCGCGGCGGGAGAGGGGGTGGTGGACATGACGCGCGTATCTTACCGAAGTATCCGCGCCGGCGCAGGAAGATACTTGCGACAGGCCTGAAATGACGGGTATGATCGATATGAATTTAACAGCGTTGGCAAACCGCTTGCGGCAGCAGCTTACAATATGGCCATGGAAAAAAATAATCGACCGGCAGATATCTACGTGCGTTTCCTGCAACTGGCGAATGCCTTGCGTGGCTTGCCGTCGCTGCCATCGCTGGACCCTCTGGAAGATCGCATCCTGGCTTTCGTCGCCCGCGCAGGCCAAGCCCGGGAACGCCTGTCGGTGCGCGACATGATGGCGCAAAGCGAACTCGGTTCGCCGGCCATGCTGCACGCGCGCTTGAAGTCGATGCGGGAAAAGGGCTGGATCGTCTTGAGCGATACCGACGATACGCGCCGCAAGCAGGTGGAACTGAGCCAGGCTGCCTGGCTGCATTTTGACAAGCTGTCGAAATGCTTGCTGCAGGCGACGCGGGACGCGAGCAAATAGCCCATCCTGTTGTCTGCCGGGGTGCAAAATTCTGTTATCAAAATACGCCTTCGGGCGTATTTTTTTGCCCATTCAATTTCAGCCAAGCCTTATCGGCATGCATGCGACCTGGGTCAAAAGTTGGGCCATACTACGATTTTTCATCAATCAAATATTGTTCGGCTTCAGTCGAGTAGTATTTATAAGAGTGCTATGAAAGATGCTATTATTAGTGCCGTTAACAATACTTTTAAAAGTATTCCTATGGCACACCTGATTCTTGCCGAAACAACCGCCAGCGTTTCCGAGTTGAAAAAAGACCCTATGGGAACTGTTGCTGCAGGTGAAGGATTTCCTGTAGTGATATTGAACCGGAACCAGCCAGCTTTTTATTGTGTCCCGGCAAAAGCCTATGAAGCGCTGATGAACAAGCTGGAAGACATGGAGCTGAATGCCGTTGCAGACGCCCGCGAAGGGCAAGCTGTTATCAGGGTCAAGCTGGATGAGCTTTGAACTGGCTTTCCTTGAGGAAGCATTGAAGGAATGGCGCAAGCTGGATCAAGGCATGCGCGAGCAGTTCAAAAAGAAACTGGCGGAACGATTGCATACTCCTCATGTTCCATCCGCACAGTTATCCGGCTCCAGAAGCCGATATAAAATCAAGCTGCGCCAGGCCGGCTACCGGCTAGTCTACGAAGTGCGTGACCAGGAGTTGATCGTGCTGGTCGTCGCCGTAGGCAAGCGCGAGCGTAACGCAGTGTACAAGGCTGCGGAAAAACGTTAGGCCGACGGCCTTCTTGAGCGAGCTTAGTTTTGTCTTAGTTTTTGTTCATTATGCTCAAGGCGACTGCCTCCGCCACCCGGATCCCGTCAATCGCCGCCGACATGATGCCGCCGGCATAACCGGCGCCTTCGCCGGCCGGAAACAATCCCGTCGTATTCACGCTTTGCAGGCTATCGTCGTGGCGTTTGATGCGCACCGGCGACGAAGTGCGGGTCTCGACCCCGGTCAGCACCGCGTCGGCCATGGCGAAACCGCGGATTTGCTTATCGAATACCGGCAAGGCCTCACGGATAGCGGCAATCGCATAGTCCGGCAAGGCGGTGCTGAGGTCGCCCAGCAGGACGCCGGGTTTGTAGGAAGGGGTCACCGAACCGAGGGCAGTCGATGGCCGGCCGGCGATGAAGTCGCCTACCAGCTGGCCGGGCGCATCGTAGGTGCCGCCGCCCAGTTCGAAGGCGCGCGATTCCCATTGCCGCTGGAAATCTATGCCCGCCAGCGGATGGCCGGGATAATCGGCCGGCGTGATGCCGACCACGATGCCGCTGTTGGCGTTGCGTTCGTTGCGCGAGTACTGGCTCATGCCGTTGGTCACCACCCGTCCCGGTTCAGAAGTGGCTGCCACCACGGTGCCGCCCGGGCACATGCAGAAACTGTAGACCGCGCGCCCACGGGCTTGCGTTGATTCACAATGATGGACCAGCTTGTAATCGGCGGCGCCGAGGATAGGATGGCCGGCGCTGGGGCCGAAGCGGCATTTGTCGATCAGGGATTGCGGATGTTCGATGCGGAAGCCGAGCGAGAATGGCTTGGCTTCGATATACACGCCGCGGTCGTACAGCATCTGGAAAGTGTCACGGGCGCTGTGGCCGATCGCCAGCACCACATGGTCCGTGACGATGGTTTCGCCGCTGGCAAGCACCACTGCGCGTACCTGGCCGCTATCGTTTTTCCACTCGATGTCGATATCCTCGACCTTTTGCTGGAAGCGGAACTCGCCGCCCAGCGCTTCGATGCTGGCGCGCATCTGCTCCACCATCTTGACCAGCCGGAAAGTGCCGATGTGCGGCTTGCTGACATACATGATTTCGTCCGGCGCATCGGCCTTGACGAATTCGGTCAGCACCTTGCGGCCGTAGTGCTTGGGATCCTTGATCTGGGTCCACAGCTTGCCGTCGGAAAACGTGCCGGCGCCGCCTTCGCCGAACTGGACATTGGATTCCGGCTGCAGCTCGCGTTTGCGCCACAGTCCCCAGGTATCCTTGGTGCGCTCGCGCACCGCCTTGCCGCGTTCCAGGATGATCGGATTGAACCCCATCTGCGCCAGGATCAGGCCGGCAAACAGGCCGCACGGCCCGGTGCCGATCACCACCGGCCGCGATTTCAGCCGGCCCGGGGCTTGCGCCACAAAACGATAGTTGGTGTCTGGCGTCGGCGCCACGGTGCGATCGCGCGCCAGGCGCTTGAGTACAGCATCTTCATCCTTGAGCTCGACATCCACGCTGTAAGTCAGTATCACCGCGGATTTCTTGCGGGCATCGTAGCTGCGGCGGAAAATTGTGTAACCGAGCATTTCCTCAGCGGCGATTCCCAGCCGCCCCAGAATCGCTGCGTGCAAGGCGTCTTCGAGGTGGTCGAGGGGGAGTTGTACTTCATTCAATCGCAACATGGGTATTTCCGGGAAGTCAGATGGAGGCAGGCCGCTGTTCTACACCGAGCGGCGGCTGCCTCGCAATTTTTATAAAACGACAATGCCTTGCGGCAGGCCGCCATTTTACCTTAGGGAGGGCGCAATGGCTGCCGGCAAGCCATTCAGGCGCTTGTGCAGCCTGTATCTTTTGGAAACACAAAATAACAAGCCGCTACATGGTTATCGCCTATATTTTAGTCATCACCCGATGGGTCTAAACGAAGGAGATATCGAATGAAAATCAAATCAATTTTATGCATCAGCGTGCTGGCGCTGAGCGCAGGCCTGGTGACGCCGCTGACCCAAGTCCAGGCGGCAACTTATGTCGGGGTCCAGATCGGACAGCCGCCGCCGCCGCGTTATGAGGTGGTGCCGCCATCGCGCGCCGGTTATGTCTGGGCGCCCGGATACTGGCGCTGGAACGGCCGCCGCCATGTGTGGATGGGCGGCAGCTGGATGAGGGCGCGGCCGGGTTACCGTTACGTGCCGCCGCGCTGGGAACGCGGTCCGCGCGGCGACTGGCAGATGCGGCCATACCGCTGGGATCGTTAAGCAGATCATCAAGCAGCAAGAGGGCGCCGAGAGGCGCCCTTTTTCATTGGCGCGGAGGGCCGCCGCGGCGCCGCTCTTTTAACAGGAAACGCGCCGGATCGAGCGCCGCCGCCAGCTCGGCTTCGATCGGCAGCGGTTCTCGATTCAGTTGCGACGCCAGCAATTCCGCCGCCAGCGGCGCCCAGATCAGGCCGCGCGAGGCATAACCCAGCAGGCTGTACAAACCGGGAAAGCGCGGCAAGTCTTTCAGCTTTGCTTCACGCACAGGACTTGCTCCGTTTTTATCCGGCAAGGCGCCGACCAGCGGCAGGCGGTCGCTGGCCACGCAGCGGAACCCGACGCGCCCGGCCAGCGGAGCCTGGCCGGCCTGCCAGCCAGGCAGGATATTCGCCAGGCGCGCCAGGTTGTCGTCCTGGCTGTCGCGGCGCAGCGCCGTTTCGCCATCCTCGTCATATGAAGCGCCTATGCTGCAGCTACCTTCATAAGCTGGAGTCAGGTAGGCTTCGCCGCAAATCACCGGCCTGATGGCGGGAACCAGCCCGGCATCGAGGTAGGTGACCTGGCCGCGGATGGCGCTCAGAGGCAAATCTTCCGCTTGTGGAAACTGCAAGGCCTCGCAGGCATTCGCCAGGATCACTACCGGTGCGGCGGCTATTTTCGCGCCCTGCCGGTCGCGTATGGTCCAGCCGTCCCTGCCGTGTTCGAGGGCGGTGGCGTGCTGTCCGAAATGGGTTTGCAGCTGCTCGCCGCAGCTGTCCAGCATGGCTTGGCAAAGGCTGCGCGGCTGCACCCAGCCGGCGGCCGGGAAAAACCAGGCGCCGCCGCTGACCGGCCAGCCGGCAACGCGGCTTGCGGCCGCCTGGTCCAGCCACTGCGCATAGTCGGCCGGATAACGCCAGTAATCAGCCAGTTGCTGCTGGCTCTCTGCATGTGCGGTGTCGCGGGCGATCTGCAGGACGCCGCAGGCTGCGCCGTCAAATGCGGCGCCGATGCCGCCCAGCTGGCGCCAGGCCTGCAGGGCGAACAGATAGGCGCTGCGGCTGAGGCGCGAGCCGGGATTGTCGTCGCGCGACAACACAGGCATGAAAATGCCGGCGCTGTTGCCTGATGCCTGCTGCGCTGGCGCCGTGTGGCTTTCGACCAGGTCGACGTTCCAGCCGCGCTGCACCAGGCGCTGGCAGGCTGCGCTGCCGGCCAGGCCGGCGCCGATGACAATCGCGCGGCGGTCATTGTGGACAGGTGCAGCTGCCGAACGTGCGGTGAAGCGTGGGTTAAAACGGGCGGTGTGTCCGTCGCTGCTGTCAAACACGAATCCTGCTTGCTGCAGCTGTTTGCGGGCTGCCGCTTCCGCTCCTGTAATGTCCAGGCTTGCATGTCCGGCAGCCAGCCTGCCCAATATGCCAAGCACCGGCAACGGCCATTCCCGCCAACGGCTTCCGTGCAAGCGGAAGGCATCCACTTTTGCAACTATCTGGCGCAGGCAGGCAGCGCTGTCGCCGATCATCAACGTCAGGACCAGTTGTCCCTGCTGCAGGAAAATCCGGTGAAAGCCAGGCACCGCCGGCGGCCATGCTGCGCACAGTTCGCTGCACAAGGCCTGCCATTCCGGATGGTCTTCCGCGGTTTGCTGCAGCTCATTGTGTGTGGTAGGGGCGGCAGGCTGCGGCAGCAGCGCCAGGTAGTGCAATTGGCGCGGGCGCCGGGGATCGCCGCACCAGGCTTGCCATGCGGTGAAAAAATGTTTGCCGTGGCCGAACTCGCTGTCAAGCAGGACGAAGCTGTCCCGCCCGCGCCAATCAAGCGCGTAGTCTGCCGGCGGCGTATCCGTGACCGTCATGACGCGGCGTCAGTAAACCCGGCTTACCGTATAACCGCGTTGCCGCAGCATCGCCAGCACGCTGTTTTTACCGACCAGGTGCAGCATGCCGATACCGATGAATGCATGTGGCGTCGCGCTCGTCAGTTTGGCTATGCCGTCGGCCAGGCCGGGGTTGCGTTCATCCAGCAAGGCGCGCTGCACGAACTTGCCGGTGAAAGTGTCGTCGCTGGTCAGTTCCGCCAGCATGGCGGCCATGCCGTCGACATCGCCGTTACGCCACAGCGTCATCAGTTGCAATGAACGCTGCGCCTTGGCCGGATCCAGTATCTCGTCAATGCTGTCCTGCAGGAACTGGATCTGCTCGGCCGGCGTCAGCTTGCCCAGCAAGGACAACTGCTGTTCTGCGGTTTCCAGCTCAACCACGGGCTTGCCCTGTTTTTTTGCATACGCAGCCAAGGTAGCATCGACCCCGTATTGCGCCAGATAACCCTGGTGGGTGTATTCGCTGATGCCGAGCATGGTCGCCAGCAGCCACGGTTTCATGCTGGCCACGGCGTCCAGCGTCAGGCCGTATTTTTCCAGCAGCGGATTGAGTTGCAACAGCAGCGGCGGCGGCAGTTCCTGCGCCAACGATTTGCCGTTGGCGTAGATGCCGTATCTGGTCATCAGGTCGGCCAGTCCCTGGGCATTGCCGGGATCGATTTCCAGTGCGATGGCCGACGAGTGTTGCATCGCTTGCAAGACTTTGTCATCGAAAGGATAAAAATCGGCGCGGCCCACATGGATAGTGCCAAATACATAAGCACTGTGGCCGGCGCGCTGAATCTTGAACATGGCGCCGCCCTGGCGGGCGGGTGCGGGCGCCATCGTGGCGCCGGCGGCATCCGCGGCGTCGGCCTGGGCCGGCAGCGCCAGCAGGCTTAACGGCAACCAGCACAATGTCACTATAATCTGACGAAGCACACTTTCTCCCTAAAAACGAATGCACGGCACAATGGCAAAGAATACTACAGCGCTTTGGCTGTTCGACCTGGACAACACCCTGCACGACGCCTCGCACGCCATTTTCCCCGCGATCCACCAAAACATGAACGCCTTCATGGCGCGCACCCTGGGCAGCGATGGCGTCGACGCCGACGCTGCTACGGTGAATGCCGCCCGCGAGATGTACTGGCGGCGTTACGGCGCTACCTTGCTGGGCCTGGTCAAGCACCACCAGGTGCGGCCTGTGGATTTCCTGCGCGAAGCACACCGTTTTGACGACCTGCTGGGCATGATCCGCGCCGAGCGTGGCCTGATCGACCTGCTCAAGCGCCTGCCGGGGCGCAAGATCCTGCTGACCAACGCGCCGCAGCGCTATTCGGGCGACGTCTTGCGCCATCTGCGCCTGCAGCGCCATTTCGGCAAGCACATCTCGATCGAATCCATGCATGTCCATCGCCAATTGCGGCCGAAACCGTCGCGCCACCTGCTGCGCCAGCTGCTGGCGCGGGAAAAGGTGGCGGCGCGCCGTTGCGTCCTGGTGGAAGATACGATCGCCACGCTCAAGGCGGCCAAATCGGTCGGCATGCGCACGGCCTGGGTCACGCAATACCTGGCCGACCAGTCAAATGTGATAAAGCGCCCCAAATACGTCGATGTCAAAGTAAAATCGGTGCGACAGCTGGCCAGGAATCTGCACCGCTTGCGTTAGGTGGCTGGCCCCGGCTGGCTCGGCGCCGGGCAGGGAACAGGCATAGTTTTTTTACCTCCATCATTACTAAAATAAAAATCATGGCAACTACCAAACCCGGCGAGCGCAAACTCCAGATTCTCCAGACCCTGGCAACCATGCTGGAGCAACCCAAGGGAGAAAAGATCACCACTGCCGCGCTGGCGGCCAAGATCGATGTGTCGGAGGCGGCGCTGTACCGGCATTTCGCCAGCAAGGCGCAGATGTTCGAAGGCCTGATCGACTTCATCGAGACCAGCGTGTTCGGCCTGGTCAACCAGATTACCGAGCAGCAGGAAAAAGGTTTGCACCAGGCGCAGGCGATTGCCCTGATGCTACTCAATTTCGCCGAACGCAATCCAGGCATGACCCGGGTCATGATCGGCGACGCGCTGGTGAACGAGGACGAACGCCTGCAACTGCGCATGAACCAGTTTGTCGACCGTATCGAGCTGGCGCTAAAACAGGCGCTGCGGATCGCCGCCTCGCAAGGGGAAGCGAACGAAGCGGAAGCCGCCTTGCGCGCCAATATCCTGACCAGTTTCGTGCTGGGCCGCTGGCAGCGTTTTGCCAAAAGCCGTTTCCAGCACAAGCCTGGCGACGACGCCGCACAGCAGATCGCGCTGATGCTGGTTTAAATTCTTTGCTAACATCTCTCGGCAGAACGATATCAGCGTTGCCGGGAGACGTCGGCGCTAAACCTACAATGGAGCAGTTCAGATGAAAAAAGCATGGTTGGGGACTTCCGTTTCCGCAGCATTGGCAATCACCCTGGCCGCCGGCAGCGCGTATGCCCAGATCAAAGTCGGCGTGAGCGTTTCCGCCACCGGTCCGGCCGCCTCGCTGGGCATTCCGGAAAAAAATACCTTCGCCCTGTTGCCGAAGGAGATCGCCGGGCAGAAAGTGCAATACATCGTGCTCGACGATGCCACCGACAGTACTACCGCAGTCAAGAATGCACGCAAGCTGGTCAGCGAAGAAAAGGTTGACCTGTTGATCGGCTCGACCGCCGTTCCCGGTTCGCTGGCGATGAGCGATGTCGCGGCGGAATCGGGAACGCCGATGATTTCGATGGCGGCTTCGGCTGCCCTGGTCGAACCGGTCGACGCCAAACGCCGTTGGATTTTCAAGACCCCGCAAAACGATTCGCACATGGCGACTGCGATCATCGCCCACATGGCCGATGCTGGCGTCAAAAGCGTGGCCTTCATCGGCTTCTCTGATGCCTATGGCGAGGGCTGGTACCGTGAATTTTCCAAGCTGGCAGAACTGCGCAAGATCAAGATTGTCGCCAACGAGCGTTTCGCCCGCAACGACACTTCAGTCACCGGGCAAGTATTGAAGATGGTCAGCGCCAATCCCGATGCGATCCTGATCGCCGGCGCCGGCACGCCTGCCGCCTTGCCGCAGAAGACACTGAAGGAGCGCGGTTACAAAGGCAAGATCTACCAGACCCATGGTGTTGCCAATAACGACTTCCTGCGCGTCTGCGGCAAGGATTGCGAAGGCACTTTCTTGCCGGCCGGACCTTTGCTGGTGGCCGAGCAGCTGCCGGACAGCAATCCGGTCAAGAAATCGGCCATGGCTTACCGCACCGCTTATGAAAAAGCCTACGGCGCCGGCAGCATTTCGACCTTCGGCGGACATGCGTGGGATGCAGGCATGCTGTTGGGCGCAGCCACGCCGCAAGCGCTGAAAAAAGGCCAGCCGGGCAGCAAGGAATTCCGCGCCGGACTGCGTGACGCTATCGAAGCCATCAAGAACCTGCCGGTATCGCAAGGCATCGTCAACATGAGCGCTACCGACCACGTCGGTTTCGACCAGCGCGCACGGGTGATGGTGGAGATTGTCAACGGCAAGTGGAAACTGATAGGCGCTGCGCAGTAGATGGATCTCTCAATTGCCGCCATCCTGGCTCAGGACGGCATCACCAGCGGCGCCGTATATGCGTTGCTGGCATTGGCGCTGGTGCTGGTGTTCTCGGTCACGCGCGTCATCTTTATCCCGCAAGGTGAGTTCGTCGCTTTCGGCGCCTTGACGTTGGCGGCGATCCAGGCCGACAAGTTTCCGCTGTCTGCGACCTTGCTGGTGGCGCTCGGCGCCTTGAGTTTTATCCAGGAAGCGGCGGCTGCGATGTTCGGCCGCAACGGCGAAATCCGCAAAGTCCGGCAAATCGGTGTTGCCCTGCTGAAGTTTGTGCTGCTGCCGCTGGCCATCTATGCCGTCACCCGCTGGTATGGCCATGCGACGTTGGCGATGCCGCTGCAAGTGCTGCTGACCTTGCTGATTGTGGTGCCGATGGGACCGATGATCTACCGGCTGGCGTTCCAGCCGCTGGCCGAAGCCAGCACCCTGGTGCTGCTGATCGTATCGGTGGCGGTGCATTACGCCCTGATCGGCATCGGCCTGCTGATGTTCGGCGCCGAAGGCTCGCGCACCACGCCGTTTTCCGACGCCCGCTTCGACATCGGCGGCCTCACCGTTTCCGGCCAGAGCTGCGTGATTATCGCGGTTTCACTGCTGTTGATCATTGCGCTCTATCTTTATTTCGAACGCACCTTGTCCGGCAAGGCTTTGCGCGCCACCGCCGTCAACCGGCTCGGCGCGCGTCTGGTCGGCATCGGCACCGCGCAAGCGGGACGCCTGGCGTTCACGCTGGCTGCCGCGCTGGGCGCCTTGTGCGGCATCCTGATCGCGCCTTTGACTACGGTGTACTACGACAGCGGTTTCCTGATCGGGCTGAAGGGTTTTGTCGGCGCCATCATCGGCGGCCTGGGCAGTTATCCGGTCGCGGCCGCCGGCGCCTTGCTGGTGGGTTTGCTGGAATCATATTCCTCGTTCTGGGCCAGTGCGTTCAAGGAGGTGATAGTGTTTACGCTGATCATCCCGGTGCTGCTGTGGCGCTCGCTGACCAGCAAGCAAGTGGACGAGGGCGATCAGTGATGCCTAAATTTTCTTTTGCCAGCCTGCCGTTGATTGGTTTTGTGCTGCTGCTGGCCTTGCTGCCAATCTTGCCGACGCCGGAATTCTGGATCACCCTGGCCAACTACATCGGACTCTATGCGATTGTAGCGCTGGGCCTGGTGCTGCTGACCGGGGTGGGTGGCCTGACCTCGTTCGGCCAGGCTGCTTTTGTCGGCCTTGGCGCTTACTCCACTGCTTACCTGAGCAGCCAGCTCGGCCTCTCGCCCTGGATCGGCTTGCTGGCCGGCCTGGGTGTGACAACGCTGGCGGCGTTGGCGATCGGCGCCATCACCATGCGGCTGTCCGGCCACTATCTGCCGCTCGGCACCATCGCCTGGGCGCTGTCGCTGTATTTTTTGTTCGGCAACCTGGAATTCCTCGGCAAATACGATGGCTTGAACGGCATCCCTGCTGTCAGCCTGTTCGGCGTCGAACTCGATAGCGGCCGCAAGATGTTTTACCTGATCTGGGCGATCTTGCTGGTGGCGCTGGCCGGCTTGCAAAACCTGTTGAATTCGCGCTCGGGCCGTGCCATCCGCGCACTCAACGGCGGCGCCGTGATGGCCGAGGCGATGGGCGTCAACACGGCCTGGATCAAAGTGCTGATCTTTGTGCTGGCGGCTCTGCTGGCCAGTATCTCCGGCTGGCTGTACGCGCATCTGCAGCGCTCGGTGAGCCCGACGCCGTTCGGTCTCAACGCCGGCATCGAATACCTGTTCATGGCGGTGGTCGGCGGCGCCGGTTACGTGTGGGGCGCGATCCTCGGATCGGCGCTGCTGACCTTGCTGAAGGATCAGCTGCAATCGCTGCTGCCGAGGCTGCTGGGCGCCAACGGCAATTTTGAAACCATCGTGTTCGGCATCATGATGGTGCTGTTGTTGCAGCGCGCGCGCGACGGCCTGTGGCCGTATCTGCGCGGGTGGATACCGGGCAAGCCGGTGGCGCTGGCGCCTACATCTGCTGCGGCGCTAGCCATCCGGAGCCGGCATGCGGATGCCGAAGTGGTGCTGGAGATAGAGCGGGCGCGCAAGGAATTCGGCGGCCTGGTGGCGGTTAACGACATGAGTTTCAGCGTCAGGGCGGCACAGATCGTCGGTTTGATCGGGCCTAACGGCGCCGGCAAATCCACCATGTTCAACCTGGTTACCGGAGTCTTGCCGTTGACCAGCGGTTCGATCAGATTCCGCGCCCAGGACGGATTGCAGCAGATTTCGGGTCTGGCGTCGCGCCAGATCGTCGCGCGCGGCATCGCCCGCACTTTCCAGCATGTGCGGCTGATGGGCAGCATGACGGTGCTTGAGAACGTCGCCATCGGCGCCCATCTGCGTGCCCGTCGCAGCGACGTCGGCGGCATCGCGCGCAGCCTGCTGCGGTTTAACCGCGGCGAAGAACAGACTTTGTTGTTTGAAGCGAAAAAACAATTGGAGCGGGTCGGCCTCGGACACTTGCTGTATGAAGAAGCCGGCAGCCTGGCGCTGGGCCAGCAGCGGATCCTGGAAATCGCGCGGGCGCTATGCTGCGATCCCACCTTGCTGCTGCTGGACGAACCGGCGGCCGGTTTGCGCTACCAGGAGAAGCTGGCGCTGGCGGATCTGCTGCGCAAGCTGAAGGCGGAAGGGATGAGCATTTTGCTGGTAGAGCACGATATGGATTTTGTCATGAACCTGACCGACCAGCTGGTGGTGATGGAATTCGGCAGCAAGATTGCCGAAGGTTTGCCGGCTGAGATTCAGCAGGACCCGGCGGTGCTGGAAGCTTACCTGGGAGGCATCGATGAGTAATCCCGTGGCCTCTCCGGTGCTCGACGTCGTCGACCTGCACGTTGCCTACGGCAAGGTAGAGGCCTTGCACGGCGCCAGCCTGCAAGTCGGCGCCGGCCAGATCGTGACCGTGATCGGTCCCAACGGCGCCGGCAAGTCGACCATGCTGAATGCTATCGCCGGCGCCATGCCGAACAACACCGGCATGCGCGGCAAGGTCACCTTGCTGGGCGAAAGTATCGACGGCGTGGCGATCGAAACCCGGGTTGCGCGCGGCATGTGCCTGGTGCCGGAAACGCGCGAACTGTTCGCCAGCATGACGGTGCAAGACAATCTGCTGCTGGGCGGCTACCGCCGTTACAAGGCCGGCGACCGCGCTTATGCCGACCAGATGGCGGTAGTGTACGAGCTGTTTCCGCGCCTGCAGGAGAGGCGCCGCCAGCAGGCCGGCAGCTTGTCCGGCGGCGAACGGCAGATGCTGGCGCTGGGGCGGGCCTTGATGGCCAAGCCGCAATTGCTGATGCTGGACGAACCCAGCCTCGGCCTGGCGCCGCTGATCGTGAAAGAGATTTTCCACATCATCGTGCACCTCAAGCAGACCGGCGTGGCGATCCTGCTGGTCGAGCAAAACGCCCGCGCCGCCTTGCAGGCTGCCGATTATGCCTATGTGCTGGAAACCGGCGACATGGTGCTGCAAGGCCCGGCCGCGGAACTGGCGCACGATCCGAAAGTGATAGACACCTATCTCGGACTGGCAAAAAAAACCGGCTGAGCGCGGAGATCGGGCGGCCGTCTGCAGGTTCGGTGCTTCTGTGATAAATTCTCAGCTCGCTCAAAAAATCGAGCGAAACGTTCTCAGGGCGGGGTGCGATTCCCCACCGGCGGTAATTGCGTGCAATGCGCATAGCCCGCGAGCGCTTGTTGCAGTGTCGCTAGAAAGATGCGCCGCAGCAAGGTCAGCAGACCCGGTGTGATCCCGGGGCCGACGGTATAGTCCGGATAAAGAGAGAACAGGTTGCGTGGCGCCTACAGGAGTCGACCAGTGTCTTGCTGCCCGGGCAGCGGCTATGCCGTTGCCAATGGCTGCCGGCGCTGATGGATGACGTATGAGTCCGCGTTTCCTTTCGATCCAACACGCCCTGTTTTATTTATTTAAACAGGAGTAGTCAAATGCAACAGCAGCACAATCCCGCAGTCGATAGATTAAAAACGCTTGGCGCCGCAGGCGGCGAACGCATCGCTTTCATCCAGGCCGGCTGGCACCGCGACATCGTCGATCAATGCCGGATCGCCTTCATCGCCGAAATCGCCAAGGCCGGCTACAGCGAACAGGACATCGATTTCTTTGAAGTTGCCGGCGCTTTCGAAATTCCTTTGCATGCCAAACTGCTGGCTAACGGCGGCCGCTATGCCGCTGTGGTGGCGACCGGGCTGGTGGTGGACGGCGGCATCTATCGCCATGAGTTCGTGGCGCAGGCGGTGATCAGCGGCCTGATGCAAGTGCAGCTGGAAACCGGCGTGCCGGTGCTGTCGGCGGTATTGACGCCGCACCATTTCCACGCCGGCGAAGAGCACCATAAATATTTCTTCGAGCATTTCCTGGTGAAGGGCGCGGAAGCTGCGCGTGCCTGTGCCGACACCATCCATAAGCTGCGGCTCCTGAAATCCGGGCAGCCTGCCGTACGCGCCTTGCATAGCGCCTGATAAAGCAACTTGCTATCGCCTGCCGAAACAATGGCAGGCGATAGCATTGCCGTTGCCGGCAACAATCAGATGTTGTCTTCAATCTGCGGAGTGCTCGAGCCCTTTGCCAGCGTGATGCGGGTGCGTTTCAACAACGGTTGCGGCGGCGCGCTTTTATCCGCGGCGAGCGTTTTCACCTTGTTGAACACCACTACAATGCTGTCGCTGGTCACGGTAGCCGACGCGTAGCCCTGGGCGTCGTGGTCGACATAGGCAAAGTCGGGATTGAATCCCTTCAACAGGCTGTCGAAGATCTGCGGTGTCTGCACCAGCGCGCCGAGCAAGGGATTGACTACCGCCGCGCCGGATTTGATGTAGTTGTAAAACGACTGGCTGCTGATGCCCGCCGCCAGGAAATCCACCAGCACCGGAGCGCTGCCCGGATCGGCAGGATTGGCGCGCACCACGCCGCACTGGAAGGCATGCAGGTCACCGGTGATGGCGACCACGTTCTTGATGTTTTGCGTATTCAGGTAAGACAGCAGTTCTGCCTTGTGGCTGGGATAACCGTCCCATGAATCGCAGTTGATCACATACAGCTGGTTGTAGGGCGCGGGAATGCCCAGCGCCGGCGGCGACAGGTCGGCCCACATGCGGTTCAGCATGATTTCATTGCCCCATACTTTCCAGGTTGCGTCCGAATTCTTCAGGGTGTCTTTCCACCACTGCGTCTGGGTAGTGCCGAGTATCGACGGCGGCCGTCCCAGCTTGGCGGTTTCCTGCGCTTCCATCTGCAGCAGGGTGGCCCGCGGCACGAAGTAGCGCGCGCCTATCGAATCGTCGCCGTTGACCGGATCATGCCCGGCCTGCTGCGCCACCGACTGTTCGCTGACGATATGGTCGTCCCGGTACAGCCGTTCGTCGGTCATCACCAGGTGCACCAGCTGGCCGAAGCGGAAATCGCGATAGATGCGGATGTTCTGGTAGCTGCTGTTGTTGAGGTCGAACGACAGGTCGCCGAAATCGATAGGCGTGTACTCCGCCCAAGCCTGGGTGGCGCTGCGCCGGCGCGCTGTTTCCTGCTTGTTCTGGTTGGTGTAGACCTGGTGGTCCTGCCAGCAGTCGTCGGAAAATTCATGGTCATCCCAGATCGCAATCACCGGGAATTTGTGATGGATGCTCTGCAGGCGCGCGTCGGTCTTGTAAGTGCGGTACAGGGTACGGTAATCGTTGACGGTATTGGCGTATACGCCGCCGCCCGGGTGGGCCAGGCCGTCGGGCAAGGTGATCGGCTGGTGCGCCGGTTCGGCGCCGCCGGTCTGGAATGAAGCGCCCACGGTTTCGTAGATGTAGTCGCCGACGTGCACCACAAAATCCAGGTTTTCCTGCGCCAGCAGGGACATGGCTTGCCAGTGGTTGACCGACCAGTCCTGGCAGGTGAACCAGGCGAAGCGCACCTGGCTGTTGCTGGCGCTGGCGAGCGGCGCGGTTTTGGTCTGGGCGACTACGCTGACGTCGCTGCCGGCGACGAAGCGATAGTAGTAGACGGTATCCGGCTTGAGCTGCGTCACTTTGGCGCGCACCGTGAAGTCGTAGTCCGCGGTCGCGGTCAGGTTGGCTTGCGCGGCCAGCGCGGAGAAATCCTGGGTGGCGGAGACTTCCAGCCGCACCGCGATTGTAGCGGCGGCAATGGCGCCGTTTCTGCGCACGATGCGCGCCCAAAACACCACGCTGTTGTCTTTCGGGTCGCCGGAGGCTATCCCCTGCGGGAAAACGAATTCCCCTGGACCGCCATCGTTAGTGCTGCCGCCGCATGCGCTCAGCAATCCGGATGTTGCTGCAACTACCGTGAAGAATGCCGAACCCTGCAAAAACTGTCTGCGTTTCATGTTTTATCTCCCGCTTTTCATTATTTGATGTTATCCGGATCTTGTGACGACACGATAACAAGGCGTAATTTAATGCAGCGGGAGAAATTGGAGGAAGAAATTCCGGCAATAAGAGCGATATGTCTAATCACGCATTTGGCAATTGCATAAAATGCCGATCAATGTGTGATTTGTTTTGCCTCAGGGATGGCTGCGCTGTCCGCAGACCGGGCAGCTTGCATCGCGGGCGACGCCGATACGGGTCCATTCCATGCTGCGTGCATCCAGCATCAGCAGGAAGCCAGACAGGGAAGTACCGATGCCGGCGATCAGCTTGAGCGCTTCGGCCGCCTGCATGCTGCCGATGATGCCGACCAGCGGTGCGAATACGCCCATGGTGGAACAGGCGACTTCTTCAAATTCCCGGTCCGGCGGGAACAGGCAGGCATAACAGGGCGAACTGGGGTCGCGCGCGTCGAACACGCTGAGCTGGCCGTCGAACTGGATCGCCG
Source organism: Collimonas fungivorans (assembly GCF_001584145.1). Lineage (NCBI taxonomy): Bacteria > Pseudomonadati > Pseudomonadota > Betaproteobacteria > Burkholderiales > Oxalobacteraceae > Collimonas > Collimonas fungivorans. The sequence continues at coordinate 5,183,011 of NZ_CP013232.1, read as the reverse complement.
CGCCCGAGACCAGGGGCACCTGATGGGCAACGCAGGCGCGGTTGATGGCTTGCCGCGTGGCGAAGTTGTCGCTGCAGTCGATCACCACATCGGCAGCGCCGATCAGCTCGCTCAGGCGCGCCTGGTCGGCACGTTCCGCCAGCGCCGCTACCTGAATGTCTGGATTGATTTGCGCCAGCGCGGTTTTGCCGGACGCCACCTTGGCCTGGCCGATCCGTTCGCTGGTATGGAGGATCTGCCGCTGCAGGTTGGTCAGGTCGACGCTGTCGTTATCCACCAGCGTGATGCGGCCAACCCCGGCCGACGCCAGGTACATGGCCACCGGCGAACCGAGGCCGCCGGCGCCGATGATCAGCGCGTGCGCCGCCAGGAATTTTTCCTGGCCGGCTATATCGATGTCATTCAGCAGGATGTGGCGCGAATAACGGAGTAGTTGCTGGTCGTTCATAGGAAGCTGCCAAATAGATAAAACCATGGAATTTCATAGCGACGCCATACGCCATGAAAAAAGGCCGCATCGCTGCGGCCTTAGTGTAGCGTGAAAAACGATTATTTTTTCTCGTCCTTCGGTTCATCCTTGCGGATGATGGCGCCGTCGGCCGGAGCCGGCTTGTCGTCTTTCGACGGCTTGCTGTCCTTGTCGCCTTCCGAACGGTTGTCCGGTTTCACCTTGGATACCTGCACCGGCAGTCCCTTCAGCTGGTTCAAGGCCTGGGCCAGCTGGAAATCGTCCTTGCTGCCGAACTCCAGCGGCTTGCGTTTCTTTTCGGCGGCAGCAATACGCTGCGCTTCTTCCAGCTCGTCGACCTTGGGCGCCTTGACTTCCGGACCCTTGTCGGTATCGTTGCTCAGGTGCTTGGTCAGGTCGGCTTCGCGCAGGCGCAGGCCGTTCAGGCCGTCGCCGTCGGCGTATTCATCCACCATCACGTCCGGCACGATGCCCTTGGCCTGGATCGAACGGCCGTTCGGCGTGTAGTAGCGGGCGGTGGTCAGCTTGACCGCCGTATTGCGGTCCGGCGGCAGGGCGATCACCGATTGCACCGAACCCTTGCCGAAGGTTTGTGTGCCCATGATGGTGGCGCGCTTGTAGTCTTGCAGGGCGCCGGCCACGATTTCCGAAGCGGAAGCGGAACCGGTATTGACCAGCACCACCATCGGCACTTTCTTCAGCGCTTCCGGCAGGCGCGCCAGCGGGTCATTGCCGGGGTTGGCGTAATACTCGCGCTTGGCGTAGAACGAAGCCTTGGAGCTTGGCAACTGGCCGTTGGTGGTGACCACCACCGAATCCTTCGGCAGGAAAGCGGCGGAAACGCCGATCGCGCCCGGCAATACGCCGCCCGGATCGTTGCGCAAATCCAGCACCAGGCCCTTCAGGTTCGGCTCCTGGGCATAGATGGCGGCGATTTTCTTGGCCATGTCATCCACCGTCGGTTCCTGGAACTGGGTCACGCGCAGCCAGGCATAACCCGGCTCGATTACTTTGCCTTTCACGCTTTGCACGCGGATTTCCTGGCGCGTGATGCTGAAAATCAGCGGCTTGTCTTCATCCTTGCGCGAGATGGTCAGTGAAATCTTGGTGTTGGGCTCGCCGCGCATGCGCTTGACTGCCTGTTCCAGGGTCAAGCCCTTGACCGGGGTGGCGTCGAGGCGGGTGATCAGGTCGCCGGCCTTGATCCCGGCGCGGTAGGCCGGGGAATCCTCGATCGGCGACACCACCTTGATGTAGCCGTCTTCCATGCCGACTTCGATGCCGAGGCCGACAAACTTGCCCTGGGTGCTCTCGCGCAGCTCCTTGTAAGCCTTCTTGTCGAGGTAGGCGGAATGCGGGTCGAGCGAGGCCACCATGCCGGAAATGGCTTCGGTCAGCAGTTTTTTATCGTCGGCCGGCTCCACGTAATCGGACTTGATCAGGCCGAAAACATCGGCCAGCTGCCGCAACTCCTCCAGCGGCAATGGCGCTGCGGCACTTTTCTGCGCAATGGCATCGAACTGGATGGAGGCGCCTATCCCTGCGATGACGCCAAGACTGATTAGACCGATATTCTTGAGTTTACTGCCCATGTTTCACCTAGTAGTTACCCATCCGAGTGGGTCAAACGCACGGCCCTGATGCCGAATTTCAAAGTATAAACCCGATTGTTCATTGCCGCCGCTGTTGCCGGCGCTGGCAATTACGTCGCCGGCTTTCACGGCATCTCCGGGACGCTTCAATAATGCCTGATTATTACCGTAAATCGTCATGTACTGGTTGCCGTGGTCGACAATGATCAGGTTGCCGAAGCCGCGCAGCCAGTCGGAAAACACCACCCGGCCGGCGGCGACAGCTTTTACTTCGCTGCCTTCCGGGGTTCGGATGAACAAGCCTTTCCAGCTCGGTCCATCGCCGCGCTTGCTGCCGAAGCGCGCCATGACGTCGCCGCGCACCGGCAGCCTGAGCTGGCCGCGCAGGGATTCGAACGGCTTGCCATAGGCGCTGTCGGCTTCCGGCGTCAGTTCGTTGCGCGCCAGCGGCGCCGGGGCGGGCGTCGGCGCCGCGGCTACTGCCGGCGGCGGCTGATCGTCGTCGATCGCGTCCGGATTGGGGACTTTTGGTCCCGCCGGGGTAGGTCCGGAGGCCGGCGGTTTCCCGGCCTGGGCCGCGCGCTGTTGCTCAAGCAAGCGCTGGCGTTCGCGTTCGCGCGCTGCCTGGGCTTGGGCCTTGGCTTGCGCCTGGGCCAGCTGTTGCTGGCGCAGTTTTTCGCGGGCCGCAGCTTCGGCTTTCTTTTGCGCTTCAATCAGCTCCGCCAGTTTGTCGACCAGGCCAGACAGGCGCTGGTCGTCGCGCTGGATATTGCCGGCTTCCTTGCGCTGGCTCGCCAGCTTGCTCGATAGCTGGGTCAATAGGGCGCTGCGCTTGGCTTTTTCCTTTTCCAGCAGGTTCTTTTGATCGCGCTGTTCCTGGGCGATTTCGTCCAGGTCGTCCTTGGCGTCCTGGGCTTCGGTCTGGTTGGCTTCCACCGCGGCCAGGTTGGCGCGCAGCGATTCCAGCAAGCGCGCTTGCGCCTGCGAGACGTAACCCAGGTATTGCAGGTCGCGATTGATCCGGTTCGGGTTGTCGCCCGACAGCAGCAGCTTGATGCGGTCTTCGTTGCCGGCAACGTATTGCTGGCGCAGCAGGTTGGCCAGCTGGTTCTGTTGCCGGACCACGGTCTTGCTCAGTTCGTCATGCTGTTTAGCCAGCTTGGCCAGCTTGGCTTCGGTCTGCTTTTGTTCGGCGCCGAGATCGCGCAGGGAACGGGTGGCCTTGGAAACCGCCGCTTCGGAATCTGCCAGGGCGTCGCTGGCGTTGTCTTTTTCGGTTTCGGTCTGGCTGATGTCGCGCTTGAGGTTGTCCAGTTTTTGCCGCAGGTCGGCGCGCTGTGCTTCCGCCGCTTGCTTCTGCTTGCTGCGCTCGGTGATTTTGACGGCGGCGCCGGCGCCCGGGGACAAGGTTGCCGCCAGGGCTGCCGCCAGCAGCAGCACTGGCAATCGAGCCAAGGATCGTGCCAATAAGCTCGCCAACAAGCGCGCCGCTGGCGGGCGGCCAATGGCGCGACGGAGTTTGCTGCTGCCGAAGAGCTTGTCCAGCGAGATATTTATTTCGCTTTCCCCTGGCTGGCGACGGCGTTCATCGCCGCTGCTATCGCCGCCTGGTCGCCAAGGTAATAGCTCTTGATCGGTTTCAGGTCGGCGTCCAGTTCGTATACCAGCGGCTGGCCGTTGGGGATGTTGAGGCCGACGATATCCTGGTCGCTGATGCCGTCCAGCATCTTGATCAGGGCGCGCAGGCTGTTGCCGTGGGCCGAAATGATGATGCGCTTGCCGTTGCGGATGGATGGCGCGATTTCATCGTTCCAGAACGGCAAGACACGCGCTACCGTGTCTTTCAGGCATTCGGTCAGCGGGATTTCCTCGCGTTTCAGGCCGGCGTAGCGCGGATCGTCGTAAGAGGTGCGCGGATCGTCCGGTTCCAGCGGCAGCGGCGGCGTGTCGTAGCTGCGGCGCCACACCATGACTTGTTCGTCGCCGTATTTGGCCGCGGTTTCCGCCTTGTTCAAGCCTTGCAGGGCGCCATAGTGGCGTTCGTTCAGGCGCCAGTGATGCCTGACCGGCAGCCACATCAAGTCCATCTCGTCGAGCGTGCCCCACAGGGTGCGGATCGCGCGTTTCAGTACCGAGGTGTAGGCCAGGTCGAAAGTGAAACCGGCTTCTTTCAGCAGCTGGCCGGCCTGCCTGGCTTCAGCCACGCCTTTTTCGGTGAGGTCGACGTCGACCCAGCCGGTGAAGCGGTTAGCCAGGTTCCAGGTGGATTCGCCGTGGCGCATCAATACGATTTTGTACATGGTGGTAAGTTTGTCAACTAAAAGTAAGAAATCTATTGCTTGCCATTGGAATTCAGCCGAAGGCTCCGCATTTACCTGTCGGCAGGCAAAGCACAAAGGTTTTTTCGCGGGACCTGATACGAATTGAATGGCGCTTCAGCTTCTATTTTATAATGGCGGGATTAACTAATACCATTGGATCAACGTGAAATTCTTGATTGATAACATTTTTCTGTTCGCAGTAGCAATTTTGTCGGGTGGCGCGCTGCTGCTGCCCTTGTTGCAAAAACGCGGTAACCGGGTGTCGACTTTACAGGCTACCCAGCTGATTAACCAAGGCAAGACACTGGTGCTCGATGTGCGCGATAGCGATGCATTCGCTGCAGCCCACCTGATCGACGCCAAGAATATTCCCTTGAAGGACTTGCCGCAGCGCATGGTTGAACTGGAGAAGTTTAAAGCAAAGAACGTGTTGGTGGTATGCCAGACTGGCAACCAGTCGGCCAAGGCCGTCTCGCAGCTGGGGCAGGCCGGTTTTGCCCAGGCCTATAACCTGGAAGGCGGCATCGCTGCCTGGCAGACCCAGGGCCTGCCTACCGTCAAATAACGCGGCCGGGATCTCCTGGATCCGGCTCAGCCAGTACAAGGAACAACCATGACTGCCCATGTAGTAATGTATAGCACCGCTGTGTGCCCATATTGCATCCGCGCCGAACAATTGCTGAAGGCGAAAGGCGTGGAGGATATCGAAAAGATCCGGATCGACCTCGATCCGGCGCAGCGCGACACGATGATGCAAAAGACCGGCCGCCGCACCGTGCCGCAGATTTATATCGGGGCGACCCATGTCGGCGGCTTTGACGACTTGCATGCGCTGGATCGCGATGGCAAGCTGGAGCCTTTGCTGCAAAGTGCCTGATTTCGGGCAACTAATTTCGTCAATTGGCCCCGCGATTCAGGTATTGTTGCAGATTGTGCCGCTGATCGCGCCAAAAACCCGCCAGGCAGCCTGTCTGCTGCCCGGCTAATTTAAATGTTAACTGAAAGAGTGTCATGGCTGAAGAGAACCAACAAGCTGAACAACAACCGGTGTTCCAGATTCAACGCGTTTACCTGAAAGATTTGTCGCTTGAACAACCGAATTCGCCGGCCATTTTCCTCGAGCAGGAAGCTCCGCAAATCGAAGTAGCGGTGGATGTCGGCGCTGAAGCGCTGGCCGAAGGCATTTTCGAGTCGACTGTCACGGTGACCGTCACCGCCAAGGTGAAAGACAAGGTAGCGTTCCTGGTTGAAGGCAAGCAAGCCGGTATTTTCGAGTTGCGCAACATCCCGACCGAACAGCTGGACCCGCTGCTCGGCATTGGCTGCCCGAACATCGTCTACCCTTATCTGCGCGCCAACCTGGCGGACGCCATCACACGCGCCGGTTTCCCGCCTATCCACCTGGCCGAAATCAATTTCGAAGTGTTCTATCAACAACGCCTGCAAGCGCTGGCCGAACAGCAGCAAAAAGGCAGCGGCGACAGCATCGCGGTTGACGGCACTTCGGCGATCAACTGATTTCGCACAGTATTTGCACAGTAAGCAGGGCGGGGCGCGTAGTTTTATCCTGGCTGGCGCCAGATCGACGGCGCCAGCCAGGGGTGTCGTTGCCCGTCCTGGAAGTTTTACCGCAACTGGAGAGCAATAGATGAATTTTGCACGCATAGCCGGTTCCACCGTGTTGTTATCGGCCAGCTTGCTTGGCGTTGCCGGTTCTGCCCATGCGCTCGACTTCAAGGCGGTCGGTGCGGCGCCGGTGGTGCTGTACGATGCGCCATCCGAAAAAGGCCGGCGGGTGGCGGTTGCGCCGCGCGGCATGCCGGTCGAAGTAGTGCTGACCTACGGCGAGTGGACCAAGGTGCGCGACGCCAGCGGCGATTTGTCGTGGCTGCAGTCCAAGGGGCTGGTCGCCAAGCGCAACCTGCAGGTCAGTATCGCCAACGCCAAGATCCGGGCCAATCCCGACGATGCCGCGGCTGTCGTGTTTACCGCCGACAAGGGCGTGCTGCTGGAACTGGTTGATCCGGTAGCATCCGGCTGGGCCAAGGTGCGCCATCGCGACGGCCAGGCCGGGTATGTCAAGGCGACCGAGGTCTGGGGCGATTGACCTTGATCTTTGCTTCGCCGATTTTTGTTTTACACCTTTGATGGCCGCCCGTGTCTTCTGAACCCACCATCCCATCCATGAATATCACCGTACTTGGCGCCGGCGCCTGGGGCACCGCGCTGGCGGTCGCCTTGGCGCAGCGCCACAACGTGCTGCTGTGGGGGCGCAATCCGGACACCATGGCGGCGGCTGCAGCACAACGCGAAAACACTGCTTACCTGCCCGGTTTTTCCTTGCCGGACACGCTGGCCCTCAGCGCCGATTTTTCCGCAGCGCTTGCGCACGTGACCACGGCTGCGCAAGCGACGCAAAGCGAAGCATTGCTGATCGTCGCTTCTTCCGTCGCCGGTCTGCGCGAACTGGCGCAGCAGCTGCAAGCTTTCCCTATCCCGAATATCGTCTGGCTGTGCAAGGGTTTTGAAGAAAACACGCGCCTGCTGCCGCACCAGATCGTGCGCCAGGTGCTGGGCGACGCGATTCCTGCCGCGGCGCTGTCGGGGCCGTCTTTTGCGCAGGAAGTCGCGCGCGGCCTGCCATGCGCCTTGTCGGTCGCCAGCGTCCATACGGGATTGTGCGAACAGGTGGTGGCGGCGGTCCACGGCGGCAATATCCGCGTCTATTCAACCGACGACCTGGTCGGCGTCGAAGTCGGCGGCGCGGTGAAGAATATCCTGGCGATCGCCACCGGCGTAGCCGATGGCCTCGGGCTCGGCCTGAATGCACGGGCCGCCCTGATCACCCGCGGCCTGGCGGAAATCACCCGGCTCGGCATTGCACTCGGCGGCCGCAGCGAAACCTTCATGGGCTTGTCCGGGGTCGGCGACCTGATTCTGACCTGCACCGGCGACCTGTCGCGCAATCGCCGGGTCGGGCTGGGCCTGGCGCAAGGCAAGCCGCTGGCTACCATCGTCACCGAACTCGGCCATGTCGCCGAGGGCGTGCGTTGCGCCGCCGCGGTGCGCGCACTGGCGCAGGAGTCCGGGGTCGACATGCCGATCAGCGATGCGGTGGCCGGCGTTTTATTCGACGGCGATTCGCTGCAGTCGGTAATGGAGCTGCTGCTGTCGCGCAATCCGCGCGAAGAGTCCGCGTAATATTTTTGCGGATTGGGCGCGGCGATGCAATGTCGTCGCGCATGTTTGAAGTAGTATCATTTCTTTGTGTCAAATCAATGACAAAACCTGGATAGATACACTGGGTAGAATTAAGTGTATCTCTCATGCTGATTTGCAACGATTGCGGCATATAATCGCCCTTTCCAAACATGTCCATGGCTTTTTTGATAAGGAAAGAAATGCATAGCACAATGTTCCCTGCTGTTCGACGTCGCCCTACGCTCATGCAGCGCGGATTCACGCTGATTGAAATCATGGTGGTGGTGGTGATCATGGGGATCCTGGCGGCATTGGTGGTGCCTAAGCTGATGGGACGCACCGACGATGCCCGGATCCAGGCGGCACGCCAGGACATCGGCACCTTGATGCAGGCGCTCAAGCTGTACAAGCTGGACAATCAGCGCTACCCGACCACCGAACAAGGCTTGCAGGCGCTGGTGGCCAAGCCTACCAACGGTCCCGCCGCCAACGGCTGGAAGAGCGGCGGTTACATCGACAAGCTGCCTAAAGATCCTTGGGGCACTCCTTACCAATACCTGTCGCCCGGCATCAAGGGCGAAGTGGATATATTCTCCTATGGCGCCGACGGCCAGCCGGGCGGCGAAGGCAATGACGCCGACATCGGCTCGTGGGATCTGTAATGTTTGCAATGGCGCATCGCAATCTGCGCCAGGTCAGAGCCGGCCGGCTCCAGGGTTTTACCCTGCTGGAGCTGCTGGTAGTGGTGGTGATTGCCGGCATCACGCTGGGCGCCGTCTCACTTAACGCTTTCCGCAGCGATCGGCAGGTGATGCAGAACGATGCGCAGCGCATCGCCTTGCTGCTGCAGCTGACGCGCGAAGAAGCCATCTTGCGCAATCGTCCCACTGCTTTTGAAGCCGACGCCAGCAGCTACCGTTTCCTGGTGCGCGAAGAAAACGGCTGGCAGGCGCTGACCCAGGACGACATGCTGCGCCAGCGCGATTTCAAGCGCACGCCCATGCAGTTGTCCATGAGTCCAGCGCCGACCGAAGCTTCCGCGCCGGATACGCTGCGCATCATCTTCGGCCGCGAGCCGGTCGACAAGCCGTTTGCACTGACCATGGCCAGCGGCGACAGCAGCGTTGTCATCCGCGCCGACGGCGTCGGTCATTTTGCGGTCGAATAAATGTTTACACCGAAGCCGCTCTCCCATCGCCATGATGCAGGTTTTACCTTGCTGGAAGTGCTGGTGGCGCTGGTCATCGTCGGTACTTCGCTGGGCGCCAGCCTGCGTGCGGTCGGCAGCCTGACGCAGAACAGCAGCGGCTTGCGCGCCGCCATGATGGCGAACTGGTCGGCGGAAAACCGGCTGACCCAGATCCGTCTCGGCCATGAATGGCCTTCCATCGGCAACCGTTCCTTCGATTGTCCGCAAGGCGATTTGCCGCTGCGTTGCGAAGAAAAGGTATCCGGCACGCCGAACCCGTATTTCCGGCGGGTCGAGGTAGCGGTGTTCGCCAACGCCAGTTCGGACCGGCGCATCATCAACCTGTCGCAGGTGGTGCCGAATGCGCGTTAGCAGCAAAGTTCGCAGCAGAAACGGCTCGTCCGGTTTCACCCTGGTCGAAATGATTATTGCCATCACCATACTGGCGATGGTGGCGATACTCGGCTGGCGCGGACTGGACGGCATTGTGCGGTCGCGGGTTTCACTCACCACCGAAATGGAACAGACGCGCGGCATGCAGCTGACGTTTGCCCAGTTGCAAAGCGATTGCGCCCAGATCGCGCCGCTCAGCCTGATGTCGGCGCGGCCCACCTTGCTGGCGCAACCGGGGCGCTTGCTGATGGTGCGGCTGGTGTTTGCCGACCAGCAGCCGACCCGCGTCCAGGTCATCGACTACCGTTTGCGCGACGGCCGGCTGACACGCCAGGAATCGGCGCCCACGCGCGACCTGAACCAGCTCGACACCATGTGGCAGGGCGCCCTTAACGATGCCGGCGATACTGGCAACAACGGCCAGGCCGTGCTGCTGCAGTCCGATATCGCCGACATGCAGATGCAATTGTGGGGCAGCGACGGCCAGGGCTGGCGCCCGTCTGCCGCTGCCGCCAGCACCGGCAGCCAGGACAGCGCCAACCTCAACGCCAATCGCTGGACCGGCCTGCAGGTAGCCTTGCAGCTGCGCGGCCACAGCGACGGTAACAGCAGCACCATGGCCAAGACCTTCCTGCTGGGGGCCTCATGAGCAGGGCGCCGCACATGTCATATGCGCAGCGTGGCGTCGCGGTAGTGACCGCCTTGCTGCTGACGACGCTGGCGGTGACCATCGTCGCCAGCCTGTTCTGGCAGCAGCAGGTGCAAGTGCGTTCGATCGAGAACCAGCGCCTGCAGCTGCAGAAAGACTGGATCATGCGCGGCGCCCTGGATTGGGCCAGCATGATCTTGCGCGCCAGCGGCCGCCAGTTCAACTATGACCACCTCGGCCAGCCGTGGGCCGCGCCGCTGGCCGACACCCGTCTCGACCAATACGTGGAAGACGGTCAGCCGGCAGGCGATGCGGGCGACGCCGTCCTCTCCGGCAGCATCATCGATGCGCAGTCGCGTTACAACCTGAACAACCTGAGCCAGAACGGCAATCCGGTCGCCGACGAGGTGGCGGTGTACAAGCGCCTGCTGGGCTACCTCCATCTGCCGACCACGCTGGCTACCGCCACCGCGCAAGCCATCGCCAAAAGCCAGCCGATCACCAATCCTGCCGGGCAGCAGACCGCAGCCAAGTCGGACAGCAGTGCTTTGCCCTTGCTGCAGGTGGACGACCTGCTGTCGGTGCCTGGTTATACCCCGGCCATGGTGAAGCAATTGCAAGACTTTGTCGTGGTTCTGCCCCTGGCCGGCGCCGCCATGCCGATCAACGCAAATACCGCGCCGGCGGAGGTGCTGGCGGCCCGTTTCGCCGATTTGTCGCTGTCGGAGGCGAATACGCTGGTAGCCGCCCGCCGTACCGCGCCGTTTCTCGATACGACGAATTTGTCGACACAAATGTCAAACTTGTTTGGGAAACCCTTTTCGGCGAACACCAATGTGGCAGTCGCCAGCAACTTTTTTTTGGTGTACGGCAAGATTCGAATGGGGCGGGCGGGCCTCAATACCGTATCCTTGATACAGCGTCCGACCAATAACCGAGCCGGCAGCAACATAGTGTGGATTAGAGAACAATAAATGGAAGATGCGTTTTGAGTACCTTATATATCCGCTTGCCCGCCAAAGCCACGCTTGACAGCGCGGCGGCGGTAGCCATGCCCGATTGCCGCTATGCGCTGGCGGCCGACAGCGGCCGCATCGAACGCCAGGGCGCCGAGCAGCTGTCCGGCCTGGCTGAAGTGATCGCGGGCGCCACCCGCGTGGTGCTGCTGCTGGCCGCGGCCGACGTCAACCTGCTGCAACTGCAGGTGCCGCCGCTATCCGACGCCAAGCTGAAAATGGCGCTGCCGAACCTGGTGGAAGAACAACTGCTGGTTGACCCCTTTGATTGCGTGATCGTCGCCGGCCGCAAGCGCAGCAGCGTTGCCGGCCGCGCCGTCGATAATTTGCGCCTGATCGCCGTGGTGCAGAGGGACTGGCTGGAACTGCTGGTCAAGACCTTGCTGGCGCTGGGCGCGCATAACCTGCAAGCATGGCCGGCGCAGCTGTGCCTGCCCCTGCGCGATCCGGATACGGCGGTCGCCGCCGTTACCGACCACGGCGGTGATATCGACGTCGCTCTGCGGATATCGGCAGAGCAAGGCTTGGGCTGGTCCATGTCGCCGGCGTCGGGACAATCGGTGGCGCAGGATGTGCTGGAAAGCATGATGGCGATCTCGCCGCAGCACCCAATCACCTTGTATGTGCCGCAATCGAGCCTGGCGCAATACCAGGAATTCGATCAGTCGCATATTACGGTGCAGCCTGACGACTGGTCGCAATGGATAGCAGGCGTCCAGGAGCTGGCACGCAGCGGTATCGATTTGATGAGCGGCCTGACCGCCAGCGCCGCCGGCACCGAGTTCAGCTGGCGCCGCTGGCGCTGGCCGCTGGGATTGGCGGCAGCCGTGCTGCTGGTGAATATCGTCAGCCTGAATTACGACTGGCTGCGCATGCGGCGCGAAGCCGCCAGCCTGCGCAGCGGCATGATGCAGAGCTACCGCGCGGCCTATCCGAAAGAAACCGTGATCGTCGATCCGATCGCCCAGACCAGGCAAAAGATCGCTGCCGCGCAGCGCGACGGCGGCCAGCTTGCAGCCGACGATTTTCTTGCCCTGGCGTCCATATTCGGCGCAACCTGGGCCGGTTCGCCGCAAAGCGCGGACATCGCAGCGATCAGCAGCGTCGAGTATCGCGATCATCATCTGCTGGTGCGCTTGAAAAATGCGGCCGATGCAGATGCGGCGGAAGCGCAGGTCAAGGGCGCGCTGGAGAGCAATCAATTAACGCTGAGCAAGCCGGCTACCGGCGTATGGCAGATCGGGAGCCGCAAGTAATGTCGACCAGCACCAGTAATTCGAATCCGCTACAGCAAGCCTGGGAAAAAATCAGCACTCCTGCAAGCCAGTATTGGGCGCAAAGGAACCAGCGCGAACGCCGGCTGCTGGCCGGGGCCGGGGCGCTGATCCTGGTCGCCGTGATTTACCTGCTGCTGCTGGATCCGGCGCTGAGCGGACGCGCTCGCCTGCAGAAAGACTTGCCGGCGCTGCGCCAGCAAGCCGCCGAACTGCAGTCGCTGACGGCCAAGGCGTTGTCCTTGTCCGGCCAGGCGGCCGAGCGGCCGGCTGCGCCGCTCAGCAAGGAGGCGGTTGAGACCGCATTAAAAAGCAAGGGTTTGAATCCGCAGAGCGTGGCGCTGAGCGGCGACATGGCCAAGGTGCAGTTATCGGCGGTGGCGTTCGCCGGCCTGCTCGACTGGCTCGACGATGCGCAAAAGAACGCGCATTGGCAAGTAGTGGACGCCAACATCAGCGCGGCCACGGGAGCGAATGCGCAGCCGGGCATCGTCAACGCCACGGTCACCTTGTGGCAGCAAAAGCATGAGTAATGGCGGCAAACGAACAGGACCAGCGCCAGCGTCGTCATTCCGGTTCCAGGGAATTTGATGCGCGGCCTGGGCAGAATATTGATGTGGGCAGCGGTGGCGCTGCTGAGCGCACTGGTCACGATATCGGTTTTTTTGCCGGCCGCGTGGCTGGCGCCGCTGCTGGAAAGCCGCACCGGGGGCAGGCTGACGCTGGGCGATGCGCAAGGTTCCTTGTGGCATGGTTCGGCCTTTATCGGCGCTGCGCCTAGCGGCAAGGATGCCGTGACGGCTTTGTTGCCGGGGCGTTTCGCCTGGCACCTGTCGCCGCTGGTATTGCTGGGGCGGGTCGAGGCGACATTGGAAAATGCACAAGTGCTGTCGACGGCGGTCAGCATCCGCGGCAGCTGGAGCGCATGGAACATCAGCCCGGCCAGCATGGTTTTGCCGGCCGAGCGGTTGGCGGCGCTGGGTGCGCCCTTGAACACTTTGCAGCCGTCGGGCAAGATGCAGCTGGGCTGGCAGCCGCTGACAGTGGCGTTGGCGGGCAGCGGCAGGGTGGATGTCAATGGCGTGATGACGCTGGATTTGCTGGCGATGGCGTCGCGTTTGTCGCCGGTCAAGCCGCTCGGCAGTTATCGCTTGCGCTTTGACTGGCAGGGGCGGCAGGCGGGACTGACGCTATCGACCTTGGGCGGGGCGATGCTGCTGAACGGCAGCGGCAAACTGCAAGATGGACATTTTCAGTTTTCGGGTAGCGCGGAAGCTGCGGCAGGACAAGAGGAAAAGTTGGCGACCTTGCTCAGTTTATTGGGGCAGCGGCGCCAGGTGAATGGCAGAAACGTTATCGGACTAGAGTTCAAATCATGAAAGATAAAATGTATTTCGCACTACTTTCAAGTACAAGCAACTGGCGCAGCGCCGCCGCCATCGCCCTGCTGACTTGTGCTACTGCTGCCGGCACCTCCGTGGCACAGCCGGTGCTGGGAACCGCCGGAACAACCGCCGAAGGCGTGAGCGGCCAGGCCGTGATGAATTTCGTCGGCGCCGACATCGAGTCGGTGATCAAGGCTGTCGGCCAGTACACCAATACGACGTTCATCGTTGATCCGCGCGTCAAGGGCAGCATCAACCTGGTGTCGGAAAAACCGCTGAGCAAAACCCAGGCTTTCGATCTGCTGGCCTCGACCCTGCGCCTGCAAGGTTATGCGGTGGTGCGCGGCGATGGTTTTGTGAAAGTGGTGCCGGAAGCCGACGCCAAGCTGCAGGTAGCGCCAACGCGCCCGGCCAGCGTCCGCGGCGACCAGATCGCCACCCAGATTTTTTCGCTGAACTATGAATCGGCAACCAATATCCTGCCGGTGCTGCGGCCGCTGATTTCGCCCAACAACACGATCAACGCCAATCCGGGCAACAACACGCTGGTGGTGACCGATTACGCGGAAAACCTGCAGCGCCTGGGGAAAATGATCGCCGCCCTCGATGTGCCGGCGGTCAATGACCTGGACGTGATTCCGGTGCGCTACGCGGTGGCCAGCGATATCGCCGTGATGGCCAGCAAGCTGCTCGATTCCGGCTCGGCCGCGCCTGGCGCCAGCGATAGCGCCCGCACCATGATCATGGCCGATTCCAGGACCAATTCGGTGATCGTCCGGGCGCCGTCCGCCGGCCGCGCCAACCTGGCCAAGTCGCTGATCGCCAAGCTCGACCAGCCGACCGCCAACGCCGGCAACGTGCATGTGGTTTACCTGAAAAATGCCGATGCCGTGAAACTGGCCAAGACCTTGCGCGCGATTGTGTCGCAGGATACGTCGATGTCGAATGTCAGTCAGGCCAAGAGTTCCAGCAGCAGCGGTTCCGGCGGCATGCTGCAGGGCTCCAACAGCAGCAGCGCGCTCGGATCGAATAATAATTCCACTTCGCCGTCGACACCGTCGTCGCCATCTTCCGATAGCTCGTCCCAGTCTTCCGGCGGCAGCGGTAGCGGCGCCGCCGGCTTTATCCAGGCGGACGACTCCACCAACACCCTTATCATCACTGCCAGCGAACCGGTCTACCGCAATATGCGCGGCGTGATCGACCAGCTCGATACGCGCCGTGCCCAGGTTTATGTGGAAGCCTTGATTGTCGAGGTTACAGATAGCGCGGCGAGCGAGATTGGTGTGCAGTGGCTGGCGTTGAGCGGGGATTCGAACAGCAATTACCGGATCGGCGGCGGCACCGGTTTTACCGGGACCAATACTGGTATTACTAGTGGTAACTTGTTCAACACGGCTATCGGCCAGGCGGTTAATACCGGCACCACTGCGTCGGTACCAACGGTCGGCAGCGGTTTACAGCTAGGCATATTTCGCCAGATCGCCGGCAAGATCGGCCTGGGTGCTTTAGCCAGCGCCTTGAATTCGACTACCGGCAGCAATGTACTGTCGATGCCGAATTTGCTGACCCTGGATAACGAGGAAGCAAAGATCATCGTTGGCCAGAACGTGCCTTTTGTTACGGGTTCTACCTTGACCACAGGAGCCGGCACCAGCAGCCCGTTCACCACTATTGACCGCAAGGACGTCGGCACGGCACTGAAGATCAAGCCGCATATTTCGGAAGGCGGCACGGTTCGCCTGGAAATTTCGCAAGAAGTGTCGGCAGTCGTTGCCGGCACCGCCGGTAATACCAATGGCCCGACGACGACCAAGCGTTCCCTGGATACGAATGTCGTGATTGATGACGGCGAAATTATTGCATTGGGTGGTTTGATTGGCGATAACAACCAGAGCGGCGTGCAAAAAGTCCCGCTGCTGGGCGATTTGCCGTTTATCGGCAATCTCTTCAAATACCAGTCCGGTTCCCGCGAGAAAACCAACCTGATGATATTCCTGCGTCCGATCATCGTGCGCGACAAAGAGACCAGCAACCTGCTGGCCGTGGATCGCTACGATTACATGCGCAAGCAGCAGATCAAGGTGCAGCCGAACAAAAGTGTCCTGACCGATTTCGGCTCGTCGGTGACGTCCAAGCTGGAAGACGGCGGTCCGTTCATCGACCTGCGCAAGCAGCAGGATGCGCCGGACGGACATCAGCCTGCTCCCGAGCAGCCTTCGCTGCAGCCGCCGAAACCCGCGGCTACGCCTGCTCCGGGCTTCTTGAATGACAGAACGCCATGAGCGATCCCAGGATGACCGATACACGCCTGCTGCCCTACGCCTTCGCCCGCGATTTTTCATTGCTGGCGCAGCGTACCGAGGATGCCAACGGCGCCGACAACGCGGTCGAGTTATGGATTTCCGAGGCAACCAAGCCTAGTGCGATCGCTGAAGCCAGCCGCCGTTTCGGCCGCGTCAGGTTCCGCACGCTGTCGCGCGAACAGCTCGACGAGGCGATCGCCAGGGCCTATGCCGGCGCCGGCGGCGATGCCGCGCAAGTGGTCGACGAATTCGAATCCGATCTCGATCTCGCCAAGCTGATGCAAGACATGCCGGCCATCGAGGACTTGCTGGAATCGTCCGACGATGCGCCGGTGATCCGCATGATCAACGTGCTGTTGACGCAAGCGCTGCGCGAAGGCGCTTCGGATATCCACATCGAACCGTTCGAGCAGATATCGGTAGTGCGTTTTCGCATCGATGGCAGCCTGCGCGACGTGGTGCGGCCGAAAAAAGCGGTCCATGCCTCGCTGATTTCCCGTATCAAGATCATGGCGCAGCTCGACATCGCCGAAAAACGCCTGCCGCAGGATGGCCGCATTACCTTGCGCGTCGGCGGCAAGCCGGTGGATGTGCGGGTGTCGACCTTGCCGACCGGCCACGGCGAACGCGCCGTGCTGCGCCTGCTGGACAAGGAAGCCGGCCGGCTCGATTTGCAGCACCTGGGCATGAGTCCGGCGGTCCTGCCGCAGTTCGACCGCCTGATCGCGCAGCCGCACGGCATCGTGCTGGTCACCGGGCCGACCGGTTCGGGCAAGACCACCACGCTGTACGCGGCATTGTCGCGCCTGAATACCAGCAGCACCAATATCCTGACGGTAGAAGATCCGATCGAGTACGAACTGGCCGGTGTCGGCCAGACCCAGGTCAATGCGCGCATCGACATGACGTTCGCCAAAGCCTTGCGGGCGATCTTGCGGCAGGATCCGGATGTCATCATGATCGGTGAAATCCGCGACCTGGAAACCGCGCAGATCGCGGTGCAGGCCTCGCTGACCGGCCATCTGGTGCTGGCCACCTTGCACACCAACGATTCCGCCGCCGCGGTGACGCGTTTGCTGGACATGGGGATCGAACCCTTCCTGCTGTCGTCTTCCCTGCTGGGAGTGGTGGCGCAACGCCTGGTGCGCAAACTGTGCACCCATTGCCGTCGCCACGACGGCCAGCTGTGGCATGCGGTCGGCTGCGAGCAATGCGGCCATACCGGCTATCACGGCCGGGTCGGCGTCTACGAGTTGTTGCTGACTACCGATGAAATTACCGCGCAGATCCATAACCGGGCGTCGGAAGCAGAGATCCAGCAGGTGGCGCAGCGCAATGGCATGCGCACCATGCGCCAGGATGGCGAACGCTGGCTGACCGAAGGCATCACGACCCAGGCCGAGCTGCTGCGGGTCACCAAAGAATGACTGAGAAACCAGCGAAGAGCAGAGGAACAGAGTGCCAGCATTTCGTTACGAAGCGGTAGATACCGCCGGCAGCACCACCAAGGGCGTGGTGAATGCGGACAGCGCCAAGATGGCGCGCGCCGATCTGCGCGCCCAGGGGTTGCTGCCGCTGACGGTAGAAGCGATCGCGCAGCAGGTGGATGCTGCCGGCAACCTGAAACGGCGCGGCTTTGGCGAGCATCTGTCGACGGTGGAGATCGCCTTGTTTACGCGTCAGCTGGCCAGCCTGCTGGAAGCCAGCCTGCCATTGGAGCAGGCCCTGACGGCGTTGCTGGAACAGGCCGAGCGCAGCTACCAGCGCGACCTGATCGCATCGATCCGGTCCGAGGTCATGGGCGGCGCTTCCTTGTCTTCCGCGCTGGCCGGCCATCCGCGCGATTTCGCCGAAATCTACCGGGCGCTGGTTGCTTCGGGGGAGCAGATCGGCCAGTTGTCGCGTGTGCTGTCGCGGCTGGCCGATTATATCGAGCGCCGCAATTCGCTGGTGCAGAAGGTGAAACTGGCGTTTACCTATCCGGCGATCGTGACTGTGGTGGCCTTTGTGATCGTGATTTTCCTGTTGACCTACGTGGTGCCGCAGATCGTTTCGGTGTTCGCCAACACCAAGCAGAAACTGCCGATGCTGACGGTGATGATGCTGGCCACTTCGGACTTTGTCCGCAACTATGGCTGGATAGTCCTGATCGTGGTGATCGCGCTGTTCTATAGCTGGCGCATGGCGCTGAAAAACCCGGCGACCAAGATGCGCTGGCATACCTGGCTGCTGAATGCGCCGCTGTATGGAAAATTCGAGCGCAGCCTGAATACCGCGCGGTTTGCCAGTACGCTGGCGATTACCACCGGCTCCGGCGTGCCGATCCTGAAAGCGCTGCAAACCAGCCGCGATACGCTGTCCAACGTCGCCATGCGGCAGCAGGTCGATACCGCCGCCACCAGCGTGCGCGAGGGGGTGGGCCTGGCGCGCGCATTGGCTGCGCATAAGCATTTTCCGCCGATGCTGATCCACATGATACGGGCCGGCGAAGTGACCGGCGAATTGCCCGCCATGCTGGAGCGTGCCGCCAGCGCCCAGGAGCAGGACCTGGAGCGGCGCGCCATGACTATCGCCGGCTTGCTGGAACCGGCCCTGATCCTGGCGATGGGGGTGGTGGTGCTGTTGATCGTGCTGGCGGTGCTGATGCCGATTATTGAAATCAACCAGTTGGTGCGTTAGGACAAGGTTAGGAAAAGCGTGAAACTGCAAATAACAAAAAAACTCGGCCGCCAAAGCAAGCGCCTGCCGGAACTCCTCAGCCTGCTGCTGTTCATGCTGCTGTGCGCTTGCACGGCATACTGGGTGATGCAACTGGTCAAGCCGCAGCTGCGTGCAGTGACGGCGCCGCCGCAGGCGGAACAGGCGCAGATCGATGTTTCCCTGGCGGCAGGCTTGTTTGGCGGCCGCGGCACGGTGACGGTCGCCAGCAACTACCAGCTGCTGGGCGTGGTGGCGGCGAAAAAAGACGGCGAGAGCGTGGCGATCCTGAGCGCCGACGGCAAGCCGGCGCAGGCGGTGCGGCAGGGCAAGGAGCTGCTGCCGGGAACCAGCGTCAAGGAAGTGCACGCAACCTACGTCTTGTTATCAGAGGGCGGCGTCCTGAAGCGTGTGATGCTGCCGGAAGATGCGCGCACCAAGTCGGGACTGAACGGCGCGGGACTGGGCGGCGCTTCGCCAGTGCCGGCCCAGATGATGCAGCAGGCGCCTAACCAGGATCTGCCGCCGGAACAGCCGGCGGTGCCGGTGCAGGACAAATAGAATCGTAAATTAAGAAAACCCCAATATCATAAAAAACATCCTCGTTTTAGACTGTTTCCGACAGTCTTGACGGGAGTGTGGCGTGCATCATATTTTTCCATGGTGGATAGCGGTATTCGTAGTGACAGGGTGGTGTTCTTCTGCCAGCGCACAATCATGCAGTCTTCAACTTCATTTAACGTCACCGGCCGATAACAGTATTGTCCGTACCAATGATGTCTTGCGGGTTGAAACCGTCAACAGTACGGCATCCAGTAGCCCGTCCATCCGTGACGGATGGATACAAGTCGGTATCCTTCATGACGGCTATGGTTCCGTTATCGAATTTGCCGATGAAATGGAGTATTTCCATTATCCCGTTACTACAACACTATGGGAAGGGAGCAACAATTTTGAGTTGATAGGCTGGCTACATAAGCCGTGGCCACTTCCTCAGTGCGAGGCATCAGATACGGTGCGCGTATTCTATATGAGGCCAAATGACGCGTGCTATGCGATGGTGGAAGAGCTGGATAAAATTCCGCAACCGCCAAACGATCCAACCAATGGCTTTGTGATCAATCAGCGCTGTGTCGCCAAATATTCTTGCGGCAACCGTCCTCAAATGAAAGATAAGACATGGCTGACCAAGGTTGTGCCGGCTTTTGTGCAACCATTTCTTGATAAATCTGGGAAGTGGAATGAGGTAATTGAGGAATGTCGCCAGCAAAATAATCTACTGCCGCGCTATGTTCGTAAACGTTCCTGTGAGAAATGGATGGCCGACTATCATATTAAGCAAGATCTTCAAGGCGCATTGAATACGAATGGATGTGGCGTGTTACCTGATTGGGATGAGGTGGGTGGTTATATTAATGAATGCATTTCGGAGCAGAATAATGCTCTTGAAGCGGCAGTAGCAAATTTAATTGTGGCAAAAAATCGCAATAATGTGAGGCGAAATTGTATCCAGCAGAATGATGTACAGAACGTTGTTGAAAAATAATGGGAGGATTCACATGATGCGGATTCCGATTGTTTTTATATTTTGTTTTACCGTTTCCAGTACATTTGGCGCTGCTATCGGGGGTTATGAGGGCGATGCCCCAAATGTCGAGTTGCAAGTTAGTATCAATGGTCAAGCAGTTGCAGGTGAACGGGAATTAGAAAAATTATCATCGACACTAACGGAACAGGAACTGCGAGCCGCCTTTGATAAAAGCTTAATTCCGCTTACGAAAGGACAAAGCGTACAACTTACGGTTGAGATGATTGAATCCAGCGGCATGAGAAGCGACGTCACTGCGAACCCTGCAATGTTTTATGATGTGGTTGGTAGAGACGTGTTCTCAGTAAGTAATGATGGTCTGGTCACTGCGCTTTCTGATAATTCAGGGGTAACGATTGGGCAGTTGTTAGTGCTGTATAACACGCCTGAAAAATCTGGCTTTAATTATGTATATTTTGATATAGATCCAGATCAGTAGAGGGGGATTTACCGGTCATGTTGACAGGCGTTGCCACCGAGATTGAACGCGGTGGCAACGCTGCCATTTACAGAACGTAACGCGACAAATCTTCGTTCACTACCAAGGCCCCCAGACGCTCATCGACATAAGCAGCGTCGATCACCATGGTTTTCTCGGTGGCGTTGGTCGCCGAAAACGAGATTTCTTCCAGCAGTTTTTCCATCACTGTGTACAGCCGGCGAGCGCCGATATTCTCGGTCTTTTCGTTGACCGAGAAAGCGATTTCCGCCAGCCGCTGCACGCCTTCCTTGGCGAACTCGAGCGTCACGCCTTCGGTCGCCAGCAGCGCTTCATACTGCTTGGTCAGGCAGGCGTCGGTGCCGGTCATGATCCTTTCGAAATCGCTGATCGACAAGGAATCGAGCTCGACCCGGATCGGGAAGCGGCCTTGCAGTTCCGGAATCAGATCCGACGGTTTGGCCAGGTGGAAAGCGCCGGAAGCGATGAACAGGATGTGATCGGTCTTGATCATGCCGTATTTGGTGTTGACGGTAGTGCCTTCGACCAGCGGCAGCAAGTCGCGCTGCACGCCGGCACGCGAGACATCGGCGCCGCCGCTGTTCTGCGAACGGGTGGCGATCTTGTCGATCTCATCCAGGAACACGATGCCGTTCTGCTCAACGTTGCTGATCGCTTTCTGCTTCAGTTCATCTTCGTTGACCAGCTTGGCGGCTTCTTCTTCGATCAGGACCTTCATTGCATCCTTGATCTTGATCTTGCGGTTCTTCTTGCGGTTGCTGCCGATGCCGGAAAACATGGACTTGATCTGTTCGGTCATTTCTTCCATGCCGGGCGGCGCCATGATTTCCATTTGCGATGCTGCTTCCGACAATTCGATCTCGATTTCCTTGTCATCGAGCGCGCCTTCGCGCAGCCGCTTGCGGAAAGTCTGGCGGGTATTGCTGCCCTTGTCGTTACCCTGACCGCCGGCGTTTTCGCCGTCGCCTGAACTCTGCTCGGGATGGAAGCCGAAATCACGCGCTGGCGGCACCAGAATGTCGATCACCCGGTCTTCGGCGGCATCTTCCGCGCGTGTCCGGACCTTGCGCATTTCCGCTTCGCGGGTTTGCTTGATGCCGATGTCGATCAGGTCGCGGATGATGGTGTCGACGTCGCGCCCGACGTAACCGACTTCGGTAAACTTGGTGGCTTCGATCTTGATGAAAGGCGCGTCGGCCAGCTTGGCCAGGCGCCGTGCGATCTCGGTCTTGCCGACGCCGGTAGGGCCGATCATCAGGATATTCTTGGGCGTGATTTCGTGGCGCAGCGGTTCGGCGATCTGCTGCCGGCGCCAGCGGTTACGCAAGGCGATTGCCACCGCGCGCTTGGCGCGATCCTGGCCGACTACATGTTTATCCAGTTCTGAAACGATTTCTTGCGGAGTCATGTTCATGGTGTTGGGTCTTAATCGAGAGTTTCGATGATGTGCGACTGGTTGGTGTAGATGCAGAGCTCGCCGGCGATGACCAGCGATTTCTTGACGATATCGGCCGGCGACAGCTCGGTGTTTTCCTGCAGCGCCTTGGCGGCCGACTGGGCGAAAGTGCCGCCTGAGCCGATCGCGCCGATGCCATCGGTGGGTTCCAGCACATCGCCGTTGCCGGTGATCACCAGCGTGGTTTCGCGGTCGGCGGTCAGCAGCATCGCTTCCAGCCGGCGCAGCATGCGGTCGGTGCGCCATTCCTTGGCCAGGTCGACCGAGGCCCGCATCAGGTTGCCTTGGTGCTTTTCCAGTTTTGCTTCGAACAGGTCGAGCAAGGTGAATGCATCGGCGGTGCCGCCGGCGAAACCGACCAGTACCTTGCCTTGATATAACTTGCGGACTTTGCGGGCGGTGCCCTTCATGACGACGTTGCCGAGTGTGACCTGGCCATCCCCGCCCAGCGCAACGCTGTTGCCGCGCCGTACCGAGAGGATGGTGGTGCCGTGAAATTGTTCCATTTTGCTAGCCTCAGAAAATGCGGCCGGGGTAGCCTGGCCGCGCATGCAGGGCGCAAGGCGCCGGGACTGCATGTGATTCGCTATCGAATGACAAATCGATACTGTCCCAAAAAAATGGGGACGGCCGGTCTGATTACAAGCGCTGAATTACGTGGATTTAGCGTTGTTTTTATGACTGCTGGAGGTGGGCTTTGTCAAAAACTTAATTTTTGCGCGGCACTACGCGCACGATTTCCTGTATGCCGACCACCTTGAACAGGGCGGTCACCAGGTGGTTGACGCTGTGGAACTCGATTGCATTGCCGTTGCTGGTGAGTAATGACAGCCCGTTGAGCAGCTCGCCGGCTGCGCTGAAGTCGACCCTGACCAGGCGCGAGCAATCGATGATCGCAGGACTGTGGGCGATGGCGTGGGTCTGGATCTTGGTCAGCAGCTCTTCGGTGCGACCTTCGATCAGTACCGGCATGAGCAGGCTGTTATTGCCGTTGAGGCTTACGCTCTGGGTATTGTCCTCGGCCGCCGTGATGATCTTGGAGTGGGGGGCGACAAACGGCGGCGGCGAGACTTCAAACGTAATCGAATAATCTATGCTGGCGTCTTCGTAGGCCTGTTCCAGGTTGAGCAGATGCAGGATCTCCAGCAGCAGCAGCCATGGCGCGGCGGTTTCGTCGCGCCGTCCGACCAGCAGGATCTCGCGGATCTTGTCGGCCAGTTCATCGGCGCCGACCAGGATCAGGTCCAGTCCGGATTTTTGCAGTTTTTTCAACATGCGCAGCAGCAGGCCGCAGCCGATCGGGTCGACCGAGCTGACCCGGGTAAACTCCAGGCGCACGGCCGGATGGGTGGCGCTCAGTTTTTGCGCGCGTTCCAGCTGCTTGCCGATATTGGCGTCGAGTTTGCCGGAGAAGGCCACGGCCGGCGGGGCGCCTGCTTTTTCCTGGGTTTTGGCTTGCGGATCGAGGGTCATGATGTCGATCCAGGTGGGCGGCGAAGTTTCAAACTTGTTGGCGAAGTCGACCGAGAGATTGTCGAATTCCTGCTGCTTGCCGGTGATCTGGTACAGATCCAGCAGCATCCACCAGACGATGTGGGTGGATGAGCCGAGATTGTTTTCCGCAATCGCGCTTAGCAGGAGCGCTTCGGCGATGTCGCTCTGGTCGCTGGCGAACAGTACTGCCGCCTCTTCAATGACTTCGGGGGTATCGGACACCGACACTTCGATGCTGCCGCTGCGCGACTGGTCGTCCAGGTATTCGGTGGTCCTGCTCATCACCGGCAGCGTCAGCTGGGTGGTGTTGCCATGGGTAAGCGTGACCGGCGCCACGCTGTCTGGACCGGTCGGCTTGGGAGAGGGCGGCAGATGGACGAACTCGGACGACATTTCAGATTCGATCGCATCGATCTTCATGGTCGTGGTGCTGCGTGCAGAACCATCGCGCAGCGTGGTCGAATTGCTCAGTCGCTCATGGCTTTCGCCAAACAGAACTGGCGCTTGATTGTCTGCTGCGGCTGGTACCTTGTCATCCTCCGGCGGTGCGCCGTTTGGACGATTATTTTTGCCGAAGAGCGAGAAAATCCCCACGTGTTAATCCCGAAAGTAAGTTGCTATCAAAGCTGCGATTTTATATGTAGCGGAGTGGCGCGCCTGTTCCGGCGCAGATTCCGCGCATTGCGTTTTTATCATCGCATTTGCCATGGCGCCTGCTATGTTCATGGCTACATTTTTGTTTTGAGACTGTTCCCGCTTTTGCCCATTGCCAGGCTAAAAAAGCACGATCAATCGATACTGCTAAAGGTAACACAAAGCAACTCAGGAAGTATGTCTGGACCCCCTAAGTTGCGACATAAATATGTTATGTTTTTTGAATATCGAATGATGAGAACGATCATTCTATCTACGGCTTTCGGTGCAAGCCGGGACTGCGCGGCAGTTTGCTGCCTGAAGTTTTGCTGGCCTCGCAATCCCGTTTTTTTCCAGCTTAGAACTTGGTGCGCACGCCAAGGATGAAGCTGCGTCCAGGCTGCGGCGCGACATCTTTCAGCACCGAGGTTGCCAGGCGGATATCCTGGTTCAACAGGTTTTTGGCCAAGGCGAACCAGGTGAGCTGCAGCGAACCGACGTGCTGGGTATAAGAAAGATTGGCATCGATCTTGGTGTAGCCCGGCGTCTCGCTGTTTTCAAAGGTCGCCAGCCGGTCCTGCTGTTGCGCGCGCAGGATGGTGAGGCCGCTGCGCCATGCACCTTGCGCATAACCGAGATCGACGCCATAGCGGCTGGCCGGCTGCAGCGGCAGGTTACCCATGTTATCCAGCCTGCCGCGCGAGGTATCGGCAAAGCCGCGTACCGAAAAACCTTCGCCGCGCAGGTTGTAGCTGATTTCCGCTTCGGCGCCGCGGATGGTGGCGTCCGCCTGCGACCAGAAGCGTTCGGTGAACTCGCCGTCCGCATCAGGCGCGCCGCTCTCGTCAACGGTGCCGGCGTTACGGCCAAACACGTAATTGCTGACGTGATTCTGGAACAGGTTGGCTTTCCAGCGGATCAGTCCGCTGGTTTTTTGCAGGGTCAGTTCGATATTGCGCGAGGTTTCTTTTTTCAAGGTGGGGTCGCCGATATCGAAAGTGGCAGTCGATTCGTGCGGGCCGTTGGAATACAGTTCCTCGGCAGCCGGTGCGCGCTGTGCGATCGAAACCGTCGGGCCGAAGCCGTATCCTGGCATGAAGCTCCACAAGGCGCCGACCGAATAGGACGCCAGGTTGAATTTACGGTCGGCGAAACCTGAGTCGGCATCAGGACGGCGCTTGACCGATTCAAGGCGCAGGCCGGCGCTGGCCAGCACCGGGCCGAAGTTGCGTTCCTCCACCAGGAAGGCGGCGATCGAAGTCGACTTGGTGCGCGGCACTGTGTCCGGCAATCCGCTTTCGGCAGCCAGGGCCGAGAAGCGCGTGTCTTCGGTTTGCATGCCGAAAGTGCCATGCCAGCCGGCCATAGGCTTGTGCGCGAGCTCCCACCGGCTTTCGGTCGACTTGTTGGAAAAGATCGTATTCGGTGTGCCGTTTTCCTGTTTCTCGGTATGGGTATAGTCGGTGTGGCCCAGCTTGAATGTCAGTTTTTCGAAACCGGCCAGCGGGTCGTCGATCTGGCCGGCGATGTCGTAACGGGTCTGGTGCAGGTCGATGAAGGATTTTTCCGCGGTAGGGATGCCGTAGTGGTCATCCAGCGTTGCTACCGAGGCGCCGATGTAACCCCAGGATGCGATGTAGGAGGCGCCGGCGCCGACCCCGGTTTCATGGGTAAACGAATTCGGCAGGCGGCCTGATGCCGAATCGGCGTCGTTGCGGGTAGCGTGTTCCGGGATCTTGTAGTTGCCGGTGTCGCGCCAGTTGCCGTCCAGGTGCATGCCTATCGGGCCGGCAGAGCCGTCCAGCACCAGGGACGTGCTGCGGCCATTGTCGCCGCTGCTGTAGCGGGCCTCGGCTTCGCCGCTGACGCCCTTTTGCAGTTCGGTAGGGATACGGTCGTTGACGACGTTGACCAGGCCGCCGATCGCGCCGGAACCATACAATAATGCGGCCGGGCCGCGCAGGATTTCAATCTGGCGCGCCGTCGCGGCTTCGGTGGCTACCGCGTGGTCGTTGGACAGGCTGGAGACGTCGGCCACCGACATGCCGTTTTGCAGGATCTTGACGCGCGGACCTTCCATGCCGCGGATGATGGGGCGGGAAGCGCCGGCGCCGAAACCGGAGGCAGACACGCCGAGTTCCTGCGACAGGGTGTCGCCCAGCGAGGCGCCGGTCTTGTTGCGAAGTTCTTCGCCGAACAATACCTTGGCCGGGGCCAGGATCTGGGTGTCGACGTTGGCATTGAGCGGGCTGGCGCTGACCACGATGGGCGGCAAGGTCTTGGCCGGTTCGGCGGTGTCGGTCTGGGCTGATGCGGCAGACGATAGAACGGCCAGCGCGGACAGGACCGCACTGGATAACAGCGTACGTTGGACAAGCATGATGATTCCTAGACAGGTAATGGCCGTCGCTTTCCGGAGCAATGTGGAATGCGCGCAAGAGCGCGATCAGTCATGCATGGTTCGCATGATCCGGACGACGGCGATAAATGATTCGATACTTCGCGATGAGCAAAGCGGTTGACTGCGTCCTGTCAGGAGCGGGGTGGTGCGCGTGATGAGAAATGGCAGGTGAACGGAGCATCCCAGGAAGCGAATGCCTGCCACAAGGCCAGCAGGTGCTTGCCGGGCAGCGGCGGCAGATTCAGGGGCACCGAGTAGATGGTTGCGGCAAGGGTGGCGTCGTCGAACGCGGCGCAAGAGTGATGCGCTTTGCCGCCGCCTTCGATGACGCGTTCAATCACCGATGTGATGTGCGTCAGGCTGGTCGCCTGCTTGTTTTCCCAGGCAGCATGGACGATGCTATGCGTCAGTCCCAGCCATTGCGAGAACAGGATCGCGCATATCAGCACAAGCGCCAGCATCGGCGCCGCGGCGGCGTGCTGGAGTCGTCTCGAACTGAGGGCTTGGACTGACATCAAGGAATCCGGATAAGCGGGACACGGCAGCAGGAAAAGCGACAGCGGTCAGGCAGGGGAAGCAAGGCCGTTGCTCTGGCTGGTGTTTTCCCGCTGCCGGACCGCTCCGGAAATCAATCGCCGTAAAGCTTTTGTTTCAGTTCGCGACGTTGTTGCGCTTCCAGCGACAGGGTCGCAGTCGGACGCGCCAGCAAACGAGGAATGCCGATCGGTTCGCCGGTTTCTTCGCACCAGCCGTATTCGCCGGCGTCAATCGATGCGATCGATTGCTGCACCTTCTTCAGCAGCTTGCGTTCACGGTCACGGGTGCGTAATTCCAGCGCATGTTCTTCTTCGATGGTGGCGCGGTCCGCAGGATCCGGCACCAGGACGGTTTCGCGCAAATGTTCCGTGGTTTCTCCGGCGTTCTTGAGCAGGTCGATTTCTAACTGCTGCAAACGCGCCTTGAAGAAAGCCAGTTGCGCTTCATTCATGTAGTCCTTTTCGCCCATCTTGAGGATTTGCTCTTCGGTCAACAGAATGGAATCAGATGTTGGTTTGGTTGTTTTAGTAGCCACTTCGCTTGCTTTCGATACGACGTTTTTTTCAATTTTATCCGTTAATCCGGCGCTTGCGGGCTTGTTGCTGGTGCTGCTGGCGCCGGATCTGGCCGTTGGGGAACTCAGTTTCTTTGTTACAGAACTACTGGCCTGGGTATTGCGCGCTGCCTTGTCTGCCGCCACCGTGGAGGAGGATGACTTGGCAATCGCCGTTTTCTTGGCTAGGGATTTTACAACAGGTTTGGGATCGGGTTTGGCGACTTTGGACACAGCCTTGCTTGCGGTGGCAACAGGGGGCTCGGTCTTCCGCGGCGCCTTGGCGGAGAGTTTTGCTGATTTTTCAGCTACTTTTGCGCTGCTGGCCGTGCTTTTTGCCGTGCCTTTAGCAATGCCTGCCACGGTGCTCTTGGCTGCGCTTTTAACTTTACTGCTGGCGGGAGCTCCAGCCTGCCCGGCTTTCGGCGTCGATTTGCCTAGCGAGGCCGGTGCCTTCTTGGCAACGGTCTTTTTAACGGTCAGGTTCATGGTCCTCTCCCTTAATCAGCGGCCAAGCAATGGTGTGATTGGCCCGCTATCCAGTGATTTCCCAGCGCAAAACTGCCATAGTTTATACCAAACATTGCTCCAAACCGCGAATAAAGATGTCTTTCGGCAGATTCTTGCCAATGAAGACCATTTTGCTGCCGCGTGTCTCATTTGCGTCCCATTTGCCGCCAACGTCGCTGCCCATGATCTGGTGTACTCCCTGGAACACCACCTTGCGGTCGGCGCCATCCATCAACAATACGCCTTTGTAGCGCAACATGCGCGGTCCGTAGACTTGCACCAGGCCGCCCAGGAATTCATCCAGGCGAGCAGTATCGAAAGGTCTTTCACTTTTGAAAACAAAAGCCGCGATTTCATCATCGTGGTGCGCGTGGTGATGGTCGTGGTGGCCATGCCCTTCGTGCTGGTGGGAGGGGTGGTCGCAATCGTCGCCGCTATGTTCGTGGGCATGTTCTTCTTCTGTTGCCAAAAAGTCAGGATCGATTTCCAGCTTGGCGTTGAGGTTGAAACCGCGGATATCCAGGATTTCTTCTATCGGCGTGTGCTGCGGATCAAGGGTAATGATCGGCGCGCGCGGATTGATGCGCTTGAGACGGCTGGTCAGGGCGGTCACCTCTTGCGCCGCCACCAGGTCGGTTTTGGAGAGCAGCAGCTTGTCGGCGAAACCGACCTGGCGCTGCGCTTCTTCCTGCTGGTCAAGCTGCATCATCGCGTGTTTGGCATCGACCACGGTGACGATTGCATCCAGCATGAAGTGCATCGCCACTTCGTCGTCGACAAAGAAGGTTTGCGCTACCGGCCCCGGGTTGGCCATGCCGGTGGTTTCGATAATTACCCGGTCGAAGTTCAGTTCGCCGGCGGCGCGGCGGCGCGCCAGCGTGGTCAGGGCGACGATCAGGTCGCCGCGCACCGTGCAGCAGATGCAGCCGTTGTTCATTTCGACGATTTGTTCGGTGCTGTCTTGCACCAGGATTTCATTGTCGATATTTTCCTGGCCGAACTCATTTTCAATCACGGCGATTTTATGGCCGTGCTGCTGTTGCAGGATGCGGTTGAGCAAAGTGGTTTTGCCGGCGCCGAGAAAGCCGGTCAGGATAGTGGTGGGGATAAGTGCCATGACGGGATCCGGAAAAATAAAAAACGATATGGGGTTGAGACAATGCGCGGGAGAGGTCGGCTGGACCAGTCGTTGCTGTGCTGCTGCACGCTGCTGCAAATCAATGTGTGCAGTCTGCGCACCAGCCCTTGATGGTCAGTTCGATCTCATGACCCTGGAAACCTTTGCCCAGCGTGTCTTGCAAGGCTTGCTGCAGCTGTTTGCGCAGTTTGGCGGGCGTGGTGGTGCTGCCGGCATGGCTGTCGCCTAGCGACAGCATGCTGTCGAGGAAACCGGCGTCGCCGCTGCCGTCCAGGCAGAACACCTTGGCGCAGCGGGTGCACTTGAAATGGCCGTGCTGGTGCTGGGTCGCGTGGCCGGAATGGCTGGCTTCGCTGTGTTCGGTGCCGGCGCTATAGCGGAATACGCGGTCGTCGCCGGCGATCTTGTGCGCCAGGCCGGCGTCCGTCAGGCAATCGAGGGCCCGGTACAAGGTCACCCGGTCCATTTCGGTAAACTGGTCTTGCATGTCTTGATGGGAAAAAGCGCAACGCGCTTCCAGCAGGGCGGCCAGTACCTTGATGCGGGCAGGGGTAATGCGCAGTGCGACCTCGCGCAGCTGCGCCTCGGCCAATGCTGCCGCATGCGGGCGGGAGCTGGCGGCGGCCATGGTCGCGGCAGATTTGGATTTTGGGCCTGGGTTCATAGTGCGATATGGATAGCTAAGGCCTCAATTATGCCTGAAATGCAATTCAGTTGCATATTTGAGTTTCAAATTGGCCTTTCAAGCGCTTGCTGCATGCGAGTTGCATGTGCGTTATTTGTCGGTGATTTTTTTTGCCCGCGGGTGGGCGGCGTCATACACCTGCGCCAGGCGCTGGAAATCAAGCGAGGTGTAGACCTGGGTGGCGGCAATCGACGCATGTCCCAGCAGTTCTTGCACGGCCCGCAAGTCGCCTGAACCCTGCAGCATGTGCGAGGCGAATGAATGGCGCAGCACATGGGGATGCACATTGCTGGCGATGCCGAGCGACTGTGCATGATGTTTCAGGCGCAACTGGATCACGCGCGGCGAGACGCGGGTGCCGCGTTCGGTCAGGAACAAGGCTGCCGCATGCTCGCCCTGGTCGCTTTTGAGCAGGGCCGCGCGTTGCGGCAGCCAGGCTGCAATCGCTTGTATCGCCGGTTTTCCTACCGGCACGCTGCGTTTCTTGCCGCCTTTGCCGGTGACCGTCACTTCGGCGGCGTCAAGGTCGATCCAGCCGGCCGATTCGTGGTCTGCCTGGCGGCTATAGCGCAGGTCCAACCCGGCCAGTTCCGAAACCCGCAGGCCGCTGGAATACAGCAATTCAAACATAGCCTGGTTGCACAGCGCCATGCTGGAGCCGGCATCGGCCAGCGGGTTGCCGCTAGCGACCAGGTGTATCGCGTCATCCGCCGCCATCGCTTTCGGCAGCGGTTTGGCGCGCTTGGGCGCCTTGACGCCTTCGACGGGATTGCTGGCGAGCGTGGTCTGCTCCGCCAGCCATTCGAAAAAACCGCGCCAGGCCGACAGCTTGCGTGCAATCGAGCTGGGATTCAAACCGCGCGAATGCAATTGCGCGGCAAATTTGCGGATGTGGAAATGGGTCACGGCGGCGAACTGCCAGTTGTTGCCTAATGCTTGCGTCAGGCTTGCCAGTTCTCTCAGGTCGCGGCCGTAGTTGCTGATGGTATGCGCTGACAACTGGCGCTGGCCCGCCAGGCTGTCCAGATAGCCGCTGAGGTAAGCCTGGTTGGCGTCGGCGCTCATGATCTGTGCATGTTCGCGGGCTTATTCGAGTTATTCGAGCAAGCAGGCCAGCGCCGCGCTTGCGGTCTCGCCAATCTGCACCAGGAAATCGGTGGCCATGTCGGCGCTGAAGCGTTGCGGATCGGGCGAGCCCAGCACCAGCAGGCCGAAGGTTGCCGAGACGGCGGCGCCGCTGCTGGTGTTGCGTAAGGGCAGCATGGCGACCGACTGGACGTCATGCTCCAGCCAGGCGGCCGCTTCGAAGTCATTGTTGCTGCCGCAAAACGGCAGGCTCAAGCCATTGGCGAAAATCTTGGCGTCCTCGGAAGCTTCCGCGGCAAACCATGTATGCGAATAATCCTCGGCCACGCCCCACAGGCGCAAGGTGGCCTGGGGCACGCCAAAACTGGTGCGCAGGCCGTCGACCAGAGTGTGCGGCAAGTCAACGTCATTGCGCGCCAGCAGCAGGCTGCGGGTCCAGGCGTGCAGCTTGTGCGAGCTTGCATCGTTTTCCTGGGCGTTGCGCATCATGTCGGCCAGGCGCAGGTCCTGCACCTTGATTTTTTCGCGCAGCACTTCCATTTGCCGCTCTTGCAGCGAAACGGCGCGGCCGAGCAAAGGGCTGCTGAGGCGGATCTTGGCCAGCAGTTCGGCATGTTCTTCAAAAAAATGGGGAGAGTCGATCAGATATTGGGCGACAGTATCGGGATCAAGTTGGAGGCTCATGTGCGTATCGGTGATGAAATCGGTGATGAAAAAAGAGAATGATCAAGGGTACACCGCTATGCCGGTGCATGACAACCTGAGCCGCCTGCCGGGCGGACAATAAAAAAGGCCCACATGGCAAGCCATGTGGGCCTTTTACATCTCTAGTCAAGCAACCTTGCCCGCTTGCTGCCGCGGGTTCGGCCAGCTTAAATTAGAACTTGTGGCGGATACCAACAGCAACTGCTGTCTGGTTGCCAGTGTCGCCCAGGCTGTCGCCGTAGACGCCTGGATTGACAGCATCCTTAGCGCGCAGGTTCGAAACGAAAGCATACAGGTCAGTACGCTTCGACAGGAAGTAGTCTGTACCCAGGTTGAATTGGGTCAGCTTGCCCTTGTCGGCGCCAGCATCAGCAAATGTCAGCTTGTTGTATTGAACGCTAGCCAGCAGGTGCAGAGGAGCTGTAACAGCGTAGTTCACGCCCAGTTCGAAGATGTCAGCCTTGGTGTTGTTGAAGCTGCCAACTGTGAAGCTGCCTGGTTGCAGGATACCGGTAGTAGCCGAGTTCGAGCTAGTAGCCAAAGGCTGCTTGACGCGCGACCAGTTACCGTACAGACGTGCTGGACCAGCTTGGTAGCTAGCACCGATGCTGAATGTCTTCAGAGCTGTGTCGCCGGATTTGCCGGAGAAGTTAGCTACTTGCGAACCGTTGATCAGCGAAGTGTCGCTGGATGTCGAACCCAGTTTCGATTGGTAGTAAGCAGCGAACAGACCCAGAGGACCGTTAGCGTATTGACCGCCAGCGCCGAACGATTGGCCAGCCGAAGTTTGGCCAGCTGTTTCGCCGAAGCCATAGATCAGGCTACCAGTGAAACCGGATACGTCTGGAGTGTTGTAACGGATCGAATTGTTGGTGCGTGTACCTTCCAAACGGTCCAGGTTATGACCGACGGAACCAGTTACGCCACCGAAGTCTTGAACCGAAGTCCATTGGCTGACGTCGTCCAGGATGTCAGTTTGACGACCCAGCAGAACGGAACCGAAGTTGCCGCCCAGACCGACTACCGACTTACGACGGAACAGAGTAGTTGTACCCTTGTCGCCTTGCAGGCCGCCAGTGTCGTTGTTGAAACCAGCTTCCAATTGGAACAGAGCCTTCAGACCGCCGCCCAGATCTTCAACGCCCTTGAAACCCAGGCGCGAGCCTTGGATGATGCCGGAGTTGATGCCGAATTTGCTGCCGGTGTCGCCGGTCGATGTCAGAGCTTTGCTTGTGTAAACGATGCCAGTATCAACGATACCGTAGATAGTGACGGAGCTTTGAGCTTGTGCTGCACCTGCGATTGCGCCGAGTACGGCCAGTGCGATTAGTGATTTCTTCATTTGACGTCCTTTATTTAGAAAACTGTCTTAAGGATCCGTACATCTTGCCGGATGGATGAACATTAAGGTGTCTCGCTGGCTATGCTGGCGGTTTGGTTTCCTGTGATGCTATAAATTGGTCGAAATTGAAGAAGATTGTTAATTGTGTTGTATTTTTGTGACAGGCAGGGAAGGGCGTGAGCAACGCTTGTGGCGGCTCAGACTTGCGCAAATTGGGATATGCGGATTTGTAATTTGGCAATTACGCATGTTGCGTAACTGATATCAGGCTTTTTGCCAGGGCTGGTGAAAAGCCCCGGGCGGTACGGCCGCCCGGGAGGTATTGCAAAAACAAGCTTTGCCGCCAGGCGGCTAACTTATATTAGAACTTGTGGCGGATGCCGACTGCAACAGCAGTCTGGTTGCTCTTGCCAGCGTCGTTCTGCACGGCGGGGTTTGCATAGTCACCGACTGGCGCACCGTTCTTGCCCTTGGCGTAGGATGCCAGGGTGTACAGATCGGTACGCTTGGACAGGTAGTAATCCACGCCCAGGTTGACTTGGGTTACTTGCGGCTTGGAGCTGTTGCCTTCAGTGTTGCCATCCAGCGAGTACTGGGTGTGCTGCACCGAAGCCAGCAGATGCAGCGGAGCGCTCAGGGCGTAGTCGGTTCCTAGTTCGAAAATGTTCTGCTTGTATTGCTCAGGAACATTGATGCGCGACCAGTTGCCATACAGGCGGGCTGGACCAGCCTGGTAGCTAGCGCCCAGGCTGAAGGTCTTGTTCATGGTGTCGCCTTCTTTGACAGTGTTCAACTGGAACAGTGGCGCGGTGTCGGCAGAGTTCTTGCCTGCCTTCGACTGGTAATAGCCGAGGTACGCGCCCAATGGGCCGTTGTCATAGGCAACGCCGCCGCCGAAGGCTTGGCCGTTGGAATTGGCGCCTGCTTCTTCGCCGAAGCCATAGATGGCGCTGGCTGTAACGCCGCTGAAGCTTGGCGAGTTATAGCGGATCGAATTCTGGGTACGCGAACCTTCCAGGCGGTCGCCGACGTGCGGGCTGCCGACGAAATTGCCGAAGTCCTTGACTGAAGTGTACTGGTGACCGTAGTCGTCCAGGACGTCCGACTGACGGCCCAGCAATACGCTACCGAAGTTGCCGCCCAGGCCGACTACCGATTTACGGTTGAACAGGGACTTGTCTTGTTCGAAACCGCCGGTGTCGGTATTGAAGCCAGCTTCCAGTTGAAACAGGGCTTTCAGGCCGCCGCCTAGATCTTCCACACCTTTGAAGCCGATACGCGAAGTATCGATGTTGCCGGAGCCTACGCCGAACTTGCTGCCGCCCAGGCGGCTGTTTGCATCCACGTTGCCAGCTGGAACATTGTTGTTGGAGTAGGTGACGCCAGCATCAACGGTACCGTAGATGGTGACGGAGCTTTGAGCTTGTGCTGCACCTGCGATTGCGCCGAGTACTGTCAGTGCGATTAGTGATTTTTTCATTTGACGTCCTTTAAATAGAAAACGGTCTTAAGCATCCGTACGTCTTGTCGGAGGATTGAACCTTAAAGGCAGTTGCCCGGACTTCTTGCAGTTTGGTTTGTTGTGGATTTATAAATTTGTCAAAACTGCATGTATCCGGTAAATTCGTTGTATTTTTACTACGCTTATCAAGAAAAAAGTTTGCGCTGGCCTCGATTTTTTTGATTGTTAAGTTGAATTGACCATTTTTGACACAATTTAAGCGAAGTTGTAGGAATTGTCCTTCGATGTTTGACGCGAGCCGGAGCGCAGCATCCTCTGGGCACCTCCGTCCGCAGGGCACTTGTGTTGCGTAGAAGATTCACATATTGTAAAAATTAAGCAAAAACAAAATTTCATGTATTTATCGAGGATAATTTACGTTTTGGTAATGAGCATTTATGGCTAAACGTGAAGACCTGG
Organism: Collimonas fungivorans; assembly: GCF_001584145.1. NCBI lineage: Bacteria > Pseudomonadati > Pseudomonadota > Betaproteobacteria > Burkholderiales > Oxalobacteraceae > Collimonas > Collimonas fungivorans. Next base: position 5,148,010 of record NZ_CP013232.1, on the reverse strand, counting down.
CGATTATTCGCGCGGCGCGTGCCGGGCAAGCTGCCGCACAGCTGGCCCTAGGCAAGCGCTATTTATTCGGCGGCAATGGTTTGCCGCAAAGCTTGTCGACGGCGCTGCACTGGCTGGATCGCGCCGCACAACAACAAGAATCCGAAGCATGGATGCTGATCGGCCGTCATATTTCGCTGGAGGTGGCTGAAGCGGCGAGCGATCCATTGGCGCTTTGCGTCTGGTATGAACGCGCTTTTGACGCCGGCCTGATGCAGGCGGGCCTGGTGCTGGCGCAATTGGTGCTGAATCGCGAAGACGGCAATCTGCAAGTACTGCCGGGCTTGCACGGCAAAGCTATCAAGGCTTTGGAAACCGCTGCACACGGCGGCATCGCCGAAGCGCAATGGCTGCTGGCGCAGCATGCCGATAGCGCGCCGCCGCCAGGCCGCGCGGCGCCAAGCGAGCAGCTGGCCGGGGTTCAGTCTGAGACTCAGACTGAGTCCAAGCCGGAGCAAGACGCGACCCTGAAATGGACCGCGCGTGCAGCCGACGCCGGCGTGATGCAGGCGCAGCAGTCGCTGGCGCAACTGGCTTGGGAAAAAGCCGACTGGCCGGTGTTCCTGGAAAGAGCGTTGCCGCTGGCGAGGGCGTTGTCGGAACAGTATGCCGATATCCTGGCGCAGTTGAACGTACCGTCGGAAACCCTGGCGCGCCAGTTAGGAGAAGAAAACCTGTCCTTGTTGCTCCGCAGCGCCCAAGTGCTGCAGACCAGCGACAGCTTCGATGCAGCCGAGGTGCAGCAGTTTCTGGAACTGGCCGCGTATGGCGACGACAAGGCTGCGCAGCTGGCGCTGGGCCTGTGGTACGCCCGCATGAACAGCGACGGCGAACGTCTGCTGGTGGGGACCGGGTCTGCCAATTATAAAAAAGCAATCCGCTGGCTGACGCTGGCCGGCGAAGCCGGATTGGCGGATGCCTGGTATGCCTTGTCGCGCATCTACCTGAAGTCGGAGTTTTCGCAGCGCAACCTGGTCGATATGCAGCGCCATCTGGAACACGCTGCCGAAATGGGGCATTGCGCGGCGCAGCTGGAATGTGGGTTGAGCGCCTGGCGCAACCGGCGCGAAAAACTTGCCAACGACGTGCGCGCGGTCTACTGGCTGCAAAAAGCGGCGGCGCAAGGCAGCGGCGAAGCGGCCAACCTGCTGGCGAGAATCGCCGACAGCGCACAGCCGGCGGCCTGGGCGGAAGCAGCCAAGCAGCAACTGACGCGTGAACAAGTCAAGGCGCACCCGTTCCTGGCCGCACGGATCGAACTGGCCGTGTTGTTCGGTTTGAGCCGGCCCGAGGCTTTGCTGCTGGATTTGAACCAGGCCGATTGCGGCCATTGCCTGGTGATAGATATCCGCGCCCACTATGCGCGCAGCAAACGCCGTTTGATACTGATCCAGACCGGCGACGAGCGCCAGGCCCTGACCCGGATCGCCCGCCTGTTTGAAGATGTGGATTGCGGTCCGAACGGACCTGAAGGCAATTATCGGCAGCGTCTGTACCGCTTCAAGACTGCGGTGCCGTCCGCAGCGGCGGAAGCAGATGAAGTCCTTTAACGCTTACGCTTGATCAGCCGCAGCGATCTCGATTTCACCCTCGAATACCGATACTGCCGGACCGGTCATCATGACCGCCTGCTGTCCGCCAGCCCAGGCGATCGACAATTCGCCGCCATGGGTCTGCACCGCCACCGGCGAGTCCAGCAGGCCGCGCCGGATGCCGGCAACCACCGCAGCGCAGGCGCCGGTGCCGCAGGCCAGGGTTTCGCCGGCGCCGCGCTCGAATACGCGCAGCTTGATGCTGTGGCGATCGACGACTTGCATGAAGCCGGCATTGACCCGCCGTGGAAAGCGCGGGTGATGTTCTATCAGCGGACCGTCGACCAGCACCGGCGCCGCCTCGCTGTCCTCGACTACCTGCACCGCATGCGGGTTGCCCATCGACACCACTGAGATCCATACCTGTTTGCCCTGGACATCCAGCGGCCAGAGCGCATCTTCGCCCATCGTCCGGCTGTCCAGGTTGCTGGCGTCGAACGGCACCGCGGCCGGCGCCAGGACAGGCGCGCCCATATCTACCGTAATGCGGCCGTCGTCTTCCAGCCTTGGCTCGATGATGCCGGACATGGTTTCCACCCGGATCGCGCGCTTGCTGGTGAGGCCCTTGTCGGTGACGAATTTGACGAAGGCGCGGGCGCCGTTGCCGCATTGTTCAACCTCGCCGCCATCGGCGTTGTAAATCCGGTAGCGGAAATCGACGCCGTCGGCCTGCGATTTTTCCACCACCAGCATTTGATCCGCGCCCACGCCGAAACGGCGGTCGCCCAGGCGCTGCCACTGCGCCGGAGTGAAATCGACATGCTGGTGAATCGCGTCGATCACGACGAAATCATTGCCGGCGCCGTGCATTTTTGTGAATTTGAGTTTCATGCGCCCATTATGATGGAAACGGCGCTAGCGCGCAGCAGTGTCGGCCTGCTCCGGCGCTGCCGGGGAATAGACGTCAGCCTGCCCCGGGGGACGCGTCTTGAAGCGTTTGTGTGCCCAGAAATATTCTGCCGGCGCTTCCAGGATGCGGGCTTCGATAAATGCGTTCATGCGGCGCGTGGCTTCCGTCATGTCGTCGCCCGGATAATTTTCCCAGGCCGGGTAGAAGGTCACTTTCCAGCCCTTGTAGCCAGGCAGGAAAGTCGCGATCATCGGCACCACGCTGGCTTTGGTGGCGGCGGCAATGCGGGCGGTAGCGGTCAGCGTCGCCGTCGGGATGCCGAAAAACGGCACAAACTCTGCATCCTTCAAACCGAAGTCCATGTCGGGCAGCATGATGAAGGGAAAACCTTCGCGCATGGCGCGGATGATGGGTTTGACGCCTTGTTCGCGAGTAAACAGCTTGACCGGACGGAAACGCGAACGGCCTTTCAGCAGCGCGGCATCGGTCACTGCATCTTGCTGGCGCGTGTAGATGGTGCAGATCGACAGCGAGGAATTCAGCACCAGGGCGATGCCGGGAATTTCCAGGCAGACGAAATGCGGGCAAAGCAGGATGGTGGGGCCGGCCTGCAGCGTGCTGAGCGGCAAGTCGGATTCGATCTTGATCAGCCGCCGCAGGCGACTCTCCGAAGCCCACCACAACACGCTGCGCTCCATCACGCTGCGCGAGTAAGCCTGGAAGTGGCGGCGCGCCAGCACCACGCGCTCGGCTTCCGTCATGTTCGGAAAACACAGCCGCAGGTTGGTCAGCGTGATGTGCCGCCGCGGTTTCATGATGACGAACAGCAGCGAGCCCAAGGCTTCGCCGACCGGACCCAGGATCCACAGCGGCAGGAAATGCGCCAGCCACAGCAAGCCGAGCAGGGCCCTCATGCTTGCGGCTCCTGTGCGGCCGATGCCGGCGGCGCCACGACTCCGGGCGGCGTCTTGTAGCGGTTGTAGCTCCAGATGTACTGTGCCGGGCAGCGTGCGATCAGCTTCTCCATGGCCAGGTTGATGGCCAGCGTGCGTTGCTCGGGTGTGTGGCCGGGGGTTTCATCGAAAGGCACGAAGCGGATCACATAGCCGCGCCCGAACGGCAAACGTTCAGCGTAAGACAGGATAATCGGGGCGCCGCTCATCTGCTGCAGCTTGGCCGGCAACGTCATGGTGTAGGCCGGGCGTCCGAAAAAATCGGCCCAGATGCCTTCGCCGTTTTGCGGCACCTGGTCCGGCAGCAGGCCGATCGCCTGGCCCTTCTTGAGCGCCTTGAACAGGGTGCGCACGCCTGCCAGGTTGGCCGGAGCCAGCAGCAGGTTGTGCCGTCCGCGCGCGCCTTCGATCAAGGGCTTGAGCGCGGCTTTGCGCGGCGGCCGGTACAGCGCGGTAAGCGGGGTCTTGGTGGCGATCGCCTGGGCGATGATTTCAAAACAGCCCAGGTGCGGGGTCAGGAAGATCACCCCGGTCTTGGCGTCCAGCGCCGCTTGCGCCAGCTCCCAGTTCTCGATGGCGGCGGTGCGCAGCACCCGTTGCGGCGCGGCGCACCAGATGAACGGCAGCTCGAACATGCTCTTGCCGGATTCACTGATGGCCTGCGGCAAAGCCGCCTGATAGCCGGCCCGGAACAGGTTGTCTTTCAATTTTCCGCGGTACGAAGCCGAGGCCAGGTAGACCAGCCAGCCGCCCAGCGTCCCTATTGCATGCAGGAAAAATAGAGGGAGTGTCGACAGCAGGCGGAAGAGTATTACAAGCATTGGAGGAGCTCATCGAGAGCTAAAAGAGGGTGGATTTTGCCGATTTTTTTCAAGAGGCGTAAAATAGCATAATAGTTTCAAAACCGAATATGGTTGCAAGGTGTTTTTGGAAGCCGATAGATTGCTTGCAGGAATTATCTTAATATATAGTAATTAGCATTATCCGCCGAGTTAATAGACAACTTGCGAGGCGGAATACAAATTTCGCTAAAGCGTCGCAGGCTCAACAGGTTTGACTGCGACATGGTCACCACTGTTTTTTTGTAGGAGCCTGTTATGGCACATGAGTACCTCTTCACTTCCGAATCCGTTTCTGAAGGTCATCCCGACAAAGTCGCGGACCAGATCTCCGACGCCATCCTCGACGCCATCTTTACCCAGGACCCGCAAGCGCGGGTCGCCGCCGAAACCTTGTGCAATACCGGTTTGGTCGTGCTGGCGGGTGAAGTCACCACCTTTGCCAACGTGGATTACATCGCCGTCGCGCGCGAAACCATCAAGCGTATCGGCTACGATAACGCCGACTACGGCATCGACTACAAGAGCTGCTCGGTGCTGGTCGGCTACGACAAGCAATCGCCGGACATCGCCCAGGGCGTGGATGAAGGCAAGGGCATCGATCTTGACCAGGGCGCCGGCGACCAGGGCCTGATGTTCGGTTATGCCTGCGACGAAACGCCGGAACTGATGCCGGCCGCAATCTATTACGCGCACCGGATCGTCGAACGCCAGTCGCAGTTGCGCAAGGATGGCCGCTTGCCATGGCTGCGTCCGGATGCAAAATCGCAAGTCACGCTGAAATACGTCGATGGCGTGCCGGTGGCGATCGACACCGTGGTGCTGTCGACCCAGCATGCGCCGGACATGCAGCACAAGGCGATCGAAGAAGCGGCGATCGAGGAAATCATCAAACCGGTGGTGCCGAAGGAGTGGCTGCAGAATACCCGCTACCTGATCAACCCGACCGGCCGTTTTGTCATCGGCGGCCCGCAAGGCGATTGCGGCCTGACCGGGCGCAAGATCATTGTCGACACCTACGGCGGCGCAGCGCCCCACGGTGGCGGCGCATTCTCCGGCAAGGACCCGTCCAAGGTCGACCGTTCGGCAGCTTATGCCGGTCGTTATGTCGCCAAGAACATCGTGGCCGCCGGCCTGGCCACCCGCTGCCAGATCCAGGTGTCGTACGCCATCGGCATCGCCAAGCCGACTTCGGTGATGGTGACCACCTTCGGCACCGGCAAGATCAGCGACGAAAAACTGGCGCAGCTGGTGCTGGAGCATTTCGACCTGCGCCCTAAAGGCATCGTGCAGATGCTGGACCTGCTGCGCCCTATCTACCAGAAGACCGCAGCCTACGGCCATTTCGGCCGCGAAGAGCCGGAATTCACCTGGGAACGCACCGACAAGGCCGCTGCCTTGAAAGCTGCCGCCCTGTAATTGCCGCCTGCCGGCATGGCGGGGATGGATGTTCCCTTTCCCCGCCATGCCGGACCAAACGTCGGCGATGCCAGAATCGTGCTTTGCACGATGGTGGCGACTTGCTACACTGACCACCTCAGTGACTACGATAAAAGAAACAAGTCCGCCATGGCCTCCGCCCCCCAATCCGTTTCCGATTCATCCGCCGATCGTCCGCCTCTGCGTCCCGTGGTGACCACCTTGCCGCGTTTCCGCCTGGCTGCCTGGCTGGTTGCGCTCACTGCGTTGTTCCTGGTGATGACCTTGCACATGCTGACTGCGCTGCTGGCCGGCCTGCTGGTATACGAGCTGGTGCGCGCGTTGACGCCGCTGGTGCAGCGCCGCCTGACCAGCCAGCGCGCACACCTGATTTCAGTAGTGTTCCTGTCTGCGATCATCATCGGCGCGCTGACGCTGGCGATAGTCGGCCTGGCGGCTTTTTTCCACGGTGGCCCCGACCGCATCCAGGTGCTGCAAGGGAAGCTGATGGTAGTGGTGGACCAGGCCCGCACCCAGCTGCCAGCCTGGCTGCAGCAATACCTGCCGGACGATATCGACGACATCCGCGAAATCATCAGCGATTGGCTGCAATCGCATCGCGGCGAAGTGCAACTGGCCGGCAAGGAAGCGGTGCAGGTATTCGTCCACGTGCTGGTGGGCATGGTGCTGGGCGCCATGGTGGCCTTGAACGCCGCCCATCCGATGCCGTTGCTGCAGCCGCTGGCGGCCGAATTGCTGGGACGGGCGCAGCTGCTGGCGGATGCGTTTCGCCGCGTGGTGTTCGCCCAGGTCAAGATTTCGCTGCTGAACACCACCCTGACGGCGATCTTCCTGCTGGTGGTGCTGCGGCTCGGCGGCATCCACCTGCCGTTGACCAAGACCATGATCGTCGTCACTTTCCTGGCGGGCCTGCTGCCGGTGATAGGCAACCTGATCTCGAATACGCTGATCGTGCTGGTGGCCTTGTCGGTATCTATCTATGTGGCGCTGGCGGCGCTGGTATTCCTGGTCGTGATCCACAAGCTCGAATATTTCCTGAACGCGCGCATCGTCGGCTCGCAAATCAATGCGCGCAGCTGGGAGTTGCTGCTGGTGATGGTCCTGACCGAAGCCGCGTTCGGCTTGCCGGGACTGGTGGCGGCGCCGATTTACTATGCCTATATCAAGAGCGAGTTGCACGAAATGGGCTGGGTCTGAGGTTTATTCGCCAAGCGAGATAGCCGGAATACGCGCTTCAGCTAGCCGAAAGCTTGCCGTTTGCTTTAAAATGGCGGCTCGTATCCAAGGAGCGTTGCGACAGACATGGTCTGCCAGGCTTGGTACAGTCATTTTGCAACTGCGCTCACGTTACTTTTTTTCTAACGAAAGGAGGGCGTGATGAACGCCGCAGTCATGAACGCATCTACACATTCCTCGACAACTTCCACCAGCCACGATTACGTGGTCGCCGATATCAGCTTGTCCGCCTGGGGCGACAAGGAAATCAAGATCGCCGAAACCGAAATGCCGGGTCTGATGGCGATCCGTGAAGAATTCGCCGCCGCCCAGCCGCTCAAGGGCGCACGCATCACCGGTTCGATCCACATGACGATCCAGACCGCAGTGCTGATCCAGACCCTGGAAGCACTGGGCGCCAAGGTGCGCTGGGCATCCTGCAATATCTATTCGACCCAGGATCACGCCGCCGCCGCGATTGCTGCCGCCGGCACCCCGGTGTTCGCCTTCAAGGGCGAATCGCTGGACGACTATTGGGATTTCACGCACCGCATTTTCGAATGGCCGGGCGAACAGCAAGCCAACATGATCCTGGACGACGGTGGTGATGCAACGCTGCTGCTGCATCTCGGCACCCGTGCGGAAAAAGATATTTCGGTCCTGAACAATCCGGGCTCGGAAGAAGAAATCTGCCTGTTCAACGCCATCAAGAAAAAGCTGGCGACTGCGCCAAACTGGTATTCGACCCGCCTGGCCCAGATCAAGGGCGTGACCGAAGAAACCACTACCGGCGTGCATCGCCTGTACCAGATGCACAAGGAAGGCAAGCTGGCGTTCCCGGCAATCAACGTCAACGATTCGGTCACCAAGTCCAAGTTCGACAACCTGTACGGCTGCCGCGAATCGCTGGTCGACGGCATCAAGCGTGCGACTGACGTCATGATCGCCGGCAAGGTTGCCGTGATCGCAGGTTACGGCGACGTCGGCAAGGGTTCGGCGCAAGCCATGCGCGCGCTGTCGGCGCAGGTCTGGGTGACTGAAGTCGATCCGATCTGCGCCCTGCAGGCGGCGATGGAAGGCTATCGCGTGGTGACCATGGAATATGCGGCCGAGCACGGCGACATCTTCGTCACCTGCACCGGCAACTACCATGTGATCACCCATGCCCACATGCAAAAGATGAAGGACCAGGCAATCGTCTGCAACATCGGCCACTTCGACAACGAAATCGAAGTCGCCGCGCTGAAGCAGTACACCTGGGAAAACATCAAGCCGCAAGTCGACCACATCATTTTTCCGGACGGCAAGCGCATCATCCTGCTGGCTGAAGGTCGCCTGGTCAACCTGGGTTGCGGCACCGGCCATCCGTCCTACGTGATGAGCTCGTCGTTCGCCAACCAGACCATCGCCCAGATCGAATTGTTCGTCAACACCAAGGCCTACCCGGTCGGCGTCTATACCTTGCCGAAACACCTGGATGAAAAAGTCGCGCGCCTGCAGTTGAAAAAGCTGAATGCGCAGCTGTCGGTCTTGACCGAAGAGCAGGCTGCTTACATCGGCGTCAAACAAACCGGTCCTTACAAGCCGGAACATTACCGCTACTAATCGCCGGCTGCGCATCGGCAAGCGTCGATGCGCAGATCCTGCAACATCAAGAGGAACACACGATGCGCTTACTGATTACCTGGCTGATCAATACCCTGGCCCTGCTGGCGGTGCCGTATCTCATGCATTCGGTGCAGTTCGCCAGTTTCGGCGCGGCGCTGATCGCGGCGCTGGTGCTGGGTTTCGTCAATACCCTGATCCGTCCGATCCTGCTGCTGCTGACCTTGCCGGCGACCTTGCTGACGCTGGGTTTGTTCATCTTCATCATCAACGGCCTGATGTTCTGGCTGGTGTCGCACCTGGTGAGCGGGTTTTACGTGGCCAGTTTCTGGTCTGCGGTCGGCGGCGCCATCTTGTACAGCATCGTTTCGTGGGCGCTGTCCACCTTGCTATTGAAGAAGAATTAGATGTCACAAAAAAACGCCCAAAAGAATTTCAGCATTGAGTTTTTTCCGCCCAAGACACCCGAGGGCGCGGAAAAACTGCGGGTGACGCGCGCCAAGCTGGCCGAGCTGCATCCGCGGTATTTTTCTGTCACCTTCGGCGCCGGCGGCTCGACCCAGAAGGGTACGCTGGACACCGTGCTCGACATCCGCGGCGAAGGCCACGAGGCAGCGCCGCATCTGTCCTGCCTGGGCAGTTCGCGCGAATCGCTGCGGACCATCCTGACGCAATACAAGGACCATGGCATCAAGCGCCTGGTAGCGTTGCGCGGCGATTTGCCGAGCGGTTACGGCGCGATGGATATTTCTTCCGGCGAATTCCGTTACGCCAATGAGCTGGTGGAATTCATCCGTGCCGAAACCGGCGACTGGTTCCATATCGAAGTCGCAGCCTATCCTGAAATGCATCCGCAGGCGAAGTCGCCGCAAGACGACGTGCAGCGTTTTGTCAGCAAGGTGAAGGCGGGCGCCAACGGCGCCATCACGCAGTATTTCTACAATGCCGATGCGTATTTCCGCTTTGTCGACGAAGCGCAGAAACTGGGTGCTGCGGTGCCGGTGATCGCAGGCATCATGCCGATCACCAATTATTCGCAGCTGATGCGTTTTTCAGACATGTGCGGCACCGAGATCCCGCGCTGGATCCGCCTCAAGCTCGCCAGCTACGGCGACGATAGCGATTCGATCCGGGCCTTCGGCCTGGATGTGGTGACCCAGCTGTGCGAACGTTTGCTGGCGGGCGGCGCGCCCGGCCTGCATTTCTACACGCTGAACCAATCGCCGGCGACCATCGCCATCTGGCAGCGCCTCAAGTTATAAACTCATCGCTTCAGTGATGACGGCGTCCAGCGCGATATCGTGCGCTGCGCCGTCAAATTCCGCCAGTGTGCAGGAGTAGGCGATGCCGACTGTCTGCGGACGCGCCAGCGGCGCCAGCGTGCGGTCGTAAAAGCCGCCGCCGTAACCCAGCCGTATCTTGTTCCGGTTAAAACCCACGCAGGGAATCAGCAAGGCCTGCGGCATGACGGTCACATAGCTGGCCGGTATGGCGACCCCGAAACTATCCTTGACCATGGCTTCACCCGGGCTCCAGCCGACAAAGCGCAGCGGGCTGTCGACGCCAATCACTACCGGCAGCGCCAGGCGCATGCCACGCGCCGCCAGTTCGGCATAGGCAGGTTGCAAATCGGGTTCGCCACGGATCGGCCAATAGACGCCCAGCGTGCTGTCTGGATGCGCCTGGCCCCAGCCGATCGCCCAGGCGATCACCCGTTTTCCAAGTTCCGCATCCCAATCGCGCCGGTGCGCCGGGTCGATAGCCTGCCGCGTTGCCAGCAAGGTACGCCGCAGCTGCGCTTTGTCCGGTCCAGGTGTTGCATCCCTGGCATCACATGCTATGCTAGACGTCATCGTTCGCACTCGTAAAATAAGGTTGGCAGTTATATGTTTAATACGCAGTTTAAAACGCGGTTCAAAACGCAGTTCAAAAACAAATGGCTTGTTGTCATCGCCGTCGCCGTGGCTTCTTCCGCTGTGATGACAAGCGCTGCTTATGCCCAGAAACGTTCCGCAAACGGCGCCACCGCAGCCAGCTACGCCGGCCAGGATGACAGTTTCCTGGCCCTGCGCGATGCCGCCCGCGCCAACAATGCGGATAAAGCAGAGCTGCTGGCTGCTACTTTAAGTGATTATGACATTCCTTCCTATGTCGATTATTACCGCCTGAAACCGCTGATCAAGGACCTGGTGGCGCCGCAGTCGGATATCCGCGACTACCTGGCGCGCTACGACGGCAGTGCGATCGCCGACCGCTTGCGCAATGACTGGCTGCTGGAACTGGGCAAGGCCGGCGACTGGAACACCTTCGACGAGCAATATCCGAAATTTGTCCTCGACGACGATACCCAGCTGAAATGTTATGCGCTGACCTCGGCCGCCTTGAAAGGCGTCAATGTCGCCAATGAAGCACGCGCCTTGCTGACTACGCCCAAGGATTACGGCCAGGGTTGCACCGGGCTGATCGGCATGCTGGCGCAAAACGGCCAGTTCAGCGCCGACGATGTCTGGTTCCAGATCCGGCAAGCGGTAGAAGCCGGTTTTGCCGGCGTTGCGCGCCGCATGACGCCGTACATCGACGCCGACGATTCCCAGGTGGCGCAAGCCATCGATAAATCGGCGCTGGTGCTTGCGCGCGGTCCGGGCGCCGGCCGCAGCAACCACGAATTGTTCATCCTCGCCTTGGGGCGGGTAGCCAAGAACGATAGCGGCCGCGCAGCGGCGGCGCTGAGCGCCGGCTCTGACCAGCTGACTTCGTCCGAGCGCTCGCTGGCATGGGCGCAGGTGGCGCTGCAGTCGGCGCTCAAGCTGGAACCGCAGGCCATCGACTATTGGCGCCAGGTAAAGAGCAATGCGGTATTGTCGGGCGACGCCTATCAGTGGCGCGTCCGTTCCGCGTTGCGCGCCGGCGACTGGAAGCTGGTGCGCAGCGGCGTCGAGGCGATGCCGGAAGCTTTGCGCAGCGATCCGGCCTGGGTCTACTGGCAAGCCCGGGCCGACCAGTCCCAGGGCAAATCCGAGCAGGCGCAGCAGCAGTTCCAGTCGATCGCCGACCAGACCAACTTCTACGGCCAATTGGCGCTGGAAGAGCTGGGCCAGAAAATCATTGCGGTTTCTTCCAGCCAGGCCTTCAGCCCGGCGGAAATGGCGCCGATGGCAAATAACCAAGGGTTCCGCCGCGCGTTGCGGTTTTTTGACATGAACCTGCGTTTCGAAGGCGTGCGCGAGTGGAACTGGGAGTTGCGCAAGATGACTGATCGCCAACTGCTGACGGCGGCCGAATTCGCCCGCCAGAACAATGTCCTGGACCGCATGGTGAATACTTCCGACCGCACCAAGGTTGAAGTCGATTTCAACCAGCGGTTCCCCTCGCCCCACCGCGATGTGATGACCACCAATACCCAGAACCTGGGGCTCGACATGGCTTGGGTCTACGGTCTGATCCGGCAGGAGTCGCGTTTTATCCGGAGCGCGCGCTCGAATGTCGGCGCCAGCGGCCTGATGCAGGTGATGCCGGCGACGGCGCGCTGGGTGGCCAAAAAGATCGGCTTGAGCGGCTTCACCAACGACCAGATATCCGACGTCAACACCAACATCCTGCTGGGCACCAATTACCTGAGCATGGTGCTGGCCGACCTGGATGGCTCGCAAGCGCTGGCGTCGGCGGCCTACAACGCCGGTCCCGGCCGGCCGCGCGCCTGGCGTTCGACCTTGCCGGGCACGGTCGAAGGCGCGGTTTTTGCGGAATCGATCCCGTTCAGCGAAACCCGCGGTTATGTCAAGAACGTGTTGTCCAACGCGACCTATTACGCCGCCTTGTTCGACGGCAAGCCGCAATCCCTGAAGGCGCGGCTAGGCACCGTCGCGCCCAAGGGATTTGTTGAATCGGCCCTGCCTTGATATGGCATAGAATGCGGAATCCGGAGTGACTTATGCAAACCACCGAGCTTGATCCCAGTCTTTCCGCCGCTTTGCAAAAAGCCGGCGCGGACGGTTTGCTGCTGGTGATCGCCAACAAGAATTATTCATCATGGTCGATGCGGCCATGGGTGGCGATGACCGCTTTCGGCATTCCGTTCAAAGAGCTCAAGATCCTGCTGCGCCAGGCCGACACCGCAAACCGGATCGGCCGCTATTCGGCCAGCGGCCGGGTGCCGATCCTGATGGTGGGCGAGACGGCGATCTGGGATTCGCTGGCGATTTGCGAATACCTGGCCGAGCAGTTTCCCGATCTCGGCATGTGGCCGCAAGACTTGCTGGCGCGCGCCACCGCCCGTTCGATATGCGCGGAAATGCATTCCGGCTTCGCGGCGCTGCGCTCAGACATGCCGATGGATATCCGCGCCCACAAGCCGGGATACGGCCGCACGGCCGGGGCCCAGGCCGACATTGCGCGGGTGGTTGAAATCTGGGAAACCTGCTTGTCCGAATTCGGCCACCATCAATTCCTGTTTGGCGCTTTCTCGATTGCCGACGCCTATTTTGCGCCGGTGGTGATGCGTTTCCGCAGCTACGGCGTGTCGCTGGCGCCTGCCTTGCAAGCCTACGCCGACCGGGTGCAAGCCCATCCTGCCGTGGCGCGCTGGATGCAGGAAGCGCTGGCGGAAACCGAAGTACTGCCGGATTAACAAGGTTCAATCCCAATCATGAAAGTTTTTGCAGTCGGCGGCGCGGTGCGCGACGAGTTGCTCGGACTCCCGGTCAAAGACCGCGACTACGTGGTGGTCGGCGCTACGCCGGACGACATGCTGGCGCAGGGGTTCCGCCCGGTCGGCAAGGATTTTCCGGTGTTCCTGCACCCACATACCCACGAGGAATATGCGCTGGCGCGCACCGAACGCAAGACCGCGCCCGGCTACAAGGGGTTTGTGTTCCATACCGATCCCGATGTCACGCTGGAGCAGGACCTGGTGCGCCGCGACCTGACCATCAACGCCATCGCCCGCGCCGAGGACGGCGCCGTGGCCGATCCGTTCAACGGCCGCCAGGATTTGCAAGACCGGATATTCCGCCATGTCTCCGAAGCCTTCGCCGAAGATCCGGTACGCATCTTGCGCGTCGCCAGGTTTGCCGCGCGCTTTACCGGCTTTACGGTAGCGCCGGAAACCAATGCACTGATGCAGCGCATGGTGGCTGCCGGCGAGGTTGACGCGCTGGTGCCGGAACGGGTCTGGCAGGAACTGGCGCGCGGCCTGATGGAAACCCGGCCGTCGCGCATGTTCGAGGTCTTGCGCGCCTGTGGGGCGCTGGCGCGCATCCTGCCGGAACTGGATGTCTTGTGGGGCATTCCGCAGCCGGAAAAATATCATCCCGAAATCGACACTGGCGTACACGTGATGATGGTGGTCGATACTGCTGCCGGCGAAAATTATGCGTTGCCGGTGCGCTTTGCCGCATTGGTGCATGATCTCGGCAAAGGCGCGACGCCGGCCGCGGGCTGGCCTAGCCATCACGGTCATGAAGGGTTGGGCGTGGAGCTGGTGGAGCGGGTTTGCCAGCGCCTCAAGGTGCCGGGCGAGGCGCGCGACCTGGCGTTGATGACGGCGCGCGAACATGGCAATGTCGGCCGTGCATTCGAGCTGCGCGCGAACACTATCGTCAACCTGCTGGGCCGTTGCGACGCCTTTCGTAAACCGCAGCGCTTCATCGACATGCTGCGCGCTACCGAATGCGACTATCGCGGCCGGACCGGTTACGCCGGCAAGCCATTTCCGCAGCTCGCATACCTGCAAGCCGCCTTGAAGGCGGCGCAATCGGTCAATGCCGGCGTGATCGCCGGCATGTTCCAGCAGCAGCCGCAACGGATACCCGAAGCGATCCATGCAGCGCGGGTCGAAATGGTTGAGCAGGTAGTGCAAGCACAGCATTCATGATCCGAGATAAGCTTGTCCGAAAGGGAAAGCCGGGATGACAACTACAGATGCCAAGGCAGGTAGCGCAAATCAGGCGCCGGGCAAAACCGGCAGCGCCGGTCCGGACAAAAGCAAGGCATCGCGGCCAACCATTTTCGTCAAGGAATTGTCGCGCCGCGCCCGCAGGCGTTTACTGCGCCATTTCCTGGCATTGAGCAGCGGCGATCGCCTGCTGCGCTTCGGTTCGGTATTGTCGGATGAGCTGCTTAGCCGTTATGTCGAAAATATCGATTTCTCGCGCGACACGGTGTTTGGCGTCTACGACCGCAAATTGCGCTTGCTCGGCGTCGGCCACCTGGCGTTTGCGCCGCGCGCAGCGCTGCCCTCGGTAAGCGCTTCCACCAGCAAGGAACGGATAGCCGAATTCGGCGTCTCGGTGGCTGCCTCGGCACGCGGCATGGGGGTCGGCAGCCGCTTGTTTGAACGGGCTGCGATCCGTTGCCGCAACGTCGATATCGATACCTTGTACATGCACTGCCTGTCGTCGAACAAGGTGATGATGCACATCGCCAAGAAAGCCGGCATGGCCATCCATCGCGATTACGGCGAGGCCGATGCTTACCTGAAGCTGCCGCCGGCCAATCCGGCCAGCGTATTGCAGGAAGCCATGCAGGAACAGGTGGCGACGCTCGATTACACGCTCAAGGCGAACTTGCGCGCCGCGCTGAAATGGCTGGGCAGCTTGCCCGGCATTAAGCGCGACTAAAGCAGAGGCAGCGCCGTCGTATCTTTAATTCGCTGCAGGGCAAAACTTGATTTGACGTCCAGCACCGCCGGATGACGCAGCAATGTCTCCATCATGAAGCGCGAAAAATGCGTCATGTCTTCCACGTGCACCCGCAGCAGGAAATCCATTTCACCGGTCATGGCGTAACAGGCTACCACTTCCGGCCACTGCTCGACCGCAGCGGAAAAAGAGGCGCGCGGCGACATGGCCTGGTGCTGCGCCGCCGCCTTGGTGCCGCTGAGGTACTGCGGGTCGCTATGTTTTTCCAGGCGCACGTTGATGTAGGCCAGCAGGCCCAGGCCGATCTTGTCGGGCTCCAGCAGCGCCACGTATTGCCGTATCACGCCGGCCTGCTCCAGCTGCTTGATGCGGCGCAGGCACGGCGACGGCGACAGGTTGACCCGTTCCGCCACTTCCTGGTTGCTCAGGCGGCCATCCTCCTGCAAGATCGCCAGAATTTTGCGGTCTGTTGCATCCATTGCAATCGTTGGCATAAATGACCCTAAAGAGAATGATTTTCATATTATTATTGCGCAAATTTTTCCACGAGGGGCGAATTTTGCAATTAACTGCCATCAACTCGGCCTTATACTGTGGGTATTGGAGCGCAGGGCGTGCTTAATTCAGGAAAGTTCGTCAGGAAAGTTCGTCAGGAAAATTCGTCAAGAAAGAAAAAATGGATGCAAAGGTAAAGAACATGGGCGTCAATACCGACGATTTTTTTGCCACCGTCGCCGAAAAATCGGACGGTGCGGCGTTGCGCGGGGATTACAGCAAGATCGACGCCCAATACGTGGTCAAGCAGGATTGGGATGCTTACACGCCGGAGCAGCATGCGTTATGGCGCCGCCTGTACCAGCGGCAAGCCAAGCTGATCCCGGGACGGGCTTGCGATGTGTTCATCGAAAGCCTGGAACTGCTTAACATCGGCGACGGCATTCCGCGCTTCGAAGACAGTTCGGCCCTGCTGTTCAAGGCTACCGGCTGGACTTTGGTGGCGGTGCCGGGCCTGGTGCCGGACCATACTTTCTTCGAGCACCTGGCCAATCGCCGCTTCCCGGTCACGGTCTGGCTGCGCGATCCGGAAGAGTTCGACTACATCGTCGAACCGGACGTATTCCATGACTTTTTCGGCCATGTGCCGCTGCTGTTCAATCCGATTTTCGCCGACCATCTGCAAGAGTACGGCAAGGGCGCCTTGAAGGCGATGAAACTGGACGGCCTGGCCATGCTGGCGCGCCTGTACTGGTATACCGTCGAATTCGGCCTGATCCAGAGCCCTGAGGGTTTGCGTGTCTATGGCGCCGGGATCTTGTCGTCGGGCGGCGAAATCGAACATTGCCTGACCAGTCCGGCCTCGCTGCGGCTGCCGTTCGATGTCGAACGCGTGATGCGGACCTTGTACAAGATCGATTCCTACCAGGAAACTTATTTCGTGATTGACGATTTCCAGCAGCTGTTCAACGACACGGCGCCGGATTTCACGCCGATGTACGAGCGGCTGAAGGCGCTGCAACCGTTGCCGGCAAACACATTGTTGCCTGGCGAAACCAACCTGGCGTTGAAATAAAAAAGCGGATTCTGCCGGGGAGAGCAGAATCCGCAAACTAGTGATAATGGGAACACTAGAGGGAGGAATGCCCGACGCGGCTGGTCCTGGGGAGGGTATTCAGCCACATCAGACAAGTTGCCATTACACGCCTGGTTGATTCCCATTCCTATTTGATTTACCAGTTGTTACAGTTGTTACGCCCATTTCGCCGCGCTCAGTTGCCCTATTCAGTTGTTGCGGCGTGCATTGAGGGAACTAGCCGCTTGTGATAATCTGGGAGCCGCAATGAGCAGTAAAAAAACAGGACGATTTGCCCACAAGGCGAAGACGTTTTACCGCGTAGGATAACCTCCACGCAGTGCAATCAAAAACATAATTTTTGGCACGGAGACTGAATGAACGCACCACTCAAATCGGCGCAAGCCTTGCTGCCCACACAATCGGCGCAAGCGTCTGAAGCTGATGGCATTTCCCTTGATGATAAATTTACACTAGAACGTGGCCGTGCTTTCATGACGGGCACACAGGCCATTATTCGTTTGCCCATGCTGCAGCGGCAACGCGATGTCCTGGCAGGTTTGAACACCGCCGGTTTTGTTACCGGCTATCGTGGTTCCCCGCTGGGCAGCGTCGACCTGACCGCGGCCAAGGCTAAAAAATACCTGGACGCGCATCACGTCAAGTTCCACCCCGGCATGAACGAAGACCTGGCCGCGACCAGCGTCTGGGGCACGCAGCAGGTCAACCTGTTCCCTGGCGCGCAATATGACGGCGTATTCGGCCTGTGGTACGGCAAAGGCCCTGGCGTCGACCGCTGCGGCGACGTCTTCAAGCATGCCAACATGGCTGGCACTTCCCAGCATGGCGGTGTGCTGGTGCTGGCCGGCGACGACCACGCGGCAAAGTCCTCGACTACCGCGCACCAAAGCGAACATATCCTGAAAGCCTGCGGCATCCCGGTGCTGTACCCGTCCTCGGTGCAGGAATACCTCGATTACGGCATGCATGGCTGGGCCATGAGCCGCTATACCGGCCTGTGGGTATCGATGAAATGCGTGACCGACCTGGTCGAGTCCGGCGCTTCGGTCGACCTTGATCCGGACCGGGTCAAGATTGTCTTGCCGACCGATTTTGAACTGCCGCCGGACGGCTTGAACATCCGCCTGCCGGATACCGTGCTGGGCCAGGAAGCGCGGATGAACAATTACAAATGGTATGCCGCGCTGGCGTATGCGCGTGTCAACAAGCTGAACCAGATCATCTGGGACAGCCCGGTCGCCAAGATTGGCATCATCACCGCCGGCAAATCCTATCTCGATACGCGCCAGGCGCTGGCCGACCTCGGCATCGACGAAAGCGTGGCGCGCGACATCGGCATCCGCCTGTACAAGATCGGCATGACCTGGCCGCTGGAAGCGGAAGGCGTGCGCGAGTTTGCGCAAGGTTTGGAAGAAATCCTGGTGGTGGAAGAAAAACGCCAGATCCTGGAATACCAGGTCAAGGAAGAACTGTACAACTGGCGCGACGATGTGCGGCCGCGCGTGGTGGGCAAGTTCGACGATACCGGCGAGTGGAGCAACCGCAGCGGCGAAGGCCACGGCGACTGGCTGCTGCCGGCGACCTACGAACTGAATCCGGCGCAGATCGCCAGGGCGATTGCGACCCGCATTTCGAAATACTTTGCCGGCCATCCGGTGGCGCAGCGGGTGCAGCAGCGGGTCGCTTACCTGGAAGCCAAGGAAGCGCTGCTGAACATCAGCAGCAAGCCCGATCCGAACAAGGACCGCGTCCCGCATTTCTGCTCCGGCTGTCCGCACAATACCTCGACCAAACTGCCGGACGGCAGCCGCGGCCTGGCCGGCATCGGCTGCCACTACATGGTGTTGTGGATGGACCGCGAATCGTCGACGTTTACCCACATGGGCGGCGAAGGCGTGACCTGGGTCGGCCAGGCGCCATTTACCTCGGAAAAGCACGTGTTCGCCAACCTCGGCGACGGTACTTATTTCCACTCCGGCCTGCTGGCGATCCGCGCTTCGGTCGCAGCCAAGGTCAACATCACGTACAAGATCCTGTTTAACGATGCGGTCGCCATGACCGGCGGCCAGGCTTTCGACGGCCCGCTCGATCCGGCCATGATTTCACGGCAGATCGCGGCGGAAGGCGTGACGCCGATCATCGTGGTGACGGACGAACCGGAAAAATACGGTTCGAGCGTCGACTGGGCGCCGGGCGTGACGATTCGCCATCGCAGCGAACTCGATGCCGTGCAGCGCGAACTGCGCGAGATCGAAGGCTGCTCGGCCATGATTTACGACCAGACCTGCGCCTCGGAAAAACGCCGCCGCCGGAAACGCAACGAATATCCGGATCCGGCCAAACGCGCCGTGATCAATGAAGCCGTGTGTGAAGGTTGCGGCGATTGCAGCGTGCAGTCGAATTGCCTGTCGGTGGAACCGCTGGAAACCGAATTCGGCCGCAAGCGCCAGATCAACCAGTCTTCATGCAACAAGGATTTTTCCTGCGTCACCGGATTCTGTCCGAGTTTCGTCACGGTCGAAGGCGGCAGCTTGAAGAAGCCGGCAAAAATAGCCGCGACGCCGACCGCAGCTGCGGCGCCGGTGGCCAGCTTGCCGTCGCCGGTGCTGCCGAATACGGTAAAACCGTTCGGCATACTGGTGACCGGCATCGGCGGCACCGGCGTGGTGACCATCGGCCAGATCCTGGCGATGGCGGCCCACGTCGAAGGCAAAGGCTGTTCGGTGCTGGACATGAGCGGCCTGGCGCAAAAAGGCGGGCCGGTGATGTCGCATGTGCGGCTGGCCGACCACCCGGACGATATCTATTCGACCCGTGTCGGCACCGGCGATGCCGATCTGGTGATTGGCTGCGACGCCATCGTCAGCGCCAACCGCGACGCCTTGTCGCGCATGGGCGAGGGACGCACCTACGCAGCGATCAACGCTACCCGCACGCCTACCGCCGCTTTCGTCAAGAATCCGGACTGGCAGTTCCCCGATGCCGCGGCAGAGCAGGACATACGTGCGGCGTGCGGCAGCGACCGCGTGGAATTCATCGACGCCGGCCGCATCGCTACCGCCTTGATGGGCGACGCCATCGCAACCAATATGTTCATGCTCGGTTATGCCTGGCAAAAGGGTTGGGTACCGTTGCAAGAGGCCTCGCTGATGCGGGCGATTGAACTGAACGCCTTGCAGGTAGCCTTCAACAAACAAGCGTTCGTCTGGGGCCGCACCGCGGCTTGCGATCTGGCCGGGCTGGAAAAGCGTACCCGCCTCAGCGATACGCCGGCGCAAGTGATCGAATTCAAGCGCGCGCCGAATCTGGATGAGCTGGTCAAGCGCCGTGTCGCTGTCCTGACCTCTTACCAGGATGCCGCCTATGCCGAGCAATACCGCGCATTTGTCGAACAGGTGCAGGCCGCCGAAGCGCAGTTGCCGCATGTCGAGAGCGGGCGCGCAGCGCAGCGCCTGAGCATCGCGGTGGCCACTTACCTGTTCAAGCTGATGGCTTACAAGGACGAGTATGAAGTCGCACGCTTATATACCGACGGCGCTTTCAAGGCCAAGATTGCCGGCATGTTCGAAGGCGATTACAAACTCAAGTTCCATCTGGCGCCGCCGCTGCTGGCCAAGCACGATGCGCACGGCCATCTGGTCAAGCAGGAATTTGGTCCGTGGATGATGCGCGCTTTCGGCCTGCTGGCGAAACTGAAATTCCTGCGCGGCGGCGCCCTGGATGTTTTCGGGTACACGGCTGAGCGCAAGGAAGAGCGTGGCCTGATCGTTCATTACAAGGACATCGTTGCTTCCCTGTTGCCGCAGTTGACTGCCGATAACCTGGCCGCTGCTGTGGCGATCGCCAGCATTCCTGAAGAGATCCGCGGTTACGGCCACGTCAAGGAACGGCACCTGGCGGCAGCACGCGCCAAGGAAACGCAGTTGCTCAATCAGTTCAACCATCCCGAGCCAGAACTCAAAGCGGGGGCATCGCGCTCGATTGCTGCTTAGTTAGCTGAACCGGCAGATATTGATGGGTCGCTCATGCACCCATCAATATCTTTCCCTTGCCGGTTATAGTCAGTTGTCGATCTGTTCCTTGATCGCTGCAACCCGCCGTGTCAGGCGCGGGTGAGTGCGGCAAATCTCGTTGAGGAAACCGAATACCGGCGGCACCATCGCTTCTTGCGCCACGAAAGACTCGCAACTCATCGTCTGGTTCAATCGGCGGCAACCGCAGCCGAGCATCTGCAGGGAACTGCGCGATGCCTCGAAATCCTTGGACAAATAAGCGCCGATGTTGTCGCAAGTGTATTCGCGCGAACGGGAATAGGCTTTCCCCAAAAACGGAACGATATGGGCCGGCAATTTCAGCGTGTTGAGCCATGGGTTCAAATGTCCGGCGGCATGGTGCCCGAGTTCGTGGCCGATGACAAAGCGTACCTGGGCATCGCTATTGGCATCGACCAAGGCCGAGGTCAGGAATACGTAACGGCCGCCGAGCAAACGCCGGGCAAAGGCGTTGAAGACGCCGTTGGAGTTGTACAGGAAGGTTTTCGGCGGTTCGGACAGCCCGATTTCCTGCGATCCGGCGACCACCATCTGGTGCAGTGCGGGGAATTGCTCGGGGCCCAAAAGAATCATGTTGCCGAATGCCGACGCGCGATAAACCGCGGCTGCGATCCAGTAAAAAAGCGTGATTGCCACGGCATACCCGATATAGATGCGCAAGGTCGGCGCCATCTTTGGATCCAACCAGTATGCCGCCACTGTTGCGGCAATGGCGATCCAAAGCAAGATGCCGAAACCTATCATCAGCGCCTGGTAGGTTTTTTCTTTCTGTGTGCGAAGCGTAGCGACCGTCTGTGACATTTAATTTCTCCGAATTTAAGTGGTACACATTGTTCACGCGGCATTCATGCACGTATGGCGGATGTGCTTTTCCATTTGTCGGCAATCGGGCGATCGCCCAACTGCCTTCCCCTTGCAACATCGCCACGGTGTCAGCGCTTGCATCGATTGTACTTAGCATCTTGATAAATATATTAACAGGGCGCAAATATATTTCTTCTTCGCAATTGCAAATGGCTTCCCCGGTTATTGAGGGATTTGCATCGGAGATTGGGGAAGGGGCGTGGCCAATCTGGCATCCGCAGCCGCTATTGCTGCTGACGCCTGGCCAGGTTTCATCGGGACTTTTACTTATGCGCCAGCTGGCGCGATTCGGTCAAACGCCTTCGGTTGACCTGAATTGCTGGTATCCGCGCGCGCGCAAGGCGCAAGCCGGGCAGGTGCCGCAGCCATAACCCCAGTCATGCAGCGCGCCGCGCTGGCCCAGGTAGCAGGTATGGGTATCGGCCCGGATCAGGTCAACCAGGGTGTCGCCGCCGAGGTCCTGCGCCAGTTTCCAGGTTTCCGACTTGTCTATCCACATCAAGGGTGTTTCCACCTTGAGCTGGGTCGCCATGCCCAGGTTCAGCGCCACCTGCAGGGCTTTCATGGTGTCGTCGCGGCAATCCGGATAGCCGGAAAAATCGGTTTCGCACATGCCGCCAACCAGCACATTCAAGCCGCGCCGATAGGCAACCGTAGCCGCCACCGTCATGAACAGCAGGTTGCGTCCGGGCACAAAGGTGTTCGGCAAGCCGTTTTCCTGCATCACGATCTCAACGTCTTCCGTCATCGCGGTCGACGATATTTTGGAAATCAGCGACAGGTCGATCAGGTGGTCTTCACCCAGCTTGCCGGCCCATTGCGGAAACTGGGCGCGGATTTTCTGCAGCAGGACCGGACGCACGGTCAGTTCGACAGCATGCCGCTGGCCGTAGTCGAAACCGATCGTCTCGACCCGCTCATAGCGCGACAAAGCCCAGGCCAGGCAAGTGGTGGAGTCCTGGCCGCCGCTAAACAGGACGATGGCGCCGTTTGGTGTAGTCATGTGATTTGCTGTTCAAATATTCAAGAAGAGATTGTATGCCTTATTTCCAGCCGTATTCGCCGCGCATTTGCCACCTCATTTGCCGTCTTTATTGCTGACCTGCTGCAGGGTCTGCTCGACAAAATCCTTGTTCGGATCGGTAAACCGCAAGCGCACCGGATACCATTCCAGCGACGGCGCCAGCCAGATATCGAGCTGCTGGTCCTTGGCGTCCGGCGGCGGTGCCTTGAAAATATGGACTGTGTCCAGGTCGCCCAGCGGTGTCTTGATTTTTTCAGTATTGACGACCTTGAACGTCCACGGTTCCGCATCGCGCATGCCGGCCACGAAGAAGGTCCATTCCGAACCTGGCTTGAATTGCTGCGGCGCTGCCCGCGCCACCGAAATCAGCTGCCAGATGATGCTGGTGCGATCCTGTTCGCCGCCCTTGATCGGATAACTCTCGCTGGATTCGGAAAAGCCGATGGTGCCGCTGTCGCGATGAAAAGTAGTGGTGGTCGCCTCCTTGCGGAAGCGCTTGTTGATGAACTGGGTGGGCGCCAGGCCGAAGCTGTCGACAGCGCCTTCGCTGGACGCTTCAAGGATTTTCCCGAACAGCATGGCGCGGGTTTCCGACTTCACGCTGAAATGCTTGTCGTCTGCCAGCCATTTGACGCTGCCTTCGCCGCCCAGCGTAATGCCGCTCTGCTTGGCCTGGATCGCATAGCTCAGGTCAGCTGACGGCGGCAGATCGGTCTTGTACTTGCTCGCAGGGTGATCGGCGGTCGCGGCGGAAGCGGTCAGCATGCTGCAGCACAGTGCGGCGGCCAGGGATAGGCGGACTAGGGATGGTTTCATGGTTTTCCAAAAAAACATTACATTTAAAAATTTTGATGCCGGGCCCGGTTCAATGCGCGGCAGCCAGGCCCAGCGGTTTCAATTTGGACAGCGACATGTCGATATAGTCGTTATTTTTATCGGTAAAGCGTATTTTGACTGGATACCATTCCTGCTGGGGCGCAAGCCAGATGTCCAGCCGCTGCTCATGTGAACCGGCTTCTGGAATGCGAATTACATGCCAGGTATCGACATCGTTGCCGTCGACGCTGACCTTTTCCTGGCCGACGATTTGCATGCGCCATGTTTCCGCATCCAGCGGGCCGGCAACGAACAGGTCGATGACCACTCCCGGAGCAAACTGCGTACTGTCGCCGCGGCCTATGCTGGCCAGTTGCCAGACCACGCTGGAGCGGTCTTGCTCACCGCCGCTGCGAGGATAACTTTGCGGCGAAGACGAAAAAATGATGCGATTCAGCTCGCGATGAAAAATGGTCTGGGTGGGAGGTTTGTTCCTGCGCTTTTGCGTAAAAGTCACAGGGCTCACGCCAAAGCCATTGATTTCGCCTTCGCTCTTGAAATCAAGGACGGTAAAAAACAGGATGCCGGCCTCGCCGTTGACGGTGTAGCTGCCGCCGTCGGTTTGCCAGGTGATCTTGCCGCTGCCGTGATAATTCTGGCCCTTTTGCAATGCTTGCACATCGTATTTCAGCTCCGCCGACGGCGGCGGATTGGTTTGATAGTGCTTGCCGGCCGGTGGCGCGGCTTCGGCCTGCGCCGGAGCGGGTTCGACTGCCGGCGGACTGGCGGCAGCCGCAGGATCCGCCGGTGCTGGCGTTGCGGGCCCGGCGTCGACGATAGGCGTCACGGTTTCCCTGATCGGCGTATCCGGTACTTCCACGCTTGGCTCCGGCGCTGCTTTCGGGCGCACCGGGGCGCTGGGTTTGGTTGTTGGTTTGGTTGCCTGCGGCGCCGGTTTGGGCTCCTGCGGCAGCAGCACCGGTTTTTCCACCGGCGGCAAAGGCGTGAGATTTGCCATGACCACGGGTTCGGGCCGATTGACCGGCAACGGCACGCCGAACTGGCGGTTGCCCCAGACAATCAGCAGTATGTGCAGCAACAGCGTGAGCAGCAGCACCCATAGCCAGCGGCTGCGGCTGGCGAAGGGATCGCTCGGAATTGTGGGGGATGCGGAAGAAGACGACATCCGCATAGTGTAAACGTATCCGCCATGATTGAGCTGGCAACTAAGCCGGGCAACCATGGCGAACCAGATAAACCACGTAAAATATTGCATTTACATCAAACAAGAACAAGCACCGATGCCGCCCCGAATATATCAAGCCGCCAGTCTCGCGCTGGCATGCACGCTGGCCCTGGGTAACGTGGCGCAGGCCGCGTCCAGCGATTTGCCGCCGATCCGGCTGGGCATGATCGAAGGCATGTCGGGTCCTTTCGCCAATGCCGGCGAAGCCGTGGAGCGCAACATCCGCTTTGCCGTGGAGCAGGTTAATGCTCGCGGTGGTGTCCGCTTGCCGGACGGCAAACATTTCCTGAGCCTGACTGTGTTCGACAACAAGCAAGGGGTGGAGGACGCGTTATTGCAGCTGAAGCAATTGACCGACCAGAAAATCCCTTTCGTGCTGGAAGGCAACAGCTCTGCGGTTGCCGGTGCGCTGGTGGAAGCAATCAACAAACATAATGCACGGACTCCGGATAATCGTGTGCTGTTCCTGAACTATTCGGCGGTCGATCCAGTATTGACCAACGAAAAATGCAGCTTCTGGCATTTCCGTTTTGACGCCAATGCCGACATGCGCATGCAGGCGCTGGTGGATGTCATCAAAAACGACAGCAAGGCAAAAAGCGTTTACCTGATCGGCCAGGACTACAGTTTCGGCCAGCAGGTCGCCAAGGCCGCGCGCCGGCAGCTGCAGGCAGCGCGGCCGGATATCCGGATTGTCGGCGATGAATTGCACCCGATCGGCAAGGTCAAGGACTTTGCGCCTTATATCGCCAAGATTCGCGCCAGCGGCGCCGATACGGTCATTACCGGCAACTGGGGCAACGACCTGACCCTGCTGGTGAAAGCGGCGAAGGAGGCGGGCCTGCGCCTCAAGTTCTATACCTTTTATGCCAACAGCCTGGGCGCGCCGGCAGCAATCGGCGAGGCTGGGGTGGGCACGGTGCGCGCGGTGGCCGAGTGGCATCCGAACGCGGTTGACGGCAATGCCGCCAGCGATGCCTTCTATCGCAGTTTCCGCCAGCGTTATCCGCAGCCGAAAGATGACTATCTGTTTTTGCGTATGGATGTCATGATCGACATGCTGGCGGCGGCTATCGAGAAAGCCGGGAGCACAGACGCGGTCGCCGTGGCGCGGGCGCTGGAAGGCGCCCGCTACAAGAGCAAATTCCATGAAGCCAGCATGCGCGCCAGCGATCACCAGCTGATACAGCCCTTGTACGTGGCCGTGATGCAAAGGCTTGCCGACGGCGGCATCCGGTTTGATAATGAAGGCAGCGGCTACGGCTTCAAGACCGAACGTTATCTGGCGCCGGCGGCAACGGCGGCGGCCAGTACTTGCCAGATGCGGCGTCCCTGAGACGACGTTCCGGCGTAAGTCGATGGTTGTTGTAGATGATCTCTGAAGGAGATATGTGATGAGCCGTTCAAGTATTCCAGGAGCCGATGCAATGCAAGATAGTCTCGAATTCATCAAGAAAATGTGGGGCGGCATGGGTGTGCCGGGCATGGTTGTTCCTACCTTGTCGGTGGAAGAAATCAACAAGAAGATCAGCGATCTGAAAGCCGTGGAATCGTGGCTGAATCTCAATCTCAACATGCTGCGCACCACGATACAGGCGCTTGAGGTACAGAGCGGGACCATTTCCGCGCTGCAGGCAATGGCGGCGGTCAACCAGGCCAGCGCCGAACGGCAAGACGGCAGCGCTGCCGAGTCGAATGCAAGCGCATGGGCGAGCGCGGCCGGTTTTCCGTTTTCGTTCATGAATCCGGCGCAGGATTCGGCTACCCCGGCGGCGCAAGCTGCGCCGCCAGCTGCCGAAGCTGAAAAACCACCGGCAGCAAGCGGCGCAGCCGAACCGTCGCTGGGCAATTCCAACGCCTGGTGGGATTTGCTGCAGAATCAATTCAAGCAAGCGGTCAATAGCGTAGCTGCGGCAGAAAAAATGGTGATGCCGGCCAACACCGCAGCGAAGGTCAAGCCGGCAGCCAAGCCGGGAGGCAAGGCAAGCGGTGCGCCGTCGAAACCCGCAGGCAAGAAAAATGGCGCGGCTGCCGGCGGCAAGGCGGCTCCGCGCACAAGCAAAGCCAGGATTGTTTCAAAATAATGACAAGGCGGTTTTTTGGGGACAGCTTGACTCGCGTCGGATACGTGCGATGATTAAAGACCGGTGCTTGGATGGAAAACTCTAAGTGATGCCTTGACTTTGTTGTGATTTGAGCAGGATTTTCAGGAAAAACTCGGCCGCCAGCCGGTTTATAAACGGTCTTGTAACAAATTCTTGGTAAAATCGAACAGTTAACTCACTTGCTTAAGGTATGTATGCTGTATCCAGAACTGTTTAAATCGCTTGAACAAGTCCGCTGGAACATGGAGACCGATATTCCATGGGACAAGTTTGACGCCACCCAGCTGTCCGACGAACAAGCTCAGACTATTCGCATGAATGCGATTACGGAGTGGTCGGCGCTGCCGGCAACCGAGATGTTCTTGCGCGATAACCACGGCGACAGCGATTTTTGCGCCTTCATGTCGGTATGGTTTTTCGAAGAGCAAAAGCATTCCCTGGTGCTGATGGAATACCTGCGCCGTTTCCGGCCTGAACTGGTGCCTACCGAAGCCGAGCTGGACAAAGTGCGTTTCGAATTCGACCCGGCGCCGCCGCTGGAAACCCTGATGATGCATTTCTGCGGCGAGATCCGCCTCAACCACTGGTACCGCTGCGCTTCCGACTGGCACACCGAGCCTGTGATCAAGCAGATCTACAAGATCATCAGCCAGGACGAAGCGCGCCACGGCGGCGCTTACCTGCGCTACATGAAGAAGGCTTTGTCGGAAGTAGGCGACAGCGCGTCTGCCGCATTCGCCAAGATCGGCGTCTTGATGGCGTCGGCCCGCCGCACTGAAAAACCGCTGCACCCGACCAACCTGCACGTGAACCAGTCGCTGTTCCCGAACGATACGGTGCAGAGCCGCCTGCCCGATCCGGAATGGCTGGAACGCTGGCTGGACGACCAGATCAAGTTCGACGGCGTCTGGGAAAAGAAAGTGGTCGATCGTATTTTGCACAACATGTCTTTGCTGTTCGAACGCACCTTTGATACGGTGCAGGAACTGAACCGCTATCGCAAGGAAGTTGTGGCCCGCCTGGCCACGCTGACGCCAGCCCCGGCAGTCTGATGTGACGGCGCCAGGTTTTGGCGCCGCCGCGTTCGCGGACAATTTGTCTGATCCCTAGCCGCAGTTGTTGCGGCTTTTTCATATTCGCCATGCCTAAATTTGAAACCAAACTATGTACCCGCGCCGAATTGAAGTCACGCGTGGCGGCCTTGCCGCAGCCGGTGGTGTTGACTAACGGCGTATTCGATATCCTGCACCGCGGCCACGTTACCTACCTGGCGCAGGCGCGCGAGCAGGGCGCTGCGCTGGTGGTGGCGGTGAATACCGACGCTTCGGTCAAGCGCCTGGGCAAGGGCGACGACCGGCCGATCAATAGCTGCGCCGACCGCATGGCCGTTTTGGCGGCGCTGGAAGCCGTCAGCCTGGTGGTTGAATTTGATGAAGACACTGCCTTGGAAGTGGTGCGGGAAGCGCAGCCCGGAGTGTATGTCAAAGGCGGCGATTACCAGATGGATGCCATTCCGGAAGGGCAGGCGGTGCTGGCATACGGCGGCCAGGTGGTGGCGATCCCGTTTGCACATGACCGTTCGACCAGCAAATTGCTGGACAAGGTGCGTCAAGGCTCTTGATCGCAGCTAGCGGCAGGATGAAAAAAAGCGCGGAATCCGCGCTTTTTTTATGCAGCTGCCGTTTCTCTTCAGTGCTGGTGCGATGCGTCGGCTGCCTTGCCGCTGAGGTCGGTGACATGTACCGACACTTCGACTTTGCCGGCTTTTTGGAAAGTCAGCGTCAGCGGGAATTTGTCGCCGGCCTTCAGTGGCTGGGCCAGGCCCATCAGCATGATGTGATAGCCGTGGCCCGGCGTCATCTCGATGGTGCTTGCCGGCGCCAGTTCAATCTCGCCGACTTCGCGCATTTTCATGACATTGCCATCCATGGACATGGTGTGGATCTCGGCGCTTTTGGCGGCCGGCGAGCTGACGCCGATCAGTTTATCCGCTTCCTTGCCTTTGTTCTCGATACTCAGGAATGCGCCGCCGCTTGGCTGGCCGGGTACGGTGGCGCGCGCATAAGGATGGCCGATGTGCAGGCTGCCGAGATCGTATTCATGGGCATAGGCGGAGACGCTGACGGCAAGGGCGCAGACAAACAGGGAAACGGAACGTAAAGACATGATGGACCTTTGATTAAATTGGGAAATACCAACAGCAAATCGAAGAAAGCGCGGTGACGGGAAACATCATGCTTATTGGCAAGATGACGGATTATAACAATCACTGCCTGATTGTTCCTTTACCAATGGAAATCGGTTCATGCACCGCCGCTGTAGCCGTTCTGGCGCCAGGCTTCATACACCACGACCGCTACGGTATTGGACAGGTTCAGGCTGCGGTTGTCCGGCCGCATCGGCAAGCGGATGCGCTGTGAGGGCGCAAACGATTCACGCAGCGCCGGATCCAGCCCGCGCGTTTCCGAGCCGAATACAAAGACGTCGCCGGCCTGGAACCGGAGGCTGGCAAACGGCGTCGAGCCGTGGGTAGTCATGGCGAACATGCGGCTGGGATCATAGTTGCCGGCGTCGCGCATGCTGGCCACGAAAGCGTTCCAGTCGGCATGCACCTGCATGGTGGCGTAATCGTGATAATCCAGGCCGGCCCTGCGCATCTTGCTGTCATCGAGGGGGAAACCGAGCGGCTCAATCAGATGCAATTGCGCACCGGTATTGGCGCACAGGCGGATGATGTTGCCGGTGTTCGGCGGGATTTCCGGTTCAACCAGTACGACGTGGAACAACGTGATTCTCCTGATGTATATAGTAACTGTGATGTCAATGCAGTAATCAACGCGCCGCAAGGGTGCTCATGGCGTCCTTGCAAACACAAAATTGGTAATGCGGCTGGCGCCATGCCGGCGCAGCGTTTGCGCCAGCGCATGCAGCGTTTCGCCGGTAGTCATGACGTCATCGACCACGCCTATGTGGCGGCCGCGTATCTGCGCCATGGCGGCCGGCGGCACGACAAACGCCTGGCGCAGGTTGCGGCGCCTTTGTTCCAGGTCTGGCGCCAGCGACTGCGGCAGGGTATCGCGTTGTCGCAGCAGTAGTCTATGTTGCAAGCCAAGTCCAAGCAAACGCGCCAAGGGCCTGGCTATCTCCAGCGCCTGGTTGAAGCCGCGCTGTTGCAAGCGCTGGGCGCTGAGCGGCACCGCCGTCAAGATATCCGGCAAATCCGGCTGCTGCCCGGGATGAACGCCAATCCGGCTTGCTTCGCACAACATTTGCGCAAACGCCGGCGCCAACGCCAGCTGTCCGCCGAATTTTAACGCCAGAACCAGCTGGTCTGCCGGCGCCGCGTAGTCGCAGGCCACGATGGTGGCATCGAAGGCGCGAGCCTGTTTCAGGCAATTGCCGCATAACGCCTGATTATCACCGTCGAACCGGGGCAGGCGATTCGCGCACTGCTTACAGCGCGGTGGCCGGCCGGAAAAATAATGCCTGCTGCAGCCGTCGCAAATGACCCGCTTGCCGTTTTGTCCGCACAGTGCGCAGCAGGAGGGCATGCTCGCCAGGAGATGGGCAAGTTGCTGTCGCGGCCAGTGGCGTAACCGGGGAAATAACACGGGGCGAGTCTCGTTTTTGTTGCCGTTCTTGTCGGATGGATAGCGGCACGCTCAGCCTACACGCTATCAAGCGTGTAAACTACTGGCGATTATCGCATTTCATCTCACCTGCCGGATTCCGATGTCTACCTCACTGCCTCCTTTTGAAACCAGCCAAAGTGCGCCGATCGACCTGCGCCGGGTACGCCAGTTGTTTGCCCAGCCTGCGCTGGTGCGTGAATCCGAATTCATGCGCCGTGAAATCTCAAGCCGAATGCATGAACGTCTTGCTCTGGTGAAACTGACCCCGCAGCGGGTGCTGGATGCCGGTTGCGGCGCCGGCCCGGATATATATACGCTGCAGCAGCGCTTCAGCGAAGCCGCCGTTATCGGGCTGGATGCATCCTCCGCCATGTTGTCGATAGCAAAAGAGCAACGCCAGACTGCGCAGCTGTCGGTCAATCGCCTGTTAAAGAAGTGGTTGCCGTTTACCGGCAATAGCGATGAGCTGGCGTCTGACCTGCTATGCGGCGACTTTGCCCAGCTGCCGCTGGCGCCGAACACGATCGACCTGGTCTGGTCCAACCTGGCCCTGCACTGGCATCCGCAGCCGGATCGGGTTTTCGCCGAGTGGCGGCGCATATTAAGGGTGGATGGCTTGCTGATGTTTTCCTGCTTTGGTCCCGACACGTTTAAGGAATTGCGCAATGCGTTTGCCGGCATCGATGGCGGCGCACACGTCCTGCCTTTCGTCGACATGCATGATTTTGGCGACATGCTGGTCAATGCCGGCTTCTCGACGCCGGTCATGGACATGGAAACCATCACGGTTACCTATGGCACTGTGGAGAAACTGCTGGCCGACGTCCGCGCCTGGGGCGGCAATCCGCTGGCGACGCGCGGCCGCGGCTTGCTGGGGCGCGCCGCCGGAGCCCGCATCAAGGCCGCACTGGAAGCCAGGCGCCGGCCGGACGGCAAGTTGCCGCTCACTTTTGAAATCATCTATGGCCATGCATTCCGGCCCGTACCTAAAACCACCAGTGGCGGCGAGTCCATCGTGCAGTGGAATTTGGGTAAAAACAGATAAATGAAAATATATTTAACAAAGTACTTGCAGGGAAGAATGAGGGTTGCTATAGTTCGCCTCCCGTTGAGAACGACGCGAAATTACCGAGACAGCGAAGAGAAGTTAGAGCTGTTTTGTAAGTGGAGTTTGAGAGGGGAAAAGTAGGTTTGAGGGTGATGTGGGCAGGTAAAAGTTTTTCGGTAAGTAGTAAAAAAGTAGTTGACGAAAAGCTGGAAACACCACATAATCTCATCTCTCTGCTGCTGACAAACAAAACGATTTGTTGGTGCCGCGAACTGAAGTGCTGGTGACGCGAAGTAGACGGTTCTTTAACAATTAACAGTCGATAAGTGTGGGCGTTTGATGGAAGTGCAGCGTCATTCATGTAAATGGGTGGCGTATAACTTAAAACATTAAATGTTCACAAAAGAAGAAAATAGGCGCTTTTGAAAGAAAGTGGCCTGTCAGTATTTTGAGTGAGCGATAGCAGAGATGCTAGGCAGCAATGCCACAAAACAGAGATTGAACTGAAGAGTTTGATCCTGGCTCAGATTGAACGCTGGCGGCATGCCTTACACATGCAAGTCGAACGGTAACAGGGAGCTTGCTCCGCTGACGAGTGGCGAACGGGTGAGTAATATATCGGAACGTACCTTTGAGTGGGGGATAACTAGTCGAAAGACTAGCTAATACCGCATACGATCTACGGATGAAAGTGGGGGCTCGCAAGACCTCATGCTCATAGAGCGGCCGATATCTGATTAGCTAGTTGGTGAGGTAAAGGCTCACCAAGGCATCGATCAGTAGCTGGTCTGAGAGGACGACCAGCCACACTGGGACTGAGACACGGCCCAGACTCCTACGGGAGGCAGCAGTGGGGAATTTTGGACAATGGGGGCAACCCTGATCCAGCAATGCCGCGTGAGTGAAGAAGGCCTTCGGGTTGTAAAGCTCTTTTGTCAGGGAAGAAACGGGGGATCCTAATACGGTCCCCTAATGACGGTACCTGAAGAATAAGCACCGGCTAACTACGTGCCAGCAGCCGCGGTAATACGTAGGGTGCAAGCGTTAATCGGAATTACTGGGCGTAAAGCGTGCGCAGGCGGTTTTGTAAGACAGGTGTGAAATCCCCGGGCTTAACCTGGGAATGGCATTTGTGACTGCAAGGCTAGAGTGTGTCAGAGGGGGGTAGAATTCCACGTGTAGCAGTGAAATGCGTAGAGATGTGGAGGAATACCGATGGCGAAGGCAGCCCCCTGGGATAACACTGACGCTCATGCACGAAAGCGTGGGGAGCAAACAGGATTAGATACCCTGGTAGTCCACGCCCTAAACGATGTCTACTAGTTGTCGGGTCTTAATTGACTTGGTAACGCAGCTAACGCGTGAAGTAGACCGCCTGGGGAGTACGGTCGCAAGATTAAAACTCAAAGGAATTGACGGGGACCCGCACAAGCGGTGGATGATGTGGATTAATTCGATGCAACGCGAAAAACCTTACCTACCCTTGACATGTACAGAATCCCGAAGAGATTTGGGAGTGTTCGAAAGAAAGCTGTAACACAGGTGCTGCATGGCTGTCGTCAGCTCGTGTCGTGAGATGTTGGGTTAAGTCCCGCAACGAGCGCAACCCTTGTCATTAGTTGCTACGAAAGGGCACTCTAATGAGACTGCCGGTGACAAACCGGAGGAAGGTGGGGATGACGTCAAGTCCTCATGGCCCTTATGGGTAGGGCTTCACACGTCATACAATGGTACATACAGAGGGCCGCCAACCCGCGAGGGGGAGCTAATCCCAGAAAGTGTATCGTAGTCCGGATTGTAGTCTGCAACTCGACTACATGAAGTTGGAATCGCTAGTAATCGCGGATCAGCATGTCGCGGTGAATACGTTCCCGGGTCTTGTACACACCGCCCGTCACACCATGGGAGCGGGTTTTACCAGAAGTAGGTAGCCTAACCGTAAGGAGGGCGCTTACCACGGTAGGATTCGTGACTGGGGTGAAGTCGTAACAAGGTAGCCGTATCGGAAGGTGCGGCTGGATCACCTCCTTTCTAGAGTTTGCATGAAAGTTAAGCGTCCACACTTATCGTCTGTTAGTTAAGAAGAACAGGTATCGGTCAAAGGCTGTTGCGTAGAGATACGCGATAGTTGATGGTAGGCTCGTACTGATCCAAGCGGGTCTGTAGCTCAGTTGGTTAGAGCACCGTGTTGATAACGCGGGGGTCGTTGGTTCGAGCCCAACCAGACCCACCAAAGATTTCCGGGGGTTTAGCTCAGCTGGGAGAGCACCTGCTTTGCAAGCAGGGGGTCGTCGGTTCGATCCCGTCAACCTCCACCAAGTTTCCTTGGTGAGAATCGTGAAATATCAAACCTAAGTCGGTGCGAAGGATAGGCACTGGGATTTAGGTTTGGTCTTTTTAAGATCAAAAGCAATAACTGTTCTTTAACAATTTAGAAGAAGTAGTAAAGATTCGTCCATGACAAGACATTGTTGTGGATGGGTATGATTGTATCAAATCAAAAAGTATGTAAAGAGTTCTCAAAAGAGTCCATGGGCGCAAGCTGCATGGACATGCGAAAACACTTTGGATACGGCAAACGCTAAACTCATAGAAATACCTCTATAACCGCTTTTTGGGTGTGAACGCACTCAGAGGCTAAAGTTATAGGGACAAGTGAATAAGTGCACATGGTGGATGCCTTGGCGATATCAGGCGATGAAGGACGTAGTAGCTTGCGATAAGCTGCGGGGAGCTAGCAAACAAGCTTTGATCCGCAGATTTCCGAATGGGGAAACCCGGCCCTAGTGGTCATTGCATACTGAATACATAGGTATGCAAAGCGAACGCGGCGAACTGAAACATCTAAGTAGCTGCAGGAAAAGAAATCAACCGAGATTCCCAAAGTAGTGGCGAGCGAAATGGGAACAGCCGCAAGTTTTAGCAGTGGACATAGTAGAACGACTTGGAAACGTCGGCCATAGAGGGTGATAGCCCCTTATACGAAATGATCATTGTGGAACTAAGCTTGCAACAAGTAGGGCGGGACACGTGTAATCCTGTCTGAACATGGGGGGACCATCCTCCAAGGCTAAATACTCGATATCGACCGATAGTGAACCAGTACCGTGAGGGAAAGGCGAAAAGAACCCCGGAAGGGGAGTGAAATAGATCCTGAAACCGTGTGCATACAAACAGTAGGAGCGGACTTGTTCCGTGACTGCGTACCTTTTGTATAATGGGTCAGCGACTTACATTCAGTGGCAAGCTTAACCGTATAGGGAAGGCGTAGAGAAATCGAGTCCGAATAGGGCGTTCAGTCGCTGGGTGTAGACCCGAAACCAAGTGATCTACTCATGGCCAGGATGAAGGTGCGGTAACACGCACTGGAGGTCCGAACCCACTAATGTTGAAAAATTAGGGGATGAGCTGTGGGTAGGGGTGAAAGGCTAAACAAACTTGGAAATAGCTGGTTCTCTCCGAAAACTATTTAGGTAGTGCCTCAAGTATCACCATCGGGGGTAGAGCACTGTTATGGCTAGGGGGTCATCGAGACTTACCAAACCATTGCAAACTCCGAATACCGATGAGTGCGAGCTTGGGAGACAGACGCCGGGTGCTAACGTCCGACGTCAAGAGGGAAACAACCCAGACCGCCAGCTAAGGTCCCAAAGATTGGCTAAGTGGCAAACGAAGTGGGAAGGCTAAAACAGTCAGGAGGTTGGCTTAGAAGCAGCCATCCTTTAAAGAAAGCGTAATAGCTCACTGATCGAGTCGTCCTGCGCGGAAGATGTAACGGGGCTAAGCCAGTCACCGAAGCTGCGGATATCAATTTATTGATATGGTAGGAGAGCGTTCTGTAAGCCTGCGAAGGTGTCTTGTAAAGGATGCTGGAGGTATCAGAAGTGCGAATGCTGACATGAGTAGCGATAATGGGGGTGAAAAGCCCCCACGCCGTAAGCCCAAGGTTTCCTGTTCAACGTTCATCGGAGCAGGGTGAGTCGGCCCCTAAGGCGAGGCAGAGATGCGTAGCTGATGGGAAGCAGGTTAATATTCCTGCACCGTCGTGTGATGCGATGGGGGGACGGATCGCGGAAGGTTGTCCGGGTGTTGGAAGTCCCGGTTCCTATATCAGAGAAGGCTGTTAGGCAAATCCGGCAGCGTAATTCAAGGGTATGGGACGAGCCAATTTATTGGTGAAGCAATCGGAAGTGGTTCCAAGAAAAGCCTCTAAGCTTCAGTCACACGAGACCGTACCGCAAACCGACACAGGTGGGCGAGATGAGTATTCTAAGGCGCTTGAGAGAACTCGGGAGAAGGAACTCGGCAAATTTGTACCGTAACTTCGGGATAAGGTACGCCCATGTAGTTTGACTGGCCTGCGCCAGAAGGACGAAAGGGCTGCAATAAAAAGGTGGCTGCGACTGTTTAATAAAAACACAGCACTCTGCAAACACGAAAGTGGACGTATAGGGTGTGACGCCTGCCCGGTGCTGGAAGATTAAATGATGGGGTGCAAGCTCTTGATTGAAGTCCCAGTAAACGGCGGCCGTAACTATAACGGTCCTAAGGTAGCGAAATTCCTTGTCGGGTAAGTTCCGACCTGCACGAATGGCGTAACGATGGCCACACTGTCTCCTCCCGAGACTCAGCGAAGTTGAAATGTTTGTGATGATGCAATCTACCCGCGGCTAGACGGAAAGACCCCATGAACCTTTACTGTAGCTTTGCATTGGACTTTGAACCAATCTGTGTAGGATAGGTGGGAGGCTTTGAAGCGGGGACGCTAGTTCTCGTGGAGCCAACCTTGAAATACCACCCTGGTTTGTTTGAGGTTCTAACCTTGGTCCGTTATCCGGATCGGGGACAGTGCATGGTAGGCAGTTTGACTGGGGCGGTCTCCTCCCAAAGTGTAACGGAGGAGTTCGAAGGTACGCTAGGTACGGTCGGACATCGTGCTAATAGTGCAATGGCATAAGCGTGCTTAACTGCGAGACTGACAAGTCGAGCAGGTACGAAAGTAGGACATAGTGATCCGGTGGTTCTGTATGGAAGGGCCATCGCTCAACGGATAAAAGGTACTCTGGGGATAACAGGCTGATTCCTCCCAAGAGTTCATATCGACGGGGGAGTTTGGCACCTCGATGTCGGCTCATCACATCCTGGGGCTGTAGCCGGTCCCAAGGGTATGGCTGTTCGCCATTTAAAGTGGTACGTGAGCTGGGTTTAAAACGTCGTGAGACAGTTTGGTCCCTATCTGCCGTGGGCGTTGGAAATTTGAAGGGGCTGCTCCTAGTACGAGAGGACCGGAGTGGACGAACCTCTGGTGTACCGGTTGTCACGCCAGTGGCATTGCCGGGTAGCTAAGTTCGGAAGAGATAACCGCTGAAAGCATCTAAGCGGGAAACTTGCCTTAAGATGATATTTCCCGGGAACTAGATTCCCCTAAAGGGTCGTTCGAGACCAGGACGTTGATAGGTCAGGTGTGGAAGCGTAGTAATACGTTAAGCTAACTGATACTAATTGCCCGTGAGGCTTGTCCCTATAACCTTAGCAGGTTATATGATGAGCTTATTTGTTTGCCAAGATTCGAAAGAATCGTTTGGACACTCATACCCAACCGGACTCACTCACCCTAGTGAGTTCGGTATAAAAAACTACTTCTTCTAAATTGCGTTCTTTGTTGCTCCAATCGGAGAACAAAAACGATACAAGTTATGCCTGATGACCATAGCGAGTTGGTACCACCCCTTCCCATCCCGAACAGGACCGTGAAACGACTTTGCGCCGATGATAGTGCTGCAACCAGTGTGAAAGTAGGTCATCGTCAGGCTTTTATTAAAAAACCCTCTGCTCTTACCAGCAGAGGGTTTTTGCTTTGGGACGACGGTTTGTGGCCATGTGTGCGATACCGTCGCTCTTCGTATTACTTCAATCAACTACCCTCAATCATCCGGCGAAAAAAAAGCCGGTCAGCTTGCGCAACCGGCCTTCTAGCATCTGGATCAAAAACTGGCTTAGAACGGATAAGCTACCCGCAGCACAGCAAAGTTTGCACCGCTGTTTGGCTTCTTGATGCCGCCATTGGAGAAATGCTGCAGCTTGAGGCCGATATCCAGGCCGTTGCTGAACACATAACCAGTGCCGATATGGTCGCCAAACTCGAAAGCGGTGGAAAAACGGCGGCTGTTGTTGTCATACAGGTGCGACATCAGATGCACGCCGATGCCGGCTTCTCCATACAAGCCCTTTTTATCGTTGGCCTGGAAACGGAACACCGGCGTGAAGCCGATATCGGTCAGGTTTTTCTTCTGGCCGGGAATATTCTGGTACTGGTTCTGGCGGAATTCAGCCAGGCTCAAGTCCCAGTAGCCGCCGAGTTGCGTGCTGCTGCCTTGCCACAAGGCCGTGTTCCAGTTCCATTGCGCGGCAACCCGAGCCAGCTGGCTCTTGTTCCCGGTGCCGAGTTCGAAGGATGCGGAGTCCACGGCAAAGCTGGTTGAGTGAACGCCAGCCAGCAGGCCGGCTGCAGCCAAGAGTTTGAGTCCGGTATGTTTTTTTTGCATGAAAGACTTTCGAACGTAAAAATAAAAAAGCGAAACAAGTCGTCGCCATATTCAGATGAAAGGCGGCGCTGACCGCATATGCAACTCCCCGCGGCGCGCAGCTACAGCCCTAAAGAATAGTCGAAAACCGGGATTGTTGCCGAACTACGGGCAATTCCTGTCGTAAAACTGTGAATTCTTGTCCCGCATCAGGCAATATAAGCTGGCTCAATCCGGCCAGGCACGTCAACCCGCAGCGACAGGATGCAGCCGGATGCGGGATATTTTTCAAGTTCGGCAGCACTGCGCTTTTCACTCACGCTGGTGACATACAGCGTACGCAAATCGGCGCCGCCGAACGCCATCATGGTCGGGCAGCGTAGCGGCAAGATCACTTCCTGCAGCACCTCGCCTGCCGGTGTTAAACGCAACAGCCTGCCGCCCTCATACATCGCGCACCAATAGGCATCTTCGCTATCAACCGCAGCGCCGTCGGGACGGCCGCCATAGTCAGGAGCACTCTTGTCCATGGCGAACTGCTTCAGCACCCGGCCAGCGCCGATTACTCCATTCTCCAGATCGAATTCATAGCTGCAGATCCGGTGCGCCGTGGTGTCGCTGTGATAAAGCGTACGGCCGTCGCCGCTGAAGCCGAGGCCGTTGGACACTGTCACCGGATTGCCTGCGGGCCGTATGCTATCTTTTTCGATGGTGTACAACTGGGCGCCGGCGTGGTCGCGCGGTTCGTAGATGGTGCCGGCCCAGAAGCGCCCGGCGGCGTCGCAACGGCCATCGTTAAACCGCGCGGTGGCAGTGTCGTAAGGCGCATCGGCGATATGGGTGAGCTCGCCGCTGTCGGTATTCAGGTGGACCACGCCAGTACGCATGGCGACGACCAGGCCGCCGCCGGCATGGTGGCCGATGCAGCCAGGTTCGGCAGGCAGCTGCCACATGGCGTGGACGCCGTCGGCAGGGCGCAGCCGGTGCACCTGCATGGCCGAGATGTCGACCCAGTACAGCGCAGCTTCGCCGGCATGCCACAGCGGGCACTCGCCTAATTGCATGGGCTGGTCGTAGGCGATTTCAATTTGATTCATGAGTTTGATGATGGAAAAAGGCAGGATGGATCGGGACACGAACGAAAACGGCTGCCCTGGCGCCAGGGCCGGGGCAGCGCGGCAACTACATCTTCTTCAGATAAGTTTCCGCGAGATTGACCCAGTAGCTGGCGCCGATCGGCAGCAGATCGTCGTTGAAATCGTAGCTGGCGTTATGCAGGTTGCAGGGACCGAGGCCATGGCCGCCATCCCTGTGAGCGCCTTCGCCGTTGCCGATGAAGACATAACAGCCAGGCTTGTTCTGCAGCATGAAGGCAAAATCCTCCGCACCCATGGTGGGTTCTACCTGTGGATTGACATTGCCGTTGCCGACCATCGCCTGCAGCACCTCGACTACAAACGCAGTCTCCTTGGCGTGGTTCACCAGCGGCGGATAATTGCGGTGGAATTTGAACTCGATTTCGGCGCCGAAAGCAGCAGCGGTATGCTGCGCGATTTCCCGCATGCGCGTTTCGATCACATCCAGCACCGCCACTGAAAAAGTGCGCACGGTGCCGATCAGCGTCGCTTCGTCGGGAATCACATTGGTGGCGCTGCCGCTATGGATCTGCGTCACCGACAGGACCGCCGGATCGTTCGGATTGATATTGCGCGAGACGATGGTTTGCCAGCTCTGCGCTATCTGTACCGCGACCATGACGGGGTCTATGCTTTTATGCGGCTGCGCGGCATGCGAGCCCTTGCCTTTGATGATCACCTCAAACTCATTGCTGGAAGCCATCATCGGACCCGGCGTTACGCCGAAGCTGCCGGCCGGCATGCCCGGCCAGTTATGCATGCCGAACACCGCTTCCATCGGATACTGCTCGAACAGGCCGTCGTCGATCATGCGCTGCGCGCCGCCGCCGCCTTCTTCCGCCGGCTGGAAAATCAGATATACGGTGCCATCGAAATTGCGGTGCTGCGCCAGGTGATGGGCCGCGCCAAGCAGCATCGCCGTGTGGCCATCATGTCCACAAGCGTGCATCTTGCCCTGATGTTGGGAGGCATGCGGAAAGGTATTCAATTCCTGCATCGGCAAGGCGTCCATATCGGCGCGCAGGCCGATGGCGCGGTTGCTGCTGCCATTTTTCACGATGCCGACCACGCCGGTGATGCCGAGGCCGCGCACTATCGGAATCTGCCATTCGGTAAGTTTGCGGGCGACCACATCGGAGGTCCGCTTTTCTTCGTAGTTGAGTTCGGGATGTGCGTGCAGATCTCGTCGGATTGCCTGCAATTCTGCCTGGAAGGCGATAATGGGATCGATCAAATTCATGTTGTGCTCCTGATATGTGGCACGCCTTTTGCCTACAAAAATGGTGAATGGCGTAACGTCCAGAATGTGTATATTACGCCTACACGGTCCGTCGGTGTTCATTCACAGGAGAGCATTATGCGTCTGATGTCATGGCCAAGAATGGGATTGCGTGTATTACTGGCGGCTTCCTGCCTGCTGTTGTTTGCCTCCGCGGCGCCTCCTGCCGCGGCGCAGGAATTCAAACTGGCGATGAGTTCTCCGCCGACTTCGATGGATCCCCACTTCTATAATTTGTTTCCCAACATCAACGTTTCCGACCACATCTTCGAGCAGCTGGTGGCGATGGATGCCGACAGCCACATCATTCCTGCGCTGGCCGAATCCTGGACCCTGGTAAATAACCTGACCTGGGAATTCAAGCTGCGCAAAGGCGCCAAGTTCCACGACGGCAGCCCGCTGACGGCGGAAGACGTCGCCTGGTCGCTGGACCGGCCGGCCACTATCGTCGGCAGCCCGGGAAAATTCGACACCTATACCAAAGCCATCATCAACAAGAAAATCATCGACCCCTACACTATCCAGCTTACGACCAGAGAGCCGTATCCCTTGCTGCTGGCTGACCTGACTTCGATCTACATCGTGTCGAAGAAAGCGACGCAGGGCCTGAGCAGCGACGACTTCGCCAGCGGCAAGGGCATGATAGGCACCGGTCCTTTCAAGTTCGTCAGGTTCCAGCGCGACGACCGCATAGAACTGGAGCGCAATAACGATTACTGGGGCAAGAAGCCGGCCTGGAGCAAGGTCACCCTGCGTTTCATCCCGAACGATGCGACCCGCCTGGCGGCGCTGCTGGCCGGCGATGTGCAGGCCATCGAAAACGTGCCGACGCCGGACCTGGCGAAAGTCCGTGCGGACAAGAACCTGAGTTTTTATTCCAAGGTGTCGCATCGCGTGATTTACCTGTACCCGGATACCCGTCGCGAGAAATCGCCGTTCGTCACCGACAAGGACGGCCAGCCGCTGGACAAGAATCCGTTGATGGACGTGCGCGTGCGCCGCGCATTGTCGATCGCCATCAACCGCGATGCGATTCGCGACCGGATCATGGAGGGCTTGTCCGAACCGACCATCAACCTGGTGCCGGCGGCCTTGTTCGGCCACAATCCGAATCTCAAGCCGCCCAAATACGATCCCGAAGCGGCCAAAAAACTGCTGGCGGAGGCAGGATATCCCAACGGTTTCGGCCTCACCATGCATACGCCGAACAACCGTTACATCAATGATGAAAAAATCGCGCAAACCATCGCCCAGATGTGGTCGCGCATCGGCATTGCCACCAAGGTCGAGGGTGCGCCGATGTCGGTGTATGCGGCGCGCGGCGCCAAGAGCGAATATTCGATCGGCTTGCTGGGCTGGGGCGCGCAGACCGGCGAAGTGTCGTCGCCGCTGCGGGCCATGGTGGCTTGCGACAATCCGGCCAAAGGCATGGGCGCGGTCAACTGGCTGAAATACTGCAACCCGAAAATGGACGCGCTGCTGGCCAAAGCCCTGAACAGCGTCGACGACAAGGAGCGTTCCAGCCTGTTGCAGCAAGCCACGGCAATCGTCATCGATGACGGCGGCGTGATCCCGATTCACCAGCAAGTGACCACGTGGGCCACAAAAAAAGGTATCGTATATGTCCCGCGCACCGATGAGCGTACCCACGCTTACCAGTTCTACCCGCAGTAAAGCGGGTGGAATCGCGCGTACATCCGCTCACCGAGGTGGCGAGCGGATTTTTTATGGAAGAATCTAGGATAAACGATGCTGGCTTTTATTATCCGCCGCGTATTGCAAAGCCTGGTTGTGCTGCTGGTGATGTCGTTGCTGGTGTTTGTCGGAGTGTATGCGATCGGCAATCCGATCGACGTGCTGATCAGTCCCGACGCCGACCAGATAGAACGCGCCAAGGTGATCGTCGCCTTCGGCCTCGACAAGCCGCTCTGGCTGCAGTATTTCATCTTCCTGAAGAACGCGGCCGGCGGCGACCTGGGCCGCTCGTTTGCCTATTCGACGCCGGCCCTGACACTGATTTTCGAGCGCATGCCTGCCACGCTGGAACTGTCGTCGGCAGCGATCCTGCTGTCTGTCGTGCTGGGACTGCCGCTGGGCCTGCTTGCAGGCCTGAGGCCAAACGGCCTGATCGGAAAAACCATCATGGCGGCGTCGATCCTGGGCTTCTCGTTGCCGACATTCTGGGTCGGCCTGATGCTGATCATGGTGTTCGCGGTGCAGCTGGGCTGGCTGCCGACCAGCGGCCGCGGCGAGACGCAATTGCTGTTCGGGGTGCCGGTCAGCTTCCTGAGCTGGGACGGCCTGCGCCATTTGCTGATGCCGGCTTTCAACCTGGCCTTGTTCAACATCGCCCTGGTGATCAGGCTGACGCGTTCCGGCGCCCAGGAGGCGCTGATGCAGGACTATGTCAAATTCGCCCGCGCCAAGGGCTTGCGCAACAGCCGCATTATCGGCGTCCATGTCCTGAAAAATATCCTGATTCCTATCGTCACCGTGGTGGCGCTGCAGTTCGGTTCGGTGATTGCCTTTTCCATCGTCACCGAGACGGTGTTTGCCTGGCCCGGCATGGGCAAGCTGATCATCGATTCGATCCGTGTGCTGGACCGGCCGGTGATCGTCGCTTACCTGCTGCTGATCGTCACCATTTTCATCCTGATCAACCTGGTGGTGGACATGCTGTACTCCTTGCTCGATCCACGCGTGCGCCTGGCAGAAAGCAAAGGCTGAGATGGAACTGACACCAATGTCCAATGCGGCGGAAACGCCCTGGCAACGTTTTGTCCGCAATTTTTTTGGCAGCAGGATTGCCGCTGCAGGATTCGTGCTGCTGGTGCTGATTGTGCTGGCGGCGATATTCGCGCCCGTCATCTCACCCCAGAATCCCTACGACCTTGCCAAGCTGGATGTGATGGATTCGCGCCTGGAGCCGGGCCAGGCATCGGTCGACGGCAGCATGACCTACCTGCTTGGCACCGACGACCAGGGCCGCGACATGCTGTCGGCTATCCTGTACGGCATACGCATCTCGGTGATGGTCGGTGTGGTCAGCACCTGCATCGCGCTGTCGCTGGGCCTGTCGCTTGGGCTGCTTGCCGGTTATGCAGGCGGCCGCATCGAAGCCTTCATCATGCGGGTCGCGGATATCCAGTTGTCGTTCCCGCCCATCCTGATCGCATTGATTTTATTGGCGCTGACCGGGCGCGGCATCGACAAGATCATCATCGCGCTGGTGGCGGTGCAATGGGCTTATTACGCGCGCACCACACGCAGCGCGGCGCTGGTGGAGCGCAAGAAGGAATACATCGAAGCGGCGACCGCGCTCGGCCTGTCGCCGCTGCGCATCATGTTCCGCCATCTGCTGCCTAACTGCCTGCCGCCGCTGATCGTGGTGGCCGCCCTGCAAGTGGCATCGGCGATTTCGCTGGAAGCGACCTTGTCTTTCCTCGGCCTCGGATTGCCGATCACCGAACCCTCGCTTGGTTTGCTGATCGCCAATGGCTTTCAATACCTGTTGTCCGGAAAATACTGGATCAGCGTGTTTCCCGGCATCGCCCTGCTGGTGACCGTGGTGACCATCAACCTGGTGGCGGACCAGTTGCGCGATGTGCTCAACCCGCGCTTGCAAACGCAATAGGCTCG
Source organism: Collimonas fungivorans (assembly GCF_001584145.1). Classification (NCBI taxonomy): domain Bacteria; kingdom Pseudomonadati; phylum Pseudomonadota; class Betaproteobacteria; order Burkholderiales; family Oxalobacteraceae; genus Collimonas; species Collimonas fungivorans. The sequence continues at coordinate 5,103,883 of NZ_CP013232.1, read as the reverse complement.
ATATGGACACGACACTTACCGTCAATAACCTGCAGACCCAGTTTGCCACCCGCGCCGGCCTGGTCAAGGCGGTCGACCAGGTCTCGTTCTCGGTCAAGCGCGGCGAGATCATGGGCCTGGTCGGAGAATCCGGATCGGGAAAATCGATGACCGGCTATTCCATCATGGGCCTGGTCGACGCGCCGGGAAAGATCGTCGCCGGCGAGATCCTGCTGCAAGGCAAAGATCTGCGCAGCTTGCCGGCGGAAGCCATGCGCAAGATCCGCGGCAACCGGATCGCCATGATTTTCCAGGATCCGATGATGACCTTGAATCCGGTGCTGCGCATCGATACCCAGATGATGGAAGCAGTGCGCGCGCACCAGGATGTGAGTCGGATGGTGGCGCGCGAGATGTCGCGCGAAGCGCTGGTGCGGGTCGGCATTCCATCGCCGGATGAACGCCTGCAGGCATATCCGCATCAGTTTTCCGGCGGCATGCGGCAACGGGTGGCGATTGCGATCGCCTTGCTCAACCAGCCCGACCTGATCATCTGCGACGAGCCGACCACTGCGCTGGATGTGACGATACAAGGGCAGATACTGTACGAGATGCAGAAACTGTGCCGCGAGTCCGGCACGGCCCTGATCTGGATCACCCACGACCTGTCAGTGGTGGCCGGGCTGGCCGATACGGTATCGGTAATGTACGCCGGCCGCATCGTCGAAAGCGGCACGGTGCAGCAGGTGCTGGAGCATCCGCGCCATCCCTACACCCATGGCCTGATCGCATCGGCGCCGTCGCGCAACCCGCGCGGCCAGCCGCTGCAGCAAATTCCCGGCATGACGCCGTCGCTGCTGAACCTGCCGGAAGGTTGCGCATTCCGCACGCGTTGTGGGCATGCCACGGTTGAATGCCAGCAGACGCCGCAGTTGCGCGAAGTGGAGCAGCGCATGCTGCGTTGCTACCATCCATTGCGGGACAGCGTGGCGGAGGTGGCGTCATGAGCCAGGCCGTCGACAACAATATGGCGCAACCGCCATCCGCTCCCAACCTGCTGGAACTGCAGGCGGTCAGCAAGCAGTTCGTCAAGAGACTCGACAGCGCGGCCAGGATCGCCAACCTGTTGGGCGCCGGCATGCAGCAGGAAGTGGTGCATGCGGTGGATGAGGTGAGCCTGGACATCAGGCGCGGTGAAGTAGTGGGATTGGTGGGGGAATCCGGCTGCGGTAAATCGACGCTGGGGCGGATGGCGGTCGGCTTGCATAGCCTGACTGCCGGCACGCGCTTGTGGAAAGGACAGTCACTGGAGCAGTTGGACGTTGCAGAAAGACGCAAGAAGCAGCTGGCGATCCAGATGATTTTCCAGGATCCCTATGCCTCGTTGAATCCGCGCATGCGGGTGCAGGATATCGTCGGCGAAGCGCCGCTGGTGCATGGTTTGGTCGATGCGCAGCAACAGCGCGAGTATGTCGAAAGCCTGCTGCAGCGGGTCGGGCTGGACGGCGCCATGCTGCGCCGTTTCCCGCATCAGTTCTCCGGCGGCCAGCGGGCCCGTGTGGGCATTGCGCGCGCGCTCGCGGTCAAGCCGGAATTCTTGGTCTGCGACGAAGCGGTGGCGGCGCTGGATGTATCGATCCAGGCCCAGGTGCTGAACCTGTTCATCAAGCTGCGCGACGAACTGGACCTGACATACTTGTTCATCAGCCATGATCTGGGCGTGGTGCGGCATTTGTCAGACCGGGTGGTGATCATGTATCTTGGGCGTATCGTCGAGTCGGCTTCTGCCGATACGGTATTTGCCCGCGCCAATCATCCGTATACCCAGGCGCTGCTGGCATCGGCGCCCAAGCTGGAAGTCCGGCGCACGGAATTTTTTGCGGTCAAGGGAGAAATCCCGTCGCCGCTGCATCCGCCTCCGGGCTGTCATTTTCATCCGCGCTGTCCGCATGCAATGCCGCGCTGCAAAGTAGAAAAGCCGGCATTAAAAGAAGTCAGCGCCAAACATTTTTCCGCCTGCCATCTCAATGATGGACTGGCATAAAGGACAGTATATGAATACTCGACAATTGACTCCTTCGGCCGAAACCATGGCCATGATCGAACGCCTGATTGCGTTCCAGACCGTATCGCGCGATTCCAACCTGGGACTGATCGAATGGACCCGCGACTACCTGGCCGGCCTCGGCGTCAAGTCGCGCCTGACCTATGACGCCAGCGGCAAGAAAGCCAATCTGTTTGCGACGCTGGGCGAAGGCCCGAAGCCTGGCCTGATCTTGTCCGGCCACACCGATGTGGTGCCGGTCGAGGGCCAGGTCTGGGATACCGATCCGTTCCAGGCGACCATCAAGGATGGCTTGCTCTACGGCCGCGGCTCGGCCGACATGAAAAGCTACATCGCCACCGCCCTGGCGCTGGCGCCGCAATTCCTGGCAGCGGACATGGCGGCGCCTTTGCACTTTGCACTGTCGTACGACGAAGAAGTAGGGTGCATCGGCGTGCAAGGCTTGATCAAGGATCTGCAGGAACTGGGATTGAAGCCGGCGGCCTGCATTGTCGGCGAGCCAACCTCGATGCAGCCCATCATTGCGCATAAAGGCACGCATCGCTTCCGCTGCTGCGTGCGCGGCCGCGAAGCGCATTCCAGCTACACCACCATGGGCGTCAACGCGATCGAGTATGCGGCGCGCATCATCGTCTATATCCGCCAGATGGCAGACCGCTTCGCTCAGCTGGAAACGCGCGATTACGGTTTTACCGTGCCCTACACCACCATGCAGACTGGCCTGATCCACGGCGGGCTGGCGGCGAATATCGTGCCCAAGGACTGCAAGTTCGATTTCGAGGCGCGCACCATGCCGGGCATCGATGCCGAACGCCTGTACCGGGAAATCCAGGATTTCGCCGCCACTTTGCTGCCGGAAATGCAAAAAGTCGAACCGAACGCCGCCATCGATTTCGAATGGCTGGCCTCCGCTCCCGGCCTCAACATGCAGGAGAGCGACGCCGTGGTCCAGCTGGCGGCGGCGCTGGCGCGCAACAAGCCGAACGGCGCGGTTTCCTACGGCACCGAAGCCGGCTTGTTCCAGCGCGCCGGCATTCCTACTGTGATCTGTGGCCCCGGCAGCATCGAACAGGCGCACCGGCCGAATGAATTCGTGGCGCTGGAACAGCTGGTCCAGTGCGAAGCCTTCATGTTGCGCCTGATGGATCCAGAGATGCAGCTGCCGGCCGCAAAGTAAGCAGAAGTCGCTAAAACCAGCTTGTTTTAGCGGATTTTGCTAAAGTAGCGGATTGAAGCACCTTGGTTTTGATGACACTATGACTACTGCGACCGTCCGTGCTGCTTGTCCGCACGATTGCCCCGACACCTGTGCACTGCTGGTGACCGTCACCGACGGCGTCGCCACCGAGGTGCGCGGCGATCCGGACCACCCGACCACAGCTGGCGTGCTATGCACCAAGGTCGCGCGCTACACAGAACGGACTTATCACAAGGATCGCCTGCTGCATCCGCTCAAGCGGATCGGCAAAAAAGGCGAAGGGAAATTCGTACAGATCAGCTGGGACGAGGCGATCGCGACAATCGCCGGGCGGCTGGGCGAGATCGCCGGACGCAATCCGCAAGCCATCCTGCCTTACAGCTACGCCGGCACCATGGGCCTGGTGCAGGGCGAATCGATGGCGATGCGTTTTTTCAACCGCATCGGCGCTTCGCTGCTGGACCGCACCATCTGCGCCTCGGCCGGCGGCACCGGCTACAAATACACGATAGGCGCCAGGATAGGCACCGACCTTGAGCAGTTCCAGAACGCCAAGCTGATCCTGATCTGGGGCGGCAATCCGATAGCTTCCAACCTGCATTTCTGGATGCGCGCGCAGGAAGCAAAACGGCGCGGCGCCAAACTGATCGCAATCGATCCGTATCGCTCCCTGAGCGCCGACAAATGCCATCAGCACATCGCCCTGTTGCCGGGCACCGATTCGGCGCTGGCGCTGGGCATGATGCATGTGCTGATTGCCGAGGACCTGTTGGACCACGACTACATCGCGCAATACACGCTGGGCTTCGAGCAGCTGAAACAGCAGGTGTCGAGCTGGACGCCGCAGAGGACCGCCGAAGTGTGCGGCATCAGCGCCGATGAAGTCCTGGAACTGGCGCGCAGCTACGGCGGTGCTGCGCAACGCGGCGAAGCGGCGGCGATCCGGGTCAACTACGGCTTGCAGCGTGTGCGCGGCGGCGGCATGGCGGTGCGCAATATCACCTGCCTGCCGGCGCTGGTCGGCGCCTGGCGCCATGCCGCCGGTGGCGTGCAGCTATCGACCTCGGACAGTTTTCCAAAAAACAACCAGTTCTTGCAGCGTCCCGATTTCCTGCTCAAGCAGGGAATCGCGCCGCGCACCATCAACATGAGCACCATCGGCGACGACCTGTTGCGCCAGGCCTCGCCTGAGTTCGGGCCGAAAATCGAAGCCCTGATCGTGTACAACTCGAATCCGGTCGCGGTAGCGCCGGAGTCCGGCGCCGTCGCCCGCGGTTTTGCGCGCGAAGATTTATTCACCGTGGTGCTGGAGCATTTCCAGACCGACACCGCCGATTACGCCGATATCGTGCTGCCGGCCACCACCCAGCTGGAACACGTGGATGCCCATTCGGCCTACGGCCATCTGTACATGCTGGCGAATAACGCCGCGATTGCACCGTTGGGCGAAGCCAAGCCGAATACCGAAATTTTCCGCCTGCTGGCGGCGCGTCTAGGTTTCGACGACCCATGTTTCCGCGAAAGCGACGATGAAATCGCGGCACAGGCATTTGACCGGAAAAATGAGCGGGCGGTCCATTTCGATTGGGACGCGTTGAAGCAAAAGGGCTGGCAAAAACTGAACGTGCCGGATGCGCCATTCGCGCACGGCGGTTTTCCGACGCCATCCGGCAAGTGCGAGTTCTACAGCGCGCAAATGCTGAAGGACGGACTCGATCCCTTGCCGACCTATATCGCTCCCTATGAATCGCCGGCCAGCAATCCGCAGCTGGCCAGGAAGTACCCGCTGGCGATGATTTCGCCGCCGGCGCGCAACTTCCTCAATTCCAGTTTCGTTAACGTGAAAAGCTTGCGCGATACCGAAGGCGAGCCGCACCTGGACATGCATCCGGCCGACGCTGCAGCGAGAACCCTGGCCAGCGGCGATACCGTGCGCATCTATAACGACCGCGGCAGTTTCAACGCCAGGCTGAGAGTGACTGACAAGGCGCGGATCGGACTGGTGGTGGGCTTGTCGATCTGGTGGAAAAAAATGGCCAGCGACGGCAAGAACGCCAACGAGGTGACCAGCCAGCGCCTGACCGACATGGGACGGGCGCCGACCTTCTACGATGTCCTGGTGGAAGTGGAAAAAGCGCCCGCATGAATGTCCGGCTGCCCACGGTCCTGCTGTTCGCCGTGCTGGCAGCCGGTTGCGCCCAGCTTGCCTACTACGGCCAGGCGGCCAACGGCCAGTTCTCCCTGCTGGACCAGGCCCATTCGGTTGACGAATGGCTGGCCGATCCGAGCGTCGATGCCGGCCTCAAGGCCAAGCTCAGGCTCACCAAGCAGATCCGCCGCTTCGCGATAACCGACCTGGACCTGCCGGACAACCGCAGCTACACCGAATATGCCGACCTGAAGCGGCGCTTCGCCTTGTGGAACGTGATTGCGGCGCCGGCTTTGTCGCTGGAGCCCAAGCAGTGGTGTTTCCCGATTGCCGGCTGCGTCAACTACCGCGGTTACTTCAAGCAGGACGCCGCAAAAAAATTCGCCGCCAGCCTGCGCCAGCAAGGCTACGATGTGCAAGTCAGCGGCGTGCCCGCCTATTCCACACTCGGCTGGTTCAACGATCCGCTGTTGTCGACCTTCATCCGCTATCCCGACGGCGAACTGGCGCGCCTGGTTTTCCACGAGCTGGCGCACCAGACGGTGTACGCCAAGGACGATACGCAATTCAACGAATCGTTCGCCACCACGGTCGAGCAGGTCGGCGTCGAGCGCTGGCTGGCGGCGGCCGGCAGCCAAAAGACGCGCGACGCCTACGTCCAGTTCGAAGGACGCAAGGAAGAATTCCTGGCGCTGCTGCTGCAGTACCGGCAGCGGCTGGCAAGCAATTACGCGAGCGGACTCAGCGATGCGCAAAAGCTGCAGCAGAAGGCGGCGATTTTCCTCGCCCTGCAAGCGGATTACCAGGTGCTCAAGGTAAAGTGGGGCGGCTACGCCGGCTACGACCACTGGTTTGCCGAGCCATTGTCGAACGCCCATCTGGCGCTGGTGGCGACCTATTACGATTTGGTGCCAGGTTTCAAGGCCCTGCTGGCCCAGCAACAGACCCTCAAGAAATTTTATGCAGCGGTCGCCGGACTGGCTGCGCTCAGCAAGGAAGAAAGGCACCGCCGGCTGGAAGAGCTGGCGAAATCCCGGCCCACATAAATCTATCTTGGTTACAATGCCAAGATGACATTTAATGCCGACCTGCACCGCAGCACGCTGAAACTGCCGAACCGCCTGGCGCGCAACGGCAGCGGAGTCTATGACAGTGCGCTGGAAATGAGTGTGCTGGATGCCGGGCCAGAATATGATCGCGGGCCGCGCAGCCAACAGCCCACGATGGTCTTTATTCATGGCTTCGGCGGCCGCGCGGCCTACTGGGAATACCAGCTGGAACAATTCCAGCTCGACTACCGTGTGATCGCGCTCGACCTGCGCGGCCACGGCTACAGCGATGCGCCGACGGCGGCCGAAGGCGCCAGCTACGATGTGCCGGAACTGGTCGCCGACATCGCCGCCGCGCTGGATCAGCTGGAAGTGCCGCAGCGTTTTATCCTGGTATGCCACTCGTTCGGCGGCGCGCTGTCTTCCTATTTCCTCAAGCAGTATCCAGGGCGCATATCGGCGCTGGTCATGATCGCCTCGGCGGCGCGCTTCCGCCTGCGCCTGGCCGGGCGCACCGTGCTGCGCATGCCGCCGCGCATATTCGATATGGTACGCAAGCTGATGCCGTATGTCGGCATCACCGCTGCCCGCATTTATCCGCCGTCGCACGTGGTGTACCTGCAAAACCGCAATGCCTTGCTGCCGTGGGACGGCAGTGAATATCTGCGCGCGATCACGGTGCCGACGCTGGTGATCCTGGGTCACCGCGATATCCTGTTCGACGAAGCAGCCTACAAGGAAGTAGCGCGCCTGATCCCGGGCGCGGAAGAACTGGTGGTGCCGGTATCTGCGCATCAGGTGATGGTGGAGCGGCCCGACGCGGTGAACCGCGCCATCCAGCGCTTCCTGCAGATGCAGTCCGATCCGTCAGAGCTGGCGGAGCGGCGGGCACGGCAAAAAGCTGAGCGGCGTACGGCGCGCAAGCAGCTGGAAGCAGAACGTCCGTGGCTGAAATTCTATGACGCCCGCACCCCGTACCGCATCAGGATGCCGACCGTGCCTTTGCCGCGCTTGCTGGAAGCGACTGCCAGGCGCTTTGGCAAAACCACGGCGCTGTCTTACCGCGGCGGCAAGATCGACTGGCGTGAACTGGACCGGCAAGCCAATCGTTTTGCCCATGGCTTGCTCGACTTGCGCATCAAGCCCGGCGAGCGTGTTTTGCTGGCTTTGCCGAACATACCGTCTTTGGTGATCGCCTATTTTGGCATCCTGAAAGCCGGCGCGGTAGCGGTGCTGAGCGATGCCGCCACGCCCAAGGAAACCCTGTTGACGCGGATAGCAGATGCAGGCGCCGTGATGCTGGTGACCACCACCAATCGCTACGACGAATTGCGCGATGAGCTGCAGAGCGACCGCCGCGCGGCTGGCCTGCGGCGTGTCATATTCGCGTCGATGATCGATCACATGAGCTGGCGCGAAAAACTGAAATTCGCGGCCTTGCATCATGTGCAGGAAGGGCATTGGCTGCCCTGGTTCCGACAGGACAAGCAGCATCGCCGGCATGAGCGGCGCTACCTGAAATTCAATCAGGTTCTGGGCCGCGGCTCGCTAGCGCCGACAGAGCTGGCGCAGGATGTCGGCGACATCGCGGTGGTGGTGTACACCTACGGCGCCAGCGGTACGCCGCTGCCGGTGGCGCTGTCGCACCGCAACCTGGCGGCGAACGCCTTGCAGCTGCGTCACTGGCTGCCGGAGTCGCGGCCGGGCGATGAACGTTTCCTGGCGCAGCAGCCCTTGTCCAGCGCCTACGGCCTGACCGGCTTGCTGCACCTTGGCGTGTATCTGGGCGCAACCCTGATCCTGTTGCCGGGTGCTGAACTGGAGCCTTTGCTGAAGACCGTCAAGAAAATGCGGCCGACCTATTTCCCGACCACGCCGCGCATGGTGCGCGAGCTGGCGCACACGCCGGGCATACGGCGCTACGGCCTGGCCTCGATCCGGGTCTGCGCCGTCAGCGGTTCGCCGCTGGCCCAGGAAATCCGCGAAGAATTCGAAAAGCTGACGCGCGGCCGCCTGGTCGAAGCCTATGGCCTGACCGAGGCTTCGCCTGCGGTGCTGGCCATGCCGCTGGCGGCGCGCCGCATCCAGGGCGTGGTCGGCGTGCCGTTGCCGGATACGGAAGTGAAAGTGGTCGACCTGGATACGGATGCCGAATTGCCCAGCGATACCCTGGGCGAGTTGTGGGTGCGCGGGCCGCAGCTGTTCTCTGGCTACGATCATGGCCCTGCCGGCGCCGCCGGGGCTGGCGCATCCGCGTTGAACCTGATTGCCAGGAAGATAAGCAAGGAACGTTTGTACGACGGCTGGCTGGCCACCGGCGACGTCGCCAGCATCGACGAAGACGGTTTTGTTTCCATCATCGACCGCAAGAGTAATATGGGAATACGGAATGGCCGGCGCGTGTTCCCGCGGCAGATCGAAGAAGTCTTGTTCGAGCATCCGGCGGTGGCAGTTGCTCATGTGAAATGGAGTCCGGACGAGGAGGGTGTCCAGCATTTGCAGGCAGAGGTTTTGCTGCACCACAACATGAAGCTTAGCGCCGATGATTTGCTCAAATATGCGTCAAAACGCTTGCATGCGGACGCTTTGCCCGATAGCATCGCGGTAGAACAAAAAAATACAACCGTGCTTTTTTAGCGGTGGCCGGCAATATCCCGGCAATATCCCCTTACAGGCGCGTTTTCTTCCAGTGAAACAAGCCAAAAAGAATGCATTTATAACAAGCAGAGACTAAAGGCAGAGTATGGATAAATACGTGGACAAATTTTGGCTCAAATCGTATCCGGAAGGCGTCGCCCCGGAGATTGACTACTCCCAATACCAGTCGCTGGCGCAGTTGCTGGAAGAGGCGTTCCAGAAATACGCGCCGCGCAACGCCTATGCCTGCATGGGCAAATACCTGACGTATGCCGAAGTTGACCAGCTGTCCCGCAAGGTCGGGGCCTGGCTGCAGGGCAAGGGCCTGGAAAAAGGCGCGCGGGTCGCCATCATGATGCCTAACGTGCTGCAATATCCGGTGGCGATTGCCGCCATCTTGCGTGCCGGTTATATCGTGGTCAACGTCAATCCGCTGTACACGCCGCGCGAGCTCGAGCATCAGCTGAACGACTCGGGCGCGGAAGCCATCTTCATACTCGAAAATTTCGCCACCACCTTGCAGCAGGTCATCGCCCGCACCAAGGTCAAGCATGTGGTGGTTGCCAGCATGGGTGACCTGATGGGCGTCAAAGGCCTGGTGGTCAACCTGGTGGTGCGCCATGTCAAGAAGATGGTGCCGAGTTTTTCCTTGCCCGGTTCCGTGCCGTTCAACAGCGTCTTGTCGCAAGCGTCTTCGCTGCAGTTGAAGCCGGTTGTGCTGACGCCGGACGACACCGCTTTCCTGCAATACACGGGCGGCACCACCGGCGTCTCGAAAGGGGCAACGCTGTCGCATCGCAACGTGGTGGCCAATGTGCTGCAGGCTGAAGCCTGGCTCACCCCGGGCCTGACCAACGGCCCCAAAATCGAGCAACTGGTGTTTGTCTGCGCCTTGCCGCTGTATCACATCTTCGCGTTGACGGTGTGCGGCATGCTCGGCATGCGCGAGGGCGCCTTGAACCTGCTGGTCCCGAATCCGCGCGACATCGCCGGCCTGATCAAGGAAATGTCGAAATACCAGATCAATACCTTCCCGGCGGTCAATACGCTGTACAACGCCTTGCTGAACCATCCCGACTTCGCCAAGCTGGATTTCTCCGGTTACCGGGTCTGCGTCGGCGGCGGCATGGCGGTGCAAAAGGCGGTTGCCGACAAGTGGAAGGAAATCACCGGCTGTCCGATCATCGAAGGCTACGGCTTGTCGGAAACTTCGCCTATCGCTTGCGCCAATCCGTGCGACATCAAGGAATACAGCGGCACTATCGGCTTGCCTTTGCCGTCGACCGAGATCGCCATCCTGGACGACGCCGGTAACCCGGTAGCGCTGGGCCAGGCCGGCGAAATCGCGATCCGCGGACCGCAGGTCATGCGCGGCTACTGGAACCGCGACGACGAAACCGCCAAGGTCATGACTGCGGACGGCTTTTTCAAGTCGGGCGATATCGGCATCATGGATGAGCGCGGCTATACCAAGATCGTCGACCGCAAGAAAGACATGATCCTGGTGTCAGGCTTCAATGTCTATCCGAACGAAGTCGAAGGTGTGGTGGTGCAGCATCCCGGCGTGCTGGAATGCGCATGCGTCGGCGTACCGGACGAACATGCCGGCGAAGTGGTGAAGATTTTTGTGGTGCGCAAGGATCCGTCGCTGACTGCCGAGCAACTGATGGCTTATTGCCGTGAGCAGCTGACCGGCTACAAGCGGCCGAAATATATCGAGTTCCGCACCGACCTGCCGAAGACCAACGTTGGCAAGATCCTGCGGCGCGAATTGCGTGACGAAAAACCGGCGGAGCAAAAACAGGCAGCCTGAGATTTGGAAAAAGTGGCGTCTTGCCGGAGGCCACGGTTGTGAAAAACCCCGGATGTGCGACAAGCGCATCCGGGGTTTGTTTTTTTGCGAGAGCGTCAGGCGGTGATGCGTTCCACTTTGCCGACCAGCAGGATATACGACAGCGCTCCCACCAGGGCCATCACGGCGATATAGGTGATGGCCGGCGCGAAGCTGTCGCCGCTGATCAGGAACCCGATCACTAGCGGCGTCGTGATGGCGGCCAGGTTGCCGATGAAGTTGAAGACGCCGCCGGTCAGCCCCAGCATCTTGGCCGGCGCCAGCGACGACACCAGCGACCATGAAATCGACGCAAAGCCGTTGCCGAAGAAGGCCACTGCCATGAAGACGATGATCCAGGCGGTCGAGTCGACGTAGTTGGCGCCGATGATGCAGGTAGAAATCAGCAAGCCGCTGATGATCGGCAGTTTGCGCGCCAGTCCCACCGATGCTCCCTTGCGTATCAGCCAGTCGGAAAAGACGCCGGAGCTGAGCACGCCGAGGAAGGCCGCCAGGAACGGCAGCGAGGCCAGGAAACCGGACTTGATGAAATCCATGCCGCGATATTTGACCAGGTAGGTCGGGAACCAGGTCAGGAAGAACCACAGCGTGGAATTCACGGCGTACTGTCCGAGGTAGATGCCCCACAGTTTGCGCCGGCTCAGCACCAGCCCGAGGTCGGCCACGCTGAAGCCCGGTTTTTGCGCGCTCGCCGCCTGGGCAATATCGACCAGGCCGCCGCCGCTGCGGATCAATTCGATTTCCGCCGCATTGGCGCCCTTGAACTGGCGCGGCTCGCGATAGACGAGATACCAGATTGCGGCCCAGGCAATGCCGGTCAGGCCGGTGCTGACGAACACCATGTGCCAGCCGTAAGCCTGCTGCAGCCAGGCCAGCAGCGGCGTCAGGAACGCCAGTCCGACGAACTGGCCGGAGGTGTAGAAGCCGATGGCGGTGGCCCGTTCGCGTTCAGGAAACCAGGTGGTGACGACACGGTTGTTGATCGGATAAGCCGGCGCTTCCAGCGCCCCCACCAGCAGGCGCAGCGCAAACAGCCCGGCGAAGCTGCCGATAAAACCGAGGAAGATGGTGGCCAGCGACCACAGGGCCAGCGCCAGCGCATACAGCACCCTAGGCGTCACCCGGTCCACCAGCCAGCCGCCGGGGATTTGCATGGCGGCATAGGTCCAGCCGAAAGCGGAAAAAATCCAGCCCGCATGGACCGGGTCGATAGCCAGTTCGCGCATCAATTCCGGCGCGGCGATCGACAGGTTGCTGCGGTCCAGGTAATTGATCACGACCGTGACGAACAGCAGCAGCATGATCAGGAAGCGTTTGCGGCTGGGTGCTTGCTGCGGTGGCGGTTGCGTTGCCTGGTTTGCCGTCGACAGCCGTTCTACTTCAAGCACCTGCTCCTGCATAACGATCTCCTGTCCGGGTTAACCGGACCAATGGTGGCATTTGAGGGCTATGCTGCTCTCTTTTTAAAATCATTTCCCTGCTGAACCAATGAAGCCTGTGTCTTACCACTCGGCGAAACTGCCGTCCTTATGGCGCCAGATCGGATTGCGCCAGCGATGGCCTACGGCAGCCCGCTCCTTGACATACTCTTCATTGATTTCTATGCCCAGTCCCGGTCCCTGCGGAATGGTCACGTAGCCCTTGTCGTAGGCGAAGACTTCAGGGTTTTTCACGTAATCGAGCAAGTCGTTGCTCTTGTTGTAATGGATGCCCAGGCTCTGTTCCTGGATAAAGGCGTTGTACGACACCGCATCCACCTGCAGGCAGGCGGCCAGCGCAATCGGGCCGAGCGGGCAGTGCAGCGCCACGGCGACGTCGTAGGCTTCAGCCATGGTGGCGATCTTGCGCGTTTCGGTGATGCCGCCGGCGTGGGAAACATCGGGCTGGATGATGTCGACATAACCTTCGCTGAGGATGCGCTTGAAATCCCAGCGCGAGTACAGCCGTTCGCCCAGCGCGATCGGCGTGCTGGTCAGAGGCGCCAGCTCTTTCAGCGCTTCGTAGTTTTCGCTGAGCACTGGCTCTTCGATAAACATCAGCTTGAATTGTTCCAGTTCCTTGATCAGGATTTTCGCCATCGGCTTGTGCACGCGGCCGTGGAAGTCGACGCCGATGCCGATGTGCGGGCCGACCGCCGCGCGCACGGCGGCGACGTTGGCCAATGTCGCTTCCACTTTTTCATAGGAATCGACAAACTGCAGTTCCTCTGTGCCGTTCATCTTCACCGCGGTAAAACCGCGCGCCACGGCGTCCTTGGCCGCTGCCGCGGTGTCGGCCGGGCGGTCGCCGCCGATCCAGGAATAGACGCGGATGCTGTCGCGCACCGGGCCGCCCAGCAGCTGGCTGACCGAGACGCCTAACGCCTTGCCCTTGATATCCCACAGCGCCTGGTCGATGCCGGCCAGCGCACTCATGTGGATGGCGCCGCCGCGATAAAAGCCGCCGCGGTACAGTACCGTCCAATGGTCTTCGATATGGCGCGGATCCTTGCCGATCAGGTAGTCGGACAGTTCTTCGACAGCCGCCGCCACGCTGTGCACGCGGCCTTCGACCACCGGTTCGCCCCAGCCGACCACGCCTTCGTCGGTTTCTATCTTCAGGAAACACCAACGCGGCGGTACGATGTAAGTGGTCAGTTTGGTGATCTTCATTAAGCTCGTCTCCTGTTCAATTTTTTGTTTCTGGCGTTTCCGCTGTTTCTGCAGTGTTTGAATTTTCTTGTATTGCGCACCATGCCGCGACAAACCGGTTGGCGTTCTGGCCGACCTGTTCGGCGCTCAGGCCCGGTTTGTACAGGGCAGACCCGAGGCCGAATCCGGAAGCGCCGGCGCTGATGAATGTCGCCAGGTTTTCCGGCGTGATGCCGCCTACCGGCAGCAACGCCACTTCGCGCGGGATTACCGCCCGCCACGCCTTGACTACGTTCGACCCCAGCTGTTCGGCCGGGAACATTTTCAAGACATCGGCGCCGGCGGCCAGCGCGGCGAATGCTTCGGTTACCGTGGCGACGCCCGGCGCACAAGCCAGGCCGGCCTGTTTGGCGGCAGCGATCACTTCCGGATCGCTGTGCGGCATGACGATGATCTCGCCGCCGGCGCGCTTGACCGCCGCCACCTGGTCGGTCGTCAAGACCGTGCCGGCGCCGACCATGCAGTCGGCAGGCAAGGCGTTGCGCAGGCTGCGGATGCTGTCGAACGGCTGGGGCGAATTAAGCGGCACCTCTATGATACGGAAACCGGCTTCGTAAAGTTTCAGGCCGATCGCCGCCACTTCATGCGGCTCGACGCCGCGCAGGATGGCGATCAGTCCGCATTGTTTCATTGCATTTCTTAACATGATGGTTTCCCGGTATTCCCGTTGCTAGGCATGTTTTAATAGTCCAGCCGTCAGCGCCAGTTGCCACAGGCCGCGTTCGGTGGCCTGGGCGACGACTTCGACTGCTCCAAAATCATAGGCGCGCAGCACTTGCGTGTAGCGTGCACACAAGCCGGCTTCGCCGACCAGCATCACTTGCGAGGGTTGCCGCCCTTGTTCCAGCAACATGGTTTTTAAGGCGGCGATTTCGTGGCCGATCAGCAGTCCGGACAGGTATTCGCGCTGGCCGGCGCCGTCCAGCACGCCGGTCAGTCCCAGCGTGCGCGTACTGAATATGGTCGACAATACGCCGGCCTGGCCTGCCGCGCTGCGCGCCACCAGGGCGCCGCGCTCAAACGCGCGCTGCCCGGCCTCCGCTTGGTCGCCGCCAGCCTGCATGCCGCGCCCGAGGATGGTATGTCCGGACAAGGCGGCAAACACTTCGCCGGTCATGAATGTATCAAAATGCGCTACTTGGCATTGCTTGCCTGCGCGCCGTATCTGCACCCACTTGGAATGGGTGCCGGGCAGGCCGACCAGGATATCGGTCTCTGCCAAGTCCTGGTTGAGGGCATTGAGCACGCCGACCACCTGGGTCTCTTCGCCGCGCATGACGTTCGGCAGCATGGAGTTTTCGATCAGGCCCGGCACCAGGTGGATCATCTGGCCATGGCGATTGCACAGCGTACTTAAGCTGGCGCCGATGCGGTCGACGGCGATCGGCACTTCCAGATACGGGACTTCCAGCCAGCCCTGGCGGCTGCCCACCATGCCGGCCGCGATCACCGGCGTGCCCGGCGCAGCGTGCAGCCAGTCACCGCAAGCTTGCTCGAAAGCGGCTTCGAAACCGTCTTTGCCGTCGCCATCGGCTGCCGGCAATTGCATGACGCCGCAGGGCAGGGCGCGCAACTCCAGCGTCTGGCCATGCGCTCCGAGCCGATAGGCGCGCAGCGACGAAGTCCCCCAGTCGAGGGCGATCAAGTGCGTTTGATGCGGTACAGGCGGCATGGGTTGCTTGGTTTTAAATGCGTTTCAAAAATTGCGGGCAGGATCTGCGTGGCCCGTGATGTGGCGTACTTTATTCCGGCTGCAATTTTCTGTCAATATATGATATTATGTCCCAATATATGGGATTTTGGATATTTTCTGACAGGTTCTAATCATGCGCAAATCGCAGGACTCAGCGGAGTTGCCTGGCAATGTGGGCGAGGGAACTGCCGCCCCGACCGGCACCCAGACCCTGACACGCGGGCTGGGAGTATTGCAGGCGGTGGCCGGTGGCGCGCGCGACCTGAAACAGATCGCGCAAATGCTGGGCACCACGCGCAGCACTACCCACAGGCTGGCGAACTGCCTGGTGCAGGAGCGTTATCTGCGTTTTACGCCGAGCGCAGGTTATGTGCTCGGCCCGAAACTGATCGAACTGGGTTTCCAGGCGCGCGAAGAAGTCTCGCTGAGCATAGCGGCGCGGCCCTACCTGGAGCGGCTGGCCGAACAGTCGGGCGACACCATCCACCTGGCTTTGCAGGACGCCGACGATGTGCTCTACCTGGACAAGATTCCGGGCAAGAAGGGTTTGGAAATGCGTTCGCGCGTGGGGCACAGGATGCCCATCGCCACTACCGGCGTCGGCAAGGCTTTGATGCTGGGCATGGACGAAGAGGAATGGAAAAACTTGTACCAGAAGCGCAGCAGCGCGGCCGGCAGCCATGCTTCCGGCTTGTTGCCCAAGCGTAGCTGGACTGAGTTCCGCGACCAGATGCGTGAATACGTCAAAGGCGGTTATGCCTTCGACCTGGAAGACAACGAGCCGTCGATACGCTGCGTGGCGGCGCCGATCTACGACGCCAGCCACGCGATTGTCGCCGCCATCAGCGTTTCCAGCACCCTGCCTTACATGTCGCTGGAACGGATGCAGTCATTGATCGCTGTAGTGCAGGCGGCGGCGGCCGGCATCTCCAGCGAGCTCGGCGCGCCCTAGGAACCGAGCCAGGAAATCGTCAGGATGCCAGCGGCGGCAGCTGACGCGGCTTGCGCTGAGCGTCGGTGGCGACATAAGTCAGCGTCGCTTCGGTCACTTTCACGACCTCTGTCTGCAGCCGGTTGCGTTCGGCATACACCTCGACGTTGACTGTGATCGACGTATTGCCGACCTTGACGATCTCGGCATAAAACGACAGCAGGTCGCCGACAAACACCGGTTGCTTGAACAGGAAAGAGTTCACCGCGATCGTGGCGACACGGCCGTTGGCGCGACGGGTGGCCGGCAGGGAACCGGCAATGTCGACTTGTGCCATGATCCAGCCGCCGAAGACGTCGCCGTGCACATTGGCGTCGGACGGCATCGGCATCACCCGCAGTTGCGGCATGGTGTCGGGCGGCAATTGATTGTTGTTTTGATCAGTCATCTGTTATTTCCCCTGAGAGCTACAATTGGCTTTGTATCCGTAGCTTAAACTATTCTTTAAGATTGTCACCCTATGCGCCACCATTCTTCCACGTCGCCAGAGCCTGCCGCAGTTACCGGCAGCGGCCAGCCAAAGCGTAGCGACTGGGCCACGCTCAAGACTTTGCTGCCCTATCTCTGGACCTACAAGTGGCGGGTCTCGCTGGCGCTGCTGTTCATGCTGGGCGCCAAGCTGGCCAATGTCGGCGTGCCGCTGGTGCTGAAGAAACTGGTCGACAGCATGACCATCACGGTCAGCCATCCGCAGGCGATGCTGGTGCTGCCGCTGGGGATACTGGTGGCCTACGGCGCGCTGCGCCTGAGTACCACCTTGTTCACCGAATTGCGCGAGTTCGTGTTCGCGCGCGTGACCCAGCGTGCGGTGCGGACCATCGCCTTGCAAGTGTTCCGCCACCTGCATTCGCTGTCGCTGCGTTTTCACCTGAACCGCCAGACCGGGGGCATGACGCGCGATATCGAACGCGGCACGCGCGGCATCTCGTCGCTGGTGTCGTACGCGCTATTCAGCATCTTGCCGACCCTGATCGAAATCTCGCTGGTGCTGGGTTACCTGGTGCTGCACTACGATATCTGGTTCGCCGGCATCACCGTGGTGGCGCTGGTCAGCTACATTTTTTTTACTGTCACGGTCACCGAATGGCGCACCCATTTCCGGCGCACCATGAACAGCCTCGATTCGAGCGCCAACACCAAGGCCATCGATTCGCTGATCAACTACGAAACCGTCAAGTATTTCGGTAATGAAGAATACGAGGCGCGGCGCTACGACGATGGCTTGATGCGCTACGAAACCGCGGCGGTGAAATCGCAGACCTCGCTGTCCCTGTTGAATACCGGGCAATCTCTGATCATCGCCATCGCGGTGACGCTGATCCTGTGGCGCGCCACGCAGGGCGTGATCGACGGCAAGATGACGCTGGGCGACCTGGTGCTGGTCAACTCCTTCATGATCCAGCTGTATATCCCGCTGAATTTCCTCGGCGTCATCTACCGCGAAATCAAGCAGAGCCTGGCTGACATGGAAAGGTTGTTCCACCTGCTTGACGAGAATCGCGAAATCGCCGATGCCGCCGAGGCGCGGCCGCTGCTGACCGGCGGCGCGCAAGTGCGTTTTACGCACGTCGATTTCAGCTACGAGAGCAAACGCCAGATCCTGTTCGATGTCGATTTCACGATTGCCGCCGGCACCACCACCGCGGTGGTCGGCCACAGCGGCTCCGGCAAGTCGACCCTGTCGCGTTTGCTGTTCCGTTTTTACGATATCAGCAACGGCCGCATCACGATCGACGGCCAGGATTTGCGCGACATCACCCAGGCTTCGCTGCGCCAGGCGATCGGCATCGTGCCTCAGGATACGGTGCTGTTCAACGACAGCATCGAATACAACATCGCCTACGGCAAGCCGGGCGCCAGCAAGGCGGAAATCGTCGCGGTCGCCAAGGCCGCGCATATCCACGATTTCATCGAGTCGCTGCCGGACGGCTACGATTCGATGGTGGGCGAACGCGGCTTGAAATTGTCGGGTGGCGAAAAGCAGCGGGTGGCGATCGCGCGCACTTTGCTGAAAAATCCCGCGCTGCTGATTTTCGACGAAGCCACTTCCGCGCTCGATTCCAAATCGGAGCAGGCGATCCAGGCGCAGTTAAAGGAAATCGCCAAGGACCGCACCACGCTGGTGATCGCCCACCGCCTGTCGACCATTGCCGACGCGGCGCAGATCCTGGTGCTGGACCACGGCCGCATCATCGAGCGCGGCACCCACGTCCAGCTGCTGGCGGCAGACGGCGCTTACGCGCAGATGTGGCAACGCCAGCAAGCGCATCCGGAAGAAGTGGAAAGCCCGTCGCCGGGAATCGATGGCGCTTATCCTGAGAACGTGGTGCAGGTGGTGTAGAAGTACAAGGTGCAGAAGTACAACGCCGATGCAGATTGTCAGCCGCGGCTGCGCCAATTTTCTATGCTGCCGCCGCCGACTCGCGTTACGATAGCGGCATGGAAAGCAAATGGTTAGAAGACTTCATTTCGTTGGCGGAAACCCATAGTTTCAGCCGCTCTGCAGAATTGCGTCATGTCACGCAGCCGGCCTTCTCGCGCCGCATCCAGTCGCTGGAAGCATGGCTGGGCGCCGATCTGATCGACCGCACTTCCTATCCGACGCGGCTGACCGCCGCCGGCGAAGTGTTTTACGAGCAGGCGCTGGAGATGCTGGGCCAGATCAACAATGCCCGTGCGCTGATGCGGGGCAAGCGTCCGACCGCTTTGAGCACGGTCGATTTCGCCGTGCCGCATACCTTGTCGCTGACTTATGTGCCGCGCTGGATCCGTTTGCTGGAGAGCGGTTTCGGGCCGCTCAATACGCGCCTGCTGGCCTTGAACGTGCATGACGCCGTGATGGCGATGGTGGACGGCGGCTGCGACCTGCTGCTGTGCTATCACCATCCGCGCCAGCCGGTGCAGCTCGATACCGGGCGCTACGACCTGATCACATTGGGCAGCGAGGTGCTGCGCGCCTATGCCCATTGCAACAAGGCCGGCGTGCCGGACTATGTCTTTCCCGGCAGCGCCGGCGCGCCTTTGCCGTTCTTGTCCTATACCAGCAATGCCTATCTCGGGCGTATGGTGGAATTGATTCTGGCCGACGCCAAGAAGCCGCTCTACCTTGAGAAACGCTACGAGACGGACATGGCGGAAGGTTTGAAAATGATGGCGCTGGAAGGGCATGGCGTGGCGTTTCTGCCAGAGTCGGCGGTGACCCGCGAAGTCAAGTTGAAGCAGCTGGCCAGCGTCGACCATAACGCTCCCGAGTGGGAAGCGACCATGGAAATCCGCCTGTACCGCGAGCGTCCTACCGTGCAAAGGCCGGGCAAGCCGGTGGTGGCGCGGTTATGGGCTTACCTGCTGCAGCAGCAGGAACAGGCAACCAAAGAAGCAGCCAAGGAAGCCGCCAAAAACGCAAAACGTAAAACGCCGGCAGCGCTCGCATAAATCGCCGAAAGCGCCGGCCCGCTGCACATGCAGGATGTTGCGCGAAAGTCGTGTCTGCCATGGTGAAATTGTATTTTTGATATTAATGCAAAAAATGCATAGTTACATGCGCACAAAGCATTGGCTTTGCCCTGTGCCGTTGTCCTACGATTCGCCACTAGATCGATTTAGCCCCCGCTGTCAGTTCCCCTGTTGTCCTTATTGTTGTCCTTGTTCAGGGGGCCGGTCTGCAACTTCCAGGAGCGCGCAAAAATATGACTATCAAGCACGAAGTTCCATCCTATCTCACGCAACATGGCATCGGCCCATGGGGCGACTATCTCGAACAAATCGATCGCGTAACACCTTACCTCGGCAATCTGGCCCGCTGGGTCGAGACCATGAAACGTCCGAAGCGGATGCTGATCGTCGACGTCCCTATCGAACGTGACGACGGCACCATTGCCCACTTCGAAGGCTATCGCGTCCAGCACAACACCTCGCGCGGCCCAGGCAAGGGCGGCGTGCGTTTCCACCAGGACGTGACGTTGTCCGAAGTGATGGCCCTGTCGGCCTGGATGACGGTCAAGAACGCGGCCGTGAACGTGCCGTACGGCGGCGCCAAGGGCGGCATCCGGGTTGATCCGAAGACCTTGTCGCAAGGTGAATTGCAGCGCATGACGCGGCGTTACACCAGCGAGATCGGCATCATCATCGGCCCCAACAAGGACATCCCGGCGCCCGACGTCAACACCAACGAACAGATCATGGCCTGGATGATGGATACCTATTCCATGAACCAGGGCAGCACCGCATCGGGCGTGGTCACCGGCAAGCCGATTTCACTGGGCGGCAGCCTGGGACGGCGCGAAGCCACCGGCCGCGGCGTGTTCGTGGTGGGGTGTGAAGCGGCGGTCAAGCGCGGCCTGGATATCCATGGCGCCAAGATTGCGGTGCAGGGTTTCGGCAATGTCGGCGGCATTGCCGCGCGCCTGTTCTCGGAAGCCGGCGCCAAAGTGGTGGCGGTGCAAGACCATATCTCGACCGTGGTGCGTTCCAGCGGCCTCGATGTGGCGGCGTTGCAAGCCCACGTCAATGAAACCGGCAGCGTTGCCGGCTTCAAGGGCGGCGAAGAAATCAGCGACCGTGCGCAGTTTTGGGCTGTCGATTGCGATATTTTGGTGCCTGCTGCTCTGGAGCAACAAATCACCGTGGAGAATGCGCCCACCATCCGCGCCAAGATCATCCTGGAAGGCGCCAACGGCCCGACCAGCCCGGCTGCGGACGACATCCTGCATGAAAAGGGTGTGCTGGTGGTGCCTGACGTGATCGCCAATGCAGGCGGCGTGACGGTGAGTTATTTCGAATGGGTGCAGGATTTCTCCAGCTTCTTCTGGACTGAAGATGAAATCAACCTGCGCCTGACCCGCATCATGCGCGAAGCGTTTACCGCGGTCTGGCAACTGGCCGAAGAGAAGAAGGTATCGCTGCGCACCGCCGCATTTATCGTTGCCTGTACCCGTGTCCTGCAGGCGCGTGAAATGCGCGGTTTGTATCCTTGATTGATGTTGCGTTATAGTCGGGATGTTTTGCGCGCGCTCAAGCTGCCAGCCAGCTGAGCGCGTGTCATCTGGCCCTGGTCGCATCCGGGGACTTGTCTGCAAAAGAGCGACGCAACAGCAGTCGCCGCCGACATGCACACAGCTGGCTTGAATATTGCATTAAGTATATTCATTGCATAAAAACATTATCGACAGCGCAAGTCAACGGGGAGAGCAGCGTGGGAATCGGGAAAGGTAAGGGCGGCCAGGGGAGCATTGCGGCCGCGTGGCGCAAGGGCGGTCTGGGCGCGGTGTTAGCGGTAACGTTGGGCGTCGCCGCAACAGCTGTCCATGCGGAAGATGTGCTGGCGAAGATTCGCGACAGCAAGACCATCACGATCGGTTACCGGGAAGCGTCGTTCCCGTTCTCGTTTGTGGACCAGGATAAAAAGCCGGTCGGTTATGCAATCGATCTGTGCCTCAAGATAGCCGATGCGGTGAAGCAGCAATTGAAACTGCCGCAATTGAATATCGCCTATGTGCCAGTGACTTCATCTAATCGCATTGATATGATCGCAAGCGGAAAAATCGACCTGGAGTGTGGCTCGACCACCAACAACGCAGAGCGGCGCAAACAGGTCAGCTTCACCATCGCGCATTTCATGGCGTCGTCGCGCATGCTGGTGCGGGTGGAGGACAAGATCAAGAACTGGCCGGACCTGCGCGACAAGAAGGTGGCGACGACCAAAGGCACGACCAGCGTCAAATCCCTGGTCGACCGCGGCCAGGTCCGTTCCCTGAACATGACCATAGTGGAAGGACGAGATCACAACGAATCGTTCAAGATGGTGGAAGACAAGGCGGCCGACGCATTTGTGATGGATGACGTGCTGCTGTACGGACTGAAGGCGACCGCCAAGGATCCGGCGGCATACGCCATTGTCGGCGAGCCTTTGACAACCGAACCTTACGCGATCATGCTGCCCAAGGGCGACCCGAACTACAAGGCAGTGGTCGACCGTGAAATGGGACGCATCATCCACGATGGCGAGATCAACAAGTTGTACACCAAGTGGTTCCTGAGTCCGATTCCGGCAAAAAACAATCTCGTGTTGAACATGCCCATGGGCTATCTTTTCAGGGAGTCGTTGCGCTTTCCGTCGGACCAGGTCGGCAACTAAAAGTAAACAGAATTGGCTGTAATCGGTAATTTATGCAAAGGTGGAGACAGACGTTTTTGGAGGAGAGGTGAGAATAATAAATAAGCATAGGTTTAAGTCTGCTGCTGAGGCAGCGAGTTTGTTAAACTATACAGATAATTTTTTTACGGGAGTTGTTATGATGTCATCAAAATTAGTCGTTGCTTTGGTTGGCTTGGGAGTAATGGTTGGCTCCGTACAAGCGCAAGAACTGACCGGAACACTCAAAAAAATCAAGGATACCGGCAGCATTACCCTGGGTGTGCGCGATTCCTCCATTCCATTCTCTTACCTTGATGACAAACAATCGTATCAAGGTTACTCGATCGACTTGTGCCTGAAAGCTGCGACCGCCATTCAGAAACAGCTCGGCCTGACCGCCTTGAACGTGAAGATGGTTCCAGTGACTTCGGCCACCCGCATCCCGCTGATCTCCAACGGCACCATCGACCTGTCCTGCGATTCCGCCACCAACAATGCTGAGCGCCAAAAGGTTGTTTCCTTTGCGCCGACCATGTACGTGACCGCGAACCGCATCCTGGCCAAGAAATCCTCCAACATCAAGACGCTGGACGACCTCAAGGGCAAGACCATTGTTTCCACTTCCGGCACTTCGAACCTGAAGCAAGTCACGATCCTCAATGGCGAGCGCAACCTCGGCATGAACATCCTGGCTGCCAAAGACCATGCTGAAGCTTTCCTGATGGTGGAAACCGGCCGTGCCACGGCGTTCGTGATGGACGACATCCTGCTGGCATCGCTGGCGGCCAGCTCGAGAGCGCCTGCCGACTATGAAATCACCAAGGAAGCGCTGTCGGTCGAGCCGTACGGCATCATCGAACGCAAGGACGACCTGCCATTCAAGAAAGCGGTCGACACTGCGCTGAGCAATGTCTACACCTCGGGCCAGATCAACGACATCTACGCAAAATGGTTCCTGAAGGCGATTCCGCCTAAGGGCATCAACCTGAACGTTCCAGTCAGCCCTGAGCTGAAGGCTGCGTTTGCCAAGCCTACCGATTCGGGCGATCCGGCTGCCTATGCTGCCGTCCCTGAAGCGCAGAAACAATCGTTGAAGTTGAAGAAAAAATAAGAACGGCGATAAGAATGAAACGGGAGGCGCAAGCCTCCCGTTTTGTTTCTGAAATTGAATTGCTGCGATGCACAATCGGCGCTTGCCGGCTGGCAGCGCAACGATGGAGATTTGAGTAATAGAGGGGACTTAATATGCATTACAACTGGAACTGGGGCATCTTCTGGCAAGAGTCTCCCGACGGTGTCAGCACCTACATGGACACCTTGCTGGCCGGCCTGAAGTGGACGCTTGCGCTGTCCGCGTCGGCCTGGATCATGGCGCTGGTCATCGGCACCGTGATCGGTACGATCCGTACCATGCCGAACAAATGGGCAGTACGCGTGGCCAACGGCTACGTTGAATTATTTCGCAACATCCCGCTGATCGTGCAGATGTTCCTCTGGTATTTCGTGATGCCGGAAATCGTCCCTGCGGGCATAGGCAACTGGCTCAAGAGCCTGCCGAACGCATCATTCATCACCGCCTTCCTGGCGCTGGGTTTTTTTACGTCGTCGCGGATCGCCGTACAGGTATCCGCTGGCATCAATGCACTGCCCCGTGGCCAAAAGCTGGCGGGTACTGCACTCGGTCTGACGTTGCCGCAAACATATCGCTACGTATTGCTGCCGATGTCGTTCCGGATCATCATCCCGTCGCTGACCAACGAATTCGCAGCAATCATCAAGAACAGCTCGGTCGCACTGACGATCGGCCTGGTGGAACTGACCGCCGCTACCTACTCGATGCGTGAATTCACCTTCCAGACTTTCGAAGCCCTCACGGGCGCCACGGTGATCTACGTGATCATCTCGGGGATTGCCTTGCTGCTGGCGCGCTGGCTTGAAAAAGCCATCGCGATTCCTGGCTTCATTGCTGCCGGCAGCGCCAACACGGGAGGTCATTAATCATGTTTTCGAATTTCGATTTTGACGTCATCCAGCGCTCCTGGCTGTACCTGTTCACTACCGGCATGAAGTTCACGCTGACGCTGACCTTGGTGGCGATGGTGGGCGGCATCCTGTTCGGCACCGTGCTGGCGATGATGCGTTTGTCGCACAACAAGGCGATTTCCCTGATCGCCACCAGCTACGTCAACCTGATCCGCTCGGTACCGCTGGTGCTGGTGATTTTCTGGTTCTACTTCCTGGTACCGTATATCGGCGCCTGGATTATCGGCGCGGCACAGCCGGTGCAGGTCGGCGCATTTTCGTCGGCATTGATCACGTTCATCTTGTTTGAAGCAGCGTATTATTGCGAAATCATGCGTTCCGGGATCCAGTCGATTCCGCGCGGCCAGGTTTCCGCCGGTTACGCGCTGGGCATGAACTACTGGCAAATGATGGGCAACGTGGTGCTGCCGCAAGCGTTCCGCAACATGATCCCGATCTTGCTGACCCAGACCATCGTGCTGTTCCAGGACGTCTCGCTGGTATATGTGCTGGGTTCGGTGCCGGATTTCGTTACCGTTGCATCCAAGATCGCGCAGCGCGACGGCCGCCTGGTGGAAATGTACATGTTTGTCGCCGTGGTGTACTTCGTGATGAGTTTCGGTTTGTCGACGCTGGTCAAGAAGCTGCAGCAAAGGGTTGCAATCATTCGATAATCGTTCGATAAAATTCAGGCCCTGTCCGAGGAAGGGCAGGGCCCGGACTGCAAAACAGAATTCAGGAATTAGGAGAAATACTCATGATTAAGCTTAACAACGTCAGCAAATGGTACGGCCAATTTCAAGTCCTGACCGATTGCACTACGCAAGTGGCCAAGGGCGACGTGGTGGTGGTGTGCGGACCGTCCGGTTCCGGTAAATCGACGCTGATCAAGACCGTCAACGGCCTGGAGCCGTTCCAGAAGGGCGATATCACGGTCGACGGCATCTCGGTCGGCGATCCCAAGACCAACCTGTCGAAACTGCGCGCGCGCATCGGCATGGTGTTCCAGAACTTCGAACTGTTTCCGCACATGTCGATCCGCGAAAACCTGACCATCGGCCAGGTCAAGGTGCTGGGCCGCAGCCAGGATGAAGCCAATGAAAAAGGCTTGAAGTACCTGGACCGCGTCGGCCTGATCGCGCAGAAAGACAAGTTCCCGGGCCAGCTCTCCGGCGGCCAGCAGCAGCGCGTGGCGATTGCCCGTGCGTTGTCGATGGATCCGATTGCGATGCTGTTCGACGAGCCGACTTCGGCGCTCGATCCGGAAATGATCAATGAAGTGCTGGACGTGATGGTCGGCCTGGCGCAAGAAGGCATGACCATGATGGTGGTGACGCATGAAATGGGTTTCGCCAAGAAGGTCGCCAACCGCGTGGTGTTCATGGACAAGGGCCTGGTGGTGGAAGATTGCACCAAGGACGAATTTTTCGGTGCGCCGCGCTCCGACCGCGCTCGCGATTTCCTGGCGAAAATCATCCACTGATCGCTGAGTATCGCCCAAGACAGTAAGCCGCCGCGGAGCATATCCGGGCGGCTTTTTTATTGCGGGTAGCCGGCTGCAGCAGCGCCGGCCAGCCGCAAACCGTCGGCATTTCGCGAAGCGCCGGCTCCGGCTGCGGTAAAATGACGCCCTAATCCGCAAGCCATGCCGGAGCGTTTTTTTGCAGAAGAGAATGAACATGACTGACGCCTTGACCGATACATTGACCATCACCCGCCCCGACGACTGGCACTTGCACCTGCGCGACGGCGTGGCATTGGCCGCCGTCCTGCCGCATAGCGCACGCCAGTTCGGCCGCGCCATCGTGATGCCGAACCTGAAGCCACCGGTGACCACTACCGCGCAGGCCGCGGCCTACCGCGACCGCATCCTGGCGGTGCTGCCGCCCGATCTGGCGTTTGAGCCCCTGATGACGTTGTACCTGACCAACAACACGCCGCCCGACGAAATCCGGCGCGCCAAGGACAGCGGCTTCGTGCATGCTGTCAAGCTGTACCCGGCCGGCGCCACCACCAATTCCGACGCCGGCGTGACTGACCTCAGCAAATGCTACAAGACGCTGGAAGTGATGCAGGAGCTCGGCATGCCATTCCTAGTGCATGGCGAAGTCACCGATCCGGCGATCGATATTTTCGACCGCGAAGCGGTGTTCATCGACCGTGTGATGCAGCCGCTGCGGTCCGACATGCCGGAACTGAAAGTGGTGTTCGAGCACATCACCACCAAGGACGCCGCCCAGTATGTCGAGAGCGCCAGTGGACCGGTGGCGGCTACCGTCACGGCGCATCACCTGCTGTACAACCGCAACGAAATCTTCAAGGGAGGCATCCGGCCGCATTATTACTGCCTGCCGGTACTGAAGCGGGAAGAACATCGGCAGGCATTGGTGCAGGCGGTGACTTCCGGCAGCAGCCGGTTCTTCCTCGGCACCGATTCGGCGCCGCATCCGAAGGGTTTGAAAGAGCATGCCTGCGGCTGCGCCGGCTGTTATACCGCATTGCATGCGATGGAGCTGTATGCACAAGCCTTCGACCAGGTCGGTGCGCTCGACAAGCTGGAAGCATTCGCCAGTTTTAACGGCCCGGCCTTCTACAACCTGCCGCGCAACCAGGGCACGGTGACGTTGAAGCGCCAGCCGTGGACTTTACCGGCGGAACTGCCGCTGGGGGAAACCACCCTGGTGCCGCTGAACGGCGGCGAAACGATAGACTGGCAATTCGCGTAAAGTTATTCAAAGCTTCGTTTTAAGCTTCGCTTAAAGCCTCGTTTTTCATCTTTTGCATCGACATGGTGCGATTTTTGCATGCTTGAATGGCAGGAGTGGATAAAGCTGTCCTCCATACTGTCTAATCGTAGCAAAGGCCCTGTTAGGGACGCGGATTTCAAGCATGCAAAGTCTACGTATCGTTGTTGTCAATCCAGTCGCCATCGAAGGCGACGACGATCCTGCGTTCGAAGCGCAGGCCGCACGTGGCAAGGCTTTGCGCATCGGCTTGCTGGAGGCTGGCTACAACATCATCGCTTCATTGCCGGCCGACCTTTACCTGCCCGAAAGAATTGCTCAGTTGCAACCAGACATGGTCATCATCGATGCTGAATCCGACGCCCGCGACGTGCTGGAGCATGTGGTGGTGGCGACGCGCGATGCGCGCCGTCCCATCGTCCTGTTTACCGAGGATGCAAAAACTTCCAGCATGGATGCGGCAATGGCCGCCGGCGTTTCCGCATACATCGTTGCGGGGCTGCAGACGGCGCGCATCAAGCCGGTGCTGGAAGTGGCGCTGGCGCGCTTCCGGCAAGAGCAGAAGCTGCTGGCGGAGCTGTCCGACACCAAGCTGAAGCTGGCTGAGCGCAAGCTGCTGGACCGCGCCAAGGGTTTGCTGATGGATCACCATAAGCTGAGCGAGCAGGAGGCTTATCAAAAGCTGCGGCGGCTGGCGATGGACAAGAACCTCAAACTGTCCGAAGTGGCGCAACGTATTATCGACGCTGCTGACCTGTTGGGCTGATCAAGCCGTCAACTGCACGCCCAATCGCTGCGAGCTTGTTTGGTGCATTGCACAAGGCCGGTGCGCTTTTTGAGCGAAAAACCGGCATGCTTGTGTACCGTTACGCGTTTTCCCTGCAAAAAATTCCTGGCACGTGGTTTGCATAGTCAATTTCAAGCGCCAACGCTGGCGCTGCTGGAATCGGCTAACGGCGGCCTTCTCCACATAAGACAAAGGTGTCTTTCCGCATGACTTGTTCATTGCGGGACGACGCCTTTTTTTGCGCCTTTTTTGTTGCAGGAAACAATCTGGAGCCACGCGATGGAATCAAGCAATGCACTGCAGCTAGACACCCCGGAGACGCCTAACACGCTTGTCGACGGCAAGCGCCGTCAACTATTACAAACCGCGACTCTCGCGGCAGGAGCCAGCATGTTAGGACTTTCCAGCACCGCAACTGGAGCTTGGGCCGCGGGTTCGGACAAACCGGAAAAGACCGAGGTCAAGATCGGCTTCATTCCGCTGACCGATTGCGCATCGGTGGTGATGGCGTCGCTGCTCGGTTTCGACAAGAAATACGGCATCAAGATCGTGCTCAGCAAGGAAGCCTCATGGGCCGGCGTGCGCGACAAGCTGGCCAACGGCGAGCTGGATGGGGCACATGTGCTGTCGGGCCTGATCTACGGCGTGCAGATGGGCATAGGCGGCCAGAAGAAAGACATGGCGATCCTGATGGGGCTCAACAATAACGGCCAGGCCATTACGCTGTCGAAGAAGCTGGCCGACAAGGGCGCTGTCGACGGCCCTTCGCTGGCCAAGCTGATGGCCAGCGACAAGCGCGAATACACCTTCGCCCAGACTTTTCCGACCGGCACCCACGCCATGTGGCTGTATTACTGGCTGGCCGCCAACGGCGTCAATCCGCTCAAGGACGCCAAGGTGATTACGGTGCCGCCGCCGCAGATGGTGGCCAATATGCGGGTCGGCAACATGGATGGCTTCTGCGTCGGCGAGCCTTGGGGTCACCGGGCGATCGTCGACGGCGTCGGCATTACCGCCATCACCACCCAGGAAATCTGGAAAGACCATCCGGAAAAAGTGCTGGGCACCACCGCAGAGTTCGCCGCCAAGAATCCGAACACCTGCCGCGCCTTGATCGCTGCCGTGCTGGAAGCGGGAAAATGGATAGATGCTTCGCTCGCCAACAAGAACAAGATGGCTGAAGCGATCGCTGACAAATCGTATGTCAACACCAGCAAGGACGTGATCGACCAGCGCATCATGGGGCGTTACCAGAACGGCCTCGGCAAGACCTGGGACGATCCGAACTACATGAAGTTCTACAACGACGGCCTGGTCAATTTTCCTTACCTGTCGGACGGCATGTGGTTCATGACGCAGCACCGGCGCTGGGGTTTGCTGAAAACCGATCCGGACTACCTGGCGGTAGCCAAGTCGGTCAGCCAGATCGCCCTCTACAAGGAGGCGGCGACGATGACCAACACACCAGTGCCGAAAGACGCTTTGCGGACTTCGAAACTGATGGATGGCACGGTGTGGGACGGCAAGAATCCAGCCGCTTATGCCGCCTCCTTCAAGATCCATGCATAGATCAATCCAGATACGTCACAACCGCGGTTTATTTGGGAGCCATCATGAGCGCAATCATGGACACAGCGGCAAATGCAAATCGCCAGGCGGCGACCATGGATAACAAGGCGGCGGAGGCTGCCGCCGATACTGTCGCCATTGCGCCCCGGCCGTTGCCGAAAACCGGCAGCCGCCGCAGCAGCATGCCATCCTGGCTGATGCAGATCATCGCGCCGCTGCTCGGCCTGGCGTTCCTGGTGCTGGTCTGGCAGATCATCGCGATGAGTAACAGCCAGTTCCCGACGCCGCTGCTGACCTTGCAGGAAGCGCTCAAGCTGTTTGCCGATCCGTTCTACCGGACCAGCCCCAACGACCAGGGCATAGGCTGGAACATCCTGGCTTCGCTGCAGCGGGTCGGCGTCGGCTTCGGCCTGGCGGCGCTGGTCGGGATTCCCCTCGGCTTCATGATCGGCCGCTTCAAATTCCTGTCCAGCATGTTCGGTCCCATCATCAGCTTGCTGAAGCCGGTATCGCCGCTGGCCTGGCTGCCGATCGGCCTGCTGGTGTTCAAGTCGGCCAATCCGGCGGCGATCTGGTCGATCTTCATCTGCTCGATCTGGCCAATGATCATCAACACCGCGGTCGGCGTGCAGCGAGTGCCGCAGGATTACATGAACGTGGCGCGCGTGCTCAACCTGTCGGAATGGAAAATCATCACAAAGATCCTGTTCCCTTCGGTATTGCCGTACATGCTGACCGGCGTGCGGCTGGCGATCGGCACCGCCTGGCTGGTGATCGTCGCCGCCGAAATGCTGACCGGCGGCGTCGGCATCGGTTTCTGGGTCTGGGATGAATGGAACAACCTTAACGTGCCGCACATCATCATCGCCATTGTGGTGATCGGCGTGGTCGGCCTGCTGCTGGAGCAATTGCTGGTGGCGCTGGCTAAGACGTTTACCTATGAACAGGTATCGAATTAACCGAAGTCGAGGACAACATGGAACAACGCGACGCCAAATTCATCGATATCCATCAGGCCGAAATGGTGTTCAACACCAGCAAAGGCCAGTTTCACGCGCTGCGCGATATCAACCTGACCGTGCGCAAGGGCGAGTTCGTGACCCTGATCGGCCATTCGGGCTGCGGCAAGTCGACCTTGCTGAACCTGATCGCCGGCTTGCTGCTGCCGAGCGACGGCGTGCTGATTTGCGCCGGCCGTGAAATTGGCGGACCGTCGCCGGAACGGGCAGTGGTGTTCCAGAACCATTCGCTGCTGCCCTGGCTGACCTGCCACGAAAATATCCATCTCGGCGTCGAGCGCGTATTTGCCGCCAGCGAAAACAAGAGCGCCTTGAAGGAGCGCACCAAGGCCGCGTTGGCGATGGTGGGGCTGACCGCGGCCGGGCAAAAGCGTCCGCATGAAATTTCCGGCGGCATGAAACAGCGGGTCGGCATCGCCCGCGCTTTGGCGATGGAGCCCAAGGTCTTGCTGATGGATGAACCGTTCGGCGCGCTAGACGCGTTGACCCGCGCCCACCTGCAGGACGAGTTGCTGAAGATCGTCGCCAAGACCGGATCGACGGTGGTGATGGTGACACACGATGTCGACGAAGCCGTGCTGCTGTCCGATCGCATCGTGATGATGACCAACGGTCCGGCCGCCACCATCGGCGATATCGTGCAGGTGCGGCTAGAGCGGCCGCGTGAACGCGTGGCGCTGGCGCAGGATCCTTTGTATGCGGAGTACCGGACCTCGGTGCTGGAATTCCTGTACCGCAAACAGGCGCATCCGGCGGCGCAAGCGGCGTGAAAGCGGCCTGGAGTGCAGATATGAAACCACAAGGCAAAGTGATGCTGGTCGGCGCCGGCCCCGGCGATCCCGATCTGCTGACGCTGAAGGCAGTCAAGGCCATCGCGCAAGCCGATGTGCTGCTGGTGGACGACCTGGTCAATCCCGAGGTGCTGATGCATGCGCCAGGCCGCGCCAGGGTGATCCATGTCGGCAAGCGCGGCGGTTGCCAGTCGGCCTCGCAGGAATTCATCGAACGCCTGATGGTGCTGGAAGCGCAGGCGGGTCATTGCGTAGTGCGCCTGAAAGGTGGTGATCCGTATCTGTTCGGACGCGGCGGCGAAGAGCGCGCGCATTTGCGCCGGCAAGGCGTGGCGGTCGAAGTGGTGCCGGGCATTACCAGCGGCATGGCGGCCGCAGCCAGCATCGGCATTTCAGCTACCCATCGCGACCATAGCCAGGGCGTGATTTTCGTGACCGGCCATGGCAAGAGCGAGAGCGCACAGCCGAACTGGAAAGCGCTGGTGGCGGCGGGCATGACGCTGGTGGTGTACATGGGCGTGGCCCGCTGTGCGCAATTGCAGCGCAGCCTGCTGGCGGCGGGCATGGCAGCTGCCATGCCCGCCGCGGTGATCCAGTCGGCGACCCTGGCGACGCAGGCGCAACTGCTGACCAGCCTCGGCCAGCTGCCGCAGGCCCTGCAAGACAGCGGCCTTGGCAGTCCAAGCATTATCGTCATCGGCGAAGTAGTGCGTTGCGCCGATACTTTCGCCGAGGTTTGCGCCGATCTCGGCCAGCAGAATTTGCAGCGGGCTGTGGGCTGAACCGCTTGCGCGCAAGGTAAAATGCGCGGCAAATGCCTACTCCCGCCGCCCTCATCGATTGGTCACAACCCTGGCTCAAGCCGTTCCGCATCCTCGGCCGGCGCCTGAGCACTGCGGCCTCAGTTTCCGATAATTGGCGGCTGGCCTTGAATGCGCTCGCCCAGGAGCGCGGCATCCGCAATTACCAGGGGCTGCCGATCAGTTTTGTGGCGCAGGCCGAATTGCCGCCGGCGACCGCTTACGAAGCATTCATCGGCAGCAGCGGCAAAGTGCCGACCCGCGACAACCTCCACGATTTCCTGAATGCCCTGATCTGGCTTTCGTTCCCGGCCATCAAGGCGCGCCTGAATGCACTGCAGGCGGCCGAGCTGGCCAAGGCCGGCACTGTCTCCGGCGCTAGCCAGCCGCGTGGCGCAGCGCGCGATGCCGCTACCATCTTTGATGAAAACGCCGCTTTGCTGCTGGTGCCGGATAACGCCGCGGGGCTGGCGCTCAGCGCTGCCCTGCGCCAGCACCAATGGCAGCAAGTGTTTGTCGATCAAGGCCACATGTTTGGCGGCGAAGCCGAGATCTGGCTGTTCGGCCACGCCTTGCTGGAAAAACTGGTGCAGCCGTACAAGGCGATTACGGCGCACACCCTGGTGCTTGGCGTGCCGGAATCCTATTTCGCGTTGACCGATGAAGCCAGGCGCGGCTGGATCGATCAGCGCATTGCCGCCGAACTGGCGCAGCCTGATGCGCTGATCGGGCGCCTGACGCCATTGCCAGTGCTGGGCGTGCCGGGCTGGAGCGGCGGCCAGGACCAGGCCTTCTATGCCGACGTCGCGGTGTTTCGCCCAAAGCGCGGCAAGTGAGGCGGCAAATGATGCCGGCCTGATAAAATCGACTTACTTAATTTTAAAAGTGACTCATCGCATGCAATTCCTGGACAAAGCCATTACCGATTTCGACAACGCCTTGCGGGTGATCACCGGACAGGCTTCGGCTTCGCGTCCGAATCCGGCGCTGCTGGCTGCCGACGGCGTGCTGGATGCGGCCGAGCAGCGCCACAGCGCCGGCCTGATGCGGGTCAATCATGTCGGTGAAGTTTGCGCCCAGGCACTGTATGACGCCCAAGGCCGTTTCGCCCAAGGCGATCCGATCAAGCAGCAATTCGCCGAAGCGGGCAGGGAAGAGGAAGACCACCTGGCCTGGACCGCGGAACGCTTGCGCGAGCTGGGTTCGCATGTCAGCTTGCTCAATCCGCTGTGGTATGCCGGTTCTTATGCGCTGGGGACGCTGGCGGCGCGCCTGGGCGATGTGCGCAGCCTGAGTTTTGTATCGGAAACCGAGCGTCAGGTTGAAGCACATCTCAGCAGCCATCTGGAACAGCTGCCGCTGCAGGACGCCAAGTCGCGCGCCATCGTCGAGCAGATGCGCGAAGATGAAATCGCCCATGGCGCAGCAGCGCGCGCGTTGGGGGCGGCAGAAATGCCGCGTCCGGTGCAAAAGGTGATGCAGGCGATGTCGAAAGTGATGACGACAGTCGCCTACCATATCTGAAGAACTAGCGTCGTGTCATGCCTCATCTGTCGGCATCTCGCTTGTCCTTGACCCGTATCGCGTCGTTGCGCCTCGTCGCCATAGCCCCGCTATGTCTCCTCGGCACGCCTAGCGCTACGGGCCAAGGCCGGCGCGATATACCGACAGATGAGGCATGACACGACACTAGGCTTCGACTGCGGTTTCCGCCAGGTCGTCGACGATGTCGAAGGAGTGGGTGATTACGGCGGTTTTTTCCAGCATGATCGAGGCCGAGCAGTATTTTTCATGCGACAGCTTGATTGCGCGTTCCACCAGGTTGGGTTTCAGGTTGCGGCCGCGCACGGTGAAGTGGAAGTGGATCTTGGTGAATACCTTGGGTTCTGTCTCTGCCCGTTCCGATTTCAGCGTGACGTCGCAGCCGCGGATGTCCTGGCGGCTTTTGCGCAGGATCAGCACCACGTCATAAGCGGTGCAGCCGCCGGTGCCGGCCAGCACCACTTCCATCGGCCGCGGCGCCAGGTCGCGTCCGCCGCCGTCCGGCGCACCATCCATCGTCAATATGTGGCCGGAGCCGGTTTCTGCCAAAAACGTCATGCCGGACGAGCCGGTCCAGCGAACAGTGCATTCCATATGATCTCGTGAGAGTGATTGTGTCGTCATATTCTAACTGCTCTTGGCGGACCCGGTTTAGCCGGATTTTGTTGCATAAAAGAAAATTAAACCGTAAATTTTTACTAAAAATCTCGATTCTCTACCTTGCGATGCACAATTCTGTTTGCTAAGATCAATCTAATCGTTGCAAGATTGATTCTCGGCAACGAACACCATGTCTCCTCCACCCCTCCACAGGAGTGGATTTAAACCCGACGCCACAGCGCAGTTCGGGTTTTCTTTTATCCGGAACACCGGTTGCAGGTGTTTAGGACCTGGGTTACAACCGCATTTACAACATTCCATAGCGCAAACGGTCATTTTTTTCAATCGGTTTGACGCCAAGTCCTTGAAAAGGCTATAATTTACGGCTTTTCCGTTTGCTCAGGAAAAGATAACAAGGAAGAGTCTGTCGCTGATGCAGGACGATGTTCCGGTCTAAAAGCCGGGTTTTCGATAGCGGCGGAACCACCATTTGAGCGAATTAAACTAGTTAGGAAGTCAACATGAAAACTTTTTCCGCTAAGGGCCATGAAGTCCAGCGTGATTGGTTCGTGATTGACGCGACGGACAAAGTCCTCGGACGTGTTGCCAGCGAAGTGGCACTCCGACTGCGCGGCAAACACAAACCGGAATTTACTCCACACGTTGATACCGGCGATTTCATCGTCGTCATCAATGCAGGCAAACTGCGCGTCACTGGCGCCAAGGCAACCGACAAGACATATTTCCGTCACTCCGGTTACCCAGGCGGCATCTACGAAACAAATTTCCAGAAAATGCAACAGCGTTTTCCAGGTCGTGCGCTGGAAAAAGCGGTCAAGGGCATGCTGCCTAAGGGTCCGCTTGGCTACGCCATGATCAAGAAGCTCAAAGTGTACGCAGATGGCAGCCATCCGCACACCGCGCAGCAACCTAAAGCACTTGAACTCTAAGGAATAGACATGATCGGTAACTACAATTACGGAACCGGCCGTCGCAAGAGTGCAGTGGCTCGCGTTTTCATCAAGTCCGGCTCCGGCCAAATCGTCGTCAACGGCAAGCCAGCGAATGAATATTTTTCGCGCGAAACCGGCCTGATGGTGATTCGCCAGCCACTGGAACTGACCAACCATGTCGAAACTTTCGACATCAAGGTCAATGTCAGCGGCGGCGGTGAATCCGGCCAGGCTGGCGCAGTTCGCCACGGCATCACTCGTGCACTGATCGACTACGATGCAACTTTGAAACCGGAGCTGTCCAAAGCCGGCTTCGTTACACGTGATGCACGTGAAGTTGAACGTAAGAAGGTCGGTCTGCGCAAGGCACGCCGCGCAAAACAATTCTCCAAGCGCTAATCTACGCTTTCAGAATATCGAAAAGCCGCCAGGTTTGCGCCTGGCGGCTTTTTGCCATTTGCTGTTGGATTATTGTGTTGACTGTTGCGCTCTTTATCAAAAGGTAACATTGGGAAACACGCTGCAGCGCCTGCGCCAGCAAGGGATTTCCGATTTCAATGTTAAGCCGCCCTAACGATTCATTGGCTGATAAAATAGCCAGCTCTTGGCGGCAATTCACCCAGAATACCGGGTCCAACATCGTACTATTTTCATATCGGGTTTAAAGACGGATTGCGAAAATGTACAGCTCCATGCAAGGAAAAAAGATGATCAAAGTCGGGATTGTGGGTGGTACGGGTTATACAGGGGTCGAGTTGCTGCGTTTGCTGGCAACCCATCCGCATGCGCAGCTGCAGGCAGTGACTTCGCGCAAGGAAGACGGCATGCCGATTGCCGACATGTACCCGTCTTTGCGCGGCCGTGTTGCGCTGGCGTTTTCTGCGCCTGAAAAAGCCCGCCTGACCGACTGCGACGTGGTGTTCTTCGCCACTCCGCACGGCGTCGCCATGGCGCAGACGCCCGAGCTGCTGGAAGCCGGCGTCAAAGTGATCGACCTGGCTGCCGATTTCCGCCTGCAGGACACTGCGGTGTTCGAGAAATGGTACAAGATGCCGCACAGCTGCCCTGAGCTGCTGAAGGAAGCCGTATACGGTTTGCCGGAGCTGAACCGCGCCGCCATCAAGGGCGCGCGCATTATCGGCAATCCGGGTTGTTACCCGACCACCATGCAGCTCGGCCTGGCGCCGTTGCTGAAAGCCGACGTGGTCGACGCTTCGCACCTGATCGCCGATTGCAAATCGGGCGTATCCGGCGGCGGCCGCAAGACGGAAATCGGCATGCTGTTCTCGGAAGCCAGCGACAATTTCAAGGCTTACGGCGTGTCCGGCCATCGGCATTCGCCGGAAACTCTGGAGCAGCTCGGCAAGCTGACCGACAAGAAAGTCGGCCTGTTGTTCACGCCGCATCTGGTGCCGATGATCCGCGGCATGCATTCGACCATCTACGCGCGCCTGACCAAGGACATCGACAACGCGGCCTTGCAGGCGCTGTTTGAAGATGCCTACAAGGATGAGCCGTTTGTCGACGTGATGCCGTTAGGCTCGCATCCGGAAACCCGTTCCACCCGTGCTTCGAACATGCTGCGGATCGCCTTGCATCGTCCCGACAACGGCGACACCCTGGTGCTGCTGGTGGTGCAGGACAACCTGGTCAAAGGTTCTGCCGGCCAGGCGGTGCAATGCATGAATCTGATGTTCGGCCTGGAAGAGACTACCGGCTTGCTGCACGTGCCAGTCATGCCATGACGCCATCCGTTTGCGTTTTTGAGCGGCCGAGCCGGCAGCGATGAAGTATAAATTGTGGGTTCGGCGCATGTCGATTTCGGCGCCGAAGATGACGGTGAAGAGCCATTACCCATGGCCGCTGAAAGCGCTTTTCCTGGCGCTGGTGCTGGGTTTTGGCGGCGCGATTGCACTCTGGATATATGACCTCGGGCGCGATTTCACCGGCCACAGCCCGGTAGTCAGCAAACAGCAGCTGGCCGACCTGAATGAAAAAGTGGGCGCCTTGACGGCGGAGCGGGACCGTTTCTCGAGCACCGTCAATGCCGCCGAAAGCCGGCTCAATATCGAGAAAGCGGCGCAGGAACAGCTGGGCCAGCAAATCAAGGTGCTGGAAACCGAGAATGCCAAGCTGAAAGAGGACCTCGCATTCTTCGAGGGCCTGCTGCCGAATGCGACGGGCAGCCAGGGCATCACCATCCAGCGCCTGACCGCCGAATTGTTGACGCCTACACAATTGCGCTATCGAATGTTGATCATGCAGGGCGGCAAGGGTGCCAATTTTGTTGGAAATGTGCAACTATTGGTGACTGCGACTGTGGCGGGTAAAAGCACGGTGCTGACTTTCCCGGGCGCCAGCGCCACGGCTGCAGAAAAGACCGCTTCCCAGCTGGATTTCAAGTATTACCAGCGCGTCGAGGCCGAACTGACCTTGCCGGAAGGCGCCGTGGTCAAGGCGATTCAGGCCAAGGTCATGGAAAAGGGCCAGATGCGGGCGCAGCAAACCTCTAATTTGTAAAAAAGGAAACATCATGTTCAACCGTAAAGCAAAGAGCACTATCGATAGCTTGATTGGTTCGTCGACCAGCATCCAGGGCGATGTCCACTTCAAGGGCGGTCTGCGCATCGACGGCAATGTGAAAGGCAATGTAGTGGCGGAGCCTGGCGAAACCAGCGTCCTGGTGATTTCCGAGAGCGCCAAGGTGGAAGGCGACGTGCGGGTCGCCCACCTGGTGGTCAACGGTGAAATCAGCGGCAATGTTTATTCTGCCGAACTGCTTGAATTGCAGCCAAAAGCCCGCATAACCGGTGATGTCAATTACAAGGCGCTGGAAATGCACAGCGGCGCCCTGGTAAGCGGCAAACTGACCCATGAACAGAATGTGGCTGAGCCGGTATTGAAACTTGCCATGTCGCAAACTGGCTGAGATTTGGGTGTGTAGTGTTTCGTAAGTAATGGAGCTTCAGAAGTGGTGTATTTTTGCGTCAGGCTAGGCGCAAACCGGAGCGATAGCGGGACTATCGCGAGGATTTGCAACGACGCCTGGCGTGAAAAGACGCCGCTTATGAAGTTGCATTATTTGCGAGACACTGCACTAGCCTGCAAGAATCCGGGCAAGCGCCTATAATGCAGTATTGTATGTACCCCGCAGGAGCCAAAAATGAATGCTGTCGCTGAAATTCAAGATGTAGTCGCCTCGCCGATCGTGTTTACCGATAGCGCTGCCGCCAAGGTTGCGCAACTGATCGAAGAAGAAGGCAATCCAGACCTCAAATTGCGCGTTTTCGTGCAAGGTGGCGGTTGCTCCGGTTTCCAGTACGGATTCACCTTCGATGAAATCGTCAACGAAGATGACACCACGATGAGCAAGAACGGTGTGCAACTGCTGATCGATTCGATGAGCTATCAATACCTGGTCGGCGCTGAAATCGACTACAAGGACGACCTGGAAGGCGCGCAATTCGTGATCAAGAATCCGAATGCGACGACTACCTGCGGTTGCGGTTCTTCCTTCTCGGCTTGATGAAGTAATTACCTAAGCAACACGCGGCTCTTGAAAAAGGACGCCGGGAGGAATCCCCGGGCGTCCTTTTTTATTGCCCGTTTTATTGCTTTGCGTGTCCGGCAGGATGCCCTCAAGCGGGATACAGCGCTCCCAGGATCCGTAAATCGCGCGCGCCAGTCACCAGCGGCAGGTTACCCGGCTGACGTTGGTCAAAACGCAGCGCCAGCCAGGCGAAAGCCACTGCTTCAACATGGTTGGGAGCAATGCCGAGCGCCTCGGTAGATTGCACGGTTGCCGCCAGGTGGCGTTTTTGCAGCGCTTGCGCCAGTTGCTGCATCAGGTAGGGGTTATAAGCGCCGCCGCCGCAGACATACACGGTTTGCGCCGCTGGCGCATGTTGCGCGATCGCGTCGGCGATGGTGGTAGCGGTCAGCAGCGCCAGCGTGGCCTGTACGTCGGCGGCGGCAAGCTGAGGCAAACCGCCGAGATGGCGCGCCAGCCAGGCTTCATGGAACAGATCGCGCCCGGTGCTTTTGGGCGGCGCGGCGGCAAAATAGTCTTCCTTGCGCATGGCGTCGAGCAAGGCCGGCGCCGGTTGGCCGCTGGCTGCCCACAAGCCATTCTCGTCGTAGTCCTTGCCGTGATGGCGCTTGATCCATAAATCCATCAGGACATTGCCCGGGCCGGTATCGAAGCCGATGACGTCTCGGCTCTGGCCCGGCGTTGCATGGCCCAGCGTCTCATGGTCATACAGCACGCTGATGTTGGCGATGCCGCCGATATTCACCACCACTCGGGTTTGCGCCGGATCGGCGAACACGGCCTGGTGAAAAGCCGGCACCAGCGGTGCGCCCTGGCCGCCGGCGGCGATGTCACGGCTGCGGAAATCGGCGATGACGTCGATCCCGGTCAGCTCGGCCAGCAGCGCCGGATTGTTGGCCTGGCGCGTGAAGCCCAGTTCGGGCCGGTGCCTGATGGTCTGGCCGTGGACGCCGATGGCACGGATCTGGTCTGACCGCAAACCAGCGTCCGCCAGCAGGCGCTCGACGCAAGCAGCGTAATGTGAACTCAGGGTATTGGCGACCAGCGCTTCGCGTTCGATTTCGTCCTGGCCGGCGGTTTGCAGCGCCATCAGTTCGGCCCGCAGCGAGGCAGAAAACGGCACGTAGGCCGACGCCAGGGTGGCTACCGGATGCTGCCCCGGGGTGCCGGGAAATGCCGCGATGACGCCATCGACGCCATCCAGGCTGGTGCCGGACATGAGGCCGATGAACAAGCCGCTTTGGATAGTTGGAGTGGGCATAATAAAACCGTTGTGAGATCAGCTGATTTTACTAGCGACTCGACAACGGTTCTAAGTTTATTCCGAATTCGGCAAACCCCAGGCTCGCCGAAAGTTTATTTTGACGCCAGTTTGGTCGCTGGCACGGCAGCCGTTTCCCCGCTCAGCAAGTTAAAGCGATGGGTGATGTCGGCCGCCACCGTCTTGAAGCGCTCCAGTTCAACCCCGGCCAGCGGGCTGGCGGTAGGCACCACCACCGACATCGGATCGCGCGGTTCGTTGGCGACCCGGAATTCGTAATGCAAGTGCGGGCCGGTAGCCCAGCCGGTCATGCCGACATAGCCGATGACATCGCCCTGGCTGACCTTGCCGCCTTTGCGCGAGGTCGGCGCAAAGCGGCTCATGTGCGCATACACCGTTGAGTATTTGCTATCGTGCTTGATGATGACCACGTTGCCATAACCGCTTTCAACGCCGGCAAAGTCGATCACGCCGTCGGCGGTGGCATGGATAGGCGTGCCGGCAGCCGCAGCAAAATCAACGCCGGTATGTTTTTTCCACTTGCCCAGAATAGGGTGCACGCGCATCGAGAAGCCGGAAGAAATACGGGTAAAGGTCAGCGGCGATTTCAGGAAGGCCTTTTTCAGCGATTTGCCGTCGAAACCGTAGTAGCCGCCCTGGCCGCTGCCAGGTTCGTCAAACCAGACTGCCTGGAACGGCTTGCCGCCATTCACGAATTCGCCGGCCAGGATGCGTCCGGCGCGCAGGAACTGGCCGTTTTGCCAGAATGTTTCGTAGGCGACATTAAAATGGTCGCCGCGCTTCAGGTCGGAAGCAAAATTGATGTTGGTGCCGAACATGGCGACGATTTGCGAGGCCACGCTGTCGGGGATATCGGCGGCGTCGGTGGCGGCGAACAGCGAGGAGCGGATCACGCCGGTATGCATTTCGACGCGCCGTTCAACCGTGGCGGTTTCTTCGCTGACGGTAAACTTGTCGCCGTCGCGGTGGATCAGCAGATTGGTCGGCGTATCGTCGCCGTCGGCAATCGTCGCGCGCAGCATCTGCAGCACGCCGTCATTGCTGGTCTGCGCCTGCACCGTGGTGCCGGTCTTGAGGCGCAGCACGGCGCGTGCGCGGCTGTCCGACTTGATGAAACTGCTGGCCTGGTCGTCGTCCACGCCAAGCCGGGTCAGCAAGGTTGCCAGCGTGTCGCCGGCGCGCATCTTGTCTTCGGCAACGTAAAGTTGTTGCTGAGCTTCAAGTTTTGCGATCTGTTCGCTGAGGCTAGGCAGTTCCAGTTCGGCGGAAATGGCTTTCACCGATACTTCGTCAGGATCCGTTGGCAATGGAGCAACACCGGCCGCGCCAAAGGCAACCAGGGTCAGCAACACGGCGGAAGCGGAGACAATACGGGTTTTAGGCGTCGAATCAGCAAATGAAGCATAGACCCGGGTGGGTATCTGCTTGAAAAACGGCTTGATACTGGACCGCAAGTTGATGATTTTATCTTTGAGAGACATGCAATACGTTAAAATTTGCCGTTTGCTACCGATTCTTGTGTTGTTGTTTGATTGAACGACTTGCGGCGGGTTAAAAGGATCAGGGATTATACCTTAGGGCATCTTGGGCGGTTGTAGGACTAGTCTGATTTTATGGTAACCCTTTGTATTCGTTTTATATTTCCGTTATGTCCGTGATTTCGTTTCGCGCAGGCACAAGCGCAGCTTTTCAGATTTCATTTTCGCTGGATTTTTATTCCCTATATGGCTCACGATTCCCAAAACGCATCACCGAAGGCAGCCGCTGCTGTTGAAAACACCCCCCTGGTCCTGTCGGACCGGACCCAGGAGGCGCTGGCGATCACCAAGCGCGGCGTCGACGAACTGCTGATCGAGAGCGACTTTGCGCGCAAGCTGCAGCGTTCCGAGCAAAGCGGCAAACCCCTGCGCATCAAGCTGGGCCTGGACCCGACCGCGCCCGACCTGCACCTCGGCCATACGGTGGTGCTGAACAAGATGCGGCAGCTGCAGGATCTCGGCCATAACGTGATTTTCCTGATCGGCGACTTTACCTCGATGATCGGCGATCCGTCGGGACGCAACGTGACGCGGCCGCCGCTGACGCGCGAACAGATCGAAGAAAACGCCAAGACCTATTTTGCCCAGGCCAGCCTGGTGCTGGACCCGGCGCGCACGGAAATCCGCTACAACTCGGAATGGTCGGACAAGCTGGGCGCGCGCGGCATGATCCAGCTGTCGGCAAAATACACGGTGGCGCGGATCCTGGAGCGCGAGGATTTCACCAAGCGTTACAAGGCCGGCACCCCGATCTCGGTGCACGAGCTGCTGTACCCGCTGATGCAGGGCTACGATTCGGTGGCGCTGGAATCCGACCTGGAGTTGGGCGGCACCGACCAGAAATTCAACCTGCTGGTCGGCCGCGAGCTGCAGAAGGATTACGGCCAGGAGCCGCAGTGCATCCTCACCATGCCGCTGCTGGAAGGCCTGGACGGCGTCGAAAAGATGTCCAAGTCCAAGGGCAACTACATCGGCATCACCGAACCGGCCAACACCATGTTCGCCAAGATCATGAGCATTTCCGACGTCATGATGTGGCGTTACTACGAGCTGCTGTCGTTCAAGTCGCTGGCGCAGATCGCCGGCTACAAGGCGCAAGTCGACGGCGGCCAGAATCCGCGCGACATCAAGGTTGCGCTGGCGCAGGAAATCGTGGCGCGCTTCCACAGCCAGCAAGCGGCGGAAGACGCCTTGGGCGATTTCAACAACCGCGCCAAGGGCGGCATCCCGGACGACATTCCTGAACTGACGCTGAGCGGCGCGCCGCTGGGCATCGGCCAACTGCTGAAACAAGCCAATCTTTGTCCGTCGACCTCGGAAGCGCTGCGCATGGTGGAGCAGGGCGGCGTGCGGATCGACGGCGCCGTGGTCAGCGACAAGGGTTTGAAAGTCGACGCCGCCACCTTCGTGATACAGGTCGGCAAGCGCAAGTTCGCCCGGGTGACCTTGACGGCATGATCGGCCTGCTGCAGCGAGTCAGCCACGCCAGCGTGGTGGTCGACGGCCTGACTATCGGCGCCATCGATGGCGGCCTGATGGTGCTGCTGTGCGCCGAGCGCGGCGATCGTGAAAAAGAAGCGGACGCTCTGTTGGCCAAGTTGCTGGCCTATCGCGTGTTCGCCGACGATGCCGGCAAGATGAACCGCAGCCTGAGCGACATCGGCGGCGGCCTGCTGCTGGTG
Source organism: Collimonas fungivorans (assembly GCF_001584145.1). Taxonomy (NCBI): domain Bacteria; kingdom Pseudomonadati; phylum Pseudomonadota; class Betaproteobacteria; order Burkholderiales; family Oxalobacteraceae; genus Collimonas; species Collimonas fungivorans. The sequence goes on along the minus strand of NZ_CP013232.1, from coordinate 5,060,568 downwards.
CCGCAATTTACGCTGGCGGCGGATACCCAGTCCGGCACCCGGCCTTCGTTCACGCCGGCGGCGGCGCCGGAAGAGGGACGCCGCCTGTTCGACTATTTCGCCAGCCAGGCCGCAAGTAGGCACAAGCAGGTTGCGACCGGCCGTTTTGGCGCCGACATGAAAGTGTCTTTGACGAATGACGGTCCGGTGACCTTCTGGCTGCAGGTAAAACCGTCGGCCGCTAAAGCGTAATCCGCTTTTGCTGTAGCCTGACAACTTTACGACAGACAGGAGCTTACCGTGAACCTCTGGAGCCACTCTTTCAACGACGGTGCATATATTCCTGGCGAATTTGCTTTCGCGGTAGTGCATCCCGAGACCCATGTCACCTTGTCCGCCAACCACAACCCGCACCTGGGCTGGGGCGAACCGCCGGCCGGTACCAAGTCGCTGGCGCTGATCTGCTGCGATCCCGATGTGCCGTCGCGCGGCGACGACGTCAACCAGGAAGGCAAGACGGTGCCGGCCGAGCTGCCGCGCGTCGATTTTTTCCACTGGGTGCTGGTCGACCTGCCGCCGCATGCGACGTCGATTGAAGCCGGAACCTTCAGCGACCGCGTCACGTCGCGCGGCAAGCCAGGTCCGGAAATCTACGGCAGCCCGATCCCAGGCGCGCGTCACGGCCTGAACGACTATACCGGCTGGTTTGCCGGTGATGCCGCGATGGCCGGCGATTATTTCGGCTACGACGGCCCATGCCCGCCGTGGAACGACGAGACCGTGCACCGCTATGTTTTCACCGTGTACGCGCTGGACATCGCGCGCTTGCCGGTAGACGGCAAATTCACCGGGCAGCAAGCGCTGGCCGCCATGCGCGGACACATCCTGGCCGAGACCTCGATCGTCAGCCTGTACACCCTGAATCCCGCTTTGTGAGCGTCAGCCCTGCAGAAAACCCATGCCAACTACCGAAATCCTGCTGATACGCCACGGCGAAACCGACTGGAACCTGGAGCGCCGCCTGCAAGGCCACCTGGATATCCCGCTCAATCCGGCCGGCCGGCGCCAAGCGCTGGCACTGGCGCGCAGCCTGGACGGCCTCGCCCTGGACGCCGTTTTCTGCAGCGACTTGCAGCGTGCGCAACAGACCGCCGCGCCTTTGGCTGAGACACGCGGCATGGCACTGCGCCTCGAAGCCGGATTGCGGGAGCGTTGCTACGGCGCGCTGGAAGGCTTGCGTTATCCGGAAGCAGCCGAACGTTTTCCTGATGCTTATGCGGCGCTGATGGCGCGCGCTGTCGATGTCCGTTATCCGGCCGGCCAGCACGTGGCGGAAACCATGCGCGAATTCTACGCGCGGGTGGTGGCGGCCTTGTCGGCTTTGCTGGCGCCGGGCGATCTGCGCCGGATTGCGGTTGTGACCCATGGCGGCGTACTCGACTGCATTTACCGTTTTGCCCACAAGCAGCCGCTGGAACAGGCGCGCAGTTGTAATATTTTCAATGCCAGCATCAACCGCCTGAGCTGGAACCCGGAATGGCCGCAGCCATTGCGGATGGACGGCTGGGCCGACGTGGCGCACCTGGACGCCTTGTCGCTGGATGAAATCGACCAATAAGCGCCGTTTGCAACATTGATGCCGCCGGCGGTTTTCCGCTTATGTTGGGCTTTCGCGGCAAGTGCCGGGAATCGCTATAAATCTGTATAAGCTGTTGCAAAAACAGTTGCGATAAAAGCAGCGTGCTTGTGCTAATCTTGCTAACAAGAATTAAAACAACAGCGGGACTGCCAGCATGAAACTTAATCTCTTTCCCTCCTGGGCGCAGCGTGCCGCTGACCCTGTGCCGTTGGCTGATGTGGTCGATGCGGCCGCGGGGAAACAGAGTGCGCCCGCCGTCACCGCGCCGGCGCTGAACGATGAGCAGCTGGCGCTGGTCGGCGTATTGCACCAGCTGTTGCAGACCCTGCCCCAGGCCTATAGCGGACGTGAAAGCGTCAAGCGCCTGTGCCAGATGATCCTGCCGGCCAGTCCGCATATCCGGCTGGTGTGGGTCGGTTTCTGCCAGGACGATTCGGAAGCAACCATCAAGCCGGCGGCGATTGTCGGCAAGGCGCTGGGCGAGTCGGAGAACTGGCAGCTGGCCAAGGATTGTTTCGACTACGTCGCGCCGTTTGCCCAGGTCGCCGATTGGGAGGCTGGCCACGACAGCGATTTCCATGCCTTGTTTACCCCTTGGCAAGCGCACCCCGAGCGTTGCTCGGCCAAGGCTGCGCTGGCCATACCGCTGCGTTCCGAAAAAGCCCGCATGCACGGCATGATGGTGTTTTATGCCGACAGCGAGGATTATTTTTCGGAAACCGGGTTTGCCTCGTTCCAGGCTTTCGGCCATGTCTGCGAAGTGATCTGGAAACAGTCCAACCTGTCGCACCTGCTCACGCGCCAGGCGCAGCTTGATTCGCTGACCGGCTTGCTGACGCGGCGCCGTATCGTGCACGTCTATGAAGAAGCGGTGGCGGCCACCGTCATCGACGAGTCGCCATTGTCCATCCTCTACTGCCAGCTGGACGACTTCCACAAGATCAACGACCTGTACGGCTGGGCGGTGGCCGACAATATCCTGGCGGCGTTCGCCAAGGATACCGGCGCCCAGCTGCGCAAGAGCGACAGCGGCGGGCGCTGGAACGCCACCGAATTCCTGTATGTGTTGCCGGCTACCGACACGGTCGATGCCGATAACCTGGCCGAGACTTTCCTCGGCCATTTCAAGCACCATCCGGTGAACATCGAAAACTGGTCGATCCGGCTCGCGTTGTCGATAGGAGTGGCCACTTACGGCGCCGACGGCCGCGGCCTGGATGAGCTGATCCACTACGCTACCCAGCATCTGCGCAGCTCCAGCACCTTGGCCGAAGACGAACTTTGATTGTGCAAAACCCCGCTTGCCTTGGCAATCGGGATAAAATGACGCCTTTCCCCTTGTGATTCCATCCCGAGTCAGTGACGCCGTCGTGAATATTGGCCCTTATTTCCTGCGTAACAACGTCTTTGTAGCGCCCATGGCGGGCGTTACGGACAGACCGTTCCGGCAGCTCTGCAAAGAGCTGGGCGCCGGCTATGCGGTGTCGGAAATGGCGGCTTCCAATCCGCGCCTGTGGCAGACCGAGAAGACCTCGCGCCGCATCAACCACGATGGCGAGATGGAGCCGCGGGCGGTGCAGATCGCCGGCGCCGATCCGCTGATGCTGGCGGAGTGCGCAAAATACAATGTCGATCACGGTGCGCAAATCATCGACATCAACATGGGATGTCCGGTCAAGAAAGTATGCAACAGCTGGTGCGGTTCCGCTTTGTTGCAAGATGAGCAACTGGTGGCGAAGATCCTGGCAACGGTGGTGAACGCGGTCGACGTGCCGGTCACGTTGAAATTCCGCACCGGCTGGGACCGCCTCAACAAGAACGCCCTGAATATCGCGCGGCTGGCGCAGGCCAGCGGCATCGCCATGCTGACCTTGCATGGCCGCACACGCGCTGACGGCTACAGCGGCGATGCCGAATACCAGACCATCGCCGCGGTCAAGGCCGCAGTCGCGATCCCGGTGGTGGCCAACGGCGACATCACGACGCCGGAAAAAGCAAGGCAAGTGCTGGAGTACACCAAGGCCGACGCCATCATGGTGGGACGCGCAGCGCAGGGCCGGCCATGGATTTTCCGCGAGATCGAACACTATCTGCGCACCGGGGAATATTTGCCGGCGCCGCTGGTGACGGAAGTGCAACAGCTGATGGATGAACACTTGCGTGCGCATTATGGATTTTATGGCGATTACCTGGGGGTGCGCACCGCCCGCAAGCATATCGGCTGGTATGTGCGCGATTTACCTGGCGGCGAGGCATTCCGGCAACGCATGAACCTGCTGGAAGACTGCGGCCAGCAGCTGGCCGCAGTAAATAGCTTCTTCGAATCGCAGTTTGCGTTTGGGGAGCGGTTACAATACGGTGTGGCCGAGCAGATGCTGGCGGCCTGAATCAGATCAACAAGAAACAGAACCAGGAATTTCCCGGCAGGCGGGCATCAGGCATGATGCCGTTGAGCCAACGCCGATGAAATTGCCTGAATCCTAAAAAAAGAACAGTAAAAAAGAATGAGCAAAGAAAGTATCCAAGACGTGGTGAAGCAAAGCCTTGAAAAATATTTCAAGGACCTGGGCGAACAGCCGCCGTCGAATGTGTATGACATGGTGATTTCCACGGTCGAAAAACCGGTGCTGGAAGCCGTGATCGCGCGCGCCGAAGGCAATCAGTCGCATGCGGCAGAAATGCTGGGAATCAATCGCAACACCCTGCGCAAGAAATTGCAGCAGCACGGTCTTTTGTAGCAGGCAGTCCAGGGATCAGCGGCGCCAAGCCTGAAACTGACAGCAAGCTGCCATCCTCGCCAAAGGATGGGGCGCTTCCCGCCGAGTATCCGCCAGTGATGTATTTATCCGTTTTCCTTCCCTTCCAGAGTTTTCATCATGATTAAACAAGCCCTCATTTCCGTATCCGACAAAACCGGGATACTTGATTTCGCAAAAGAGTTGTCGGCGCTGGGCGTGAATATTCTGTCGACGGGCGGCACCGCCAAGTTGCTGGCCGATAACGGCATCAAGGTCACCGAAGTGGCGGATTACACCGGTTTCCCGGAAATGCTCGACGGCCGCGTCAAGACCCTGCATCCGAAAGTGCACGGCGGCATCCTGGCGCGCCGCGATTTTCCAGAGCATGTCGCGGCCCTGGCGCAGCACCAGATCCCGCTGATCGATATGGTGGTGGTCAACCTCTATCCGTTCCAGCAGACCATCGCCAAGGAGCAGTGCTCGCTGGAGGACGCGATCGAGAATATCGACATCGGCGGCCCGGCCATGCTGCGCTCGTCAGCCAAGAACCACAAGGATGTGATCGTGCTGTGCGACCCCAGCGATTACGCCGGCGTGCTGGGCGAGCTGAAGGCGCATGACGGTGAAGTCGGCTACGGCACCAAGTTTACGCTGGCGAAGAAGGTGTTTGCCCATACCGCCCAGTACGATGGCGCGATCACCAATTATTTCACTTCGCTGGGCGAAGACAAGCAGCACGCTACGCGCAGCGCCTATCCGGAGACGCTGAACCTGCATTTCGAAAAAGTGCAGGAAATGCGTTACGGCGAAAACCCGCACCAGTCGGCGGCGTTTTACCGCGATACCCGCCATGTCGAAGGCGCGCTGGCTAATTACAAGCAGCTGCAAGGCAAGGAACTGTCTTACAACAATATCGCCGATGCCGATGCGGCGTGGGAATGCGTCAAGACTTTCAACGAAACCGCCTGCGTCATCATCAAGCACGCCAATCCTTGCGGCGTCGCGATCGGCAACAATCCGCTGGAAGCCTATAGCAAGGCGCTGCAGACCGACCCGACTTCGGCCTTCGGCGGCATTATCGCCTTCAACCAGGAGCTGGACGGCAATGCCGCCGAAGCGGTGGCCAAGCAGTTCGTCGAAGTCATCATCGCACCTTCCTTTACTGAGCAGGCCAAGCAGGTTTTTGCTGCCAAGCAGAACGTGCGTTTGCTGGAAATCCCGCTGGCGCACAACATCAACTTGCACGATTTCAAACGCGTCGGCGGCGGTTTGCTGGTGCAATCGCCGGATGCGCGCAACGTCGCCCTGAGCGAACTGAAGGTAGTGAGCAAGAAGCAGCCGACCCAGCAGCAGCTGCAGGACCTGATGTTTGCCTGGCGCGTCGCCAAGTTCGTCAAGTCGAACGCCATCGTGTTTTGCGGCAACGGCATGACGCTGGGCGTCGGCGCCGGCCAGATGAGCCGGGTCGATTCCGCCCGCATCGCTTCGATCAAGGCGCAGAATGCGGGTTTGTCGCTGGTCGGTTCGGCGGTGGCTTCTGATGCGTTTTTTCCATTCCGCGACGGCCTGGATGTGGTGGTCGACGCCGGCGCTACTTGCGTGGTGCAGCCTGGCGGTTCGATGCGCGACCAGGAAGTGATCGATGCCGCCGACGAACATGGCGTGGTCATGCTGCTCACCGGCACCCGTCACTTCCGTCACTAAGTAGCAGCGACCGGCGCTTCGTGCTTGCCACGGCGAAGCGCTTCGGTCATCGTCTGGTTATATGAAAATCCTCGGTATCGACCCCGGTCTGCGGACCACCGGTTTTGGCGTCATCGACAAGCAGGGCAACAAGCTCAGCTATATCGCGTCGGGCACCATCAAGACTCCGGACGCCGATCTGCCGCAGCGCCTGAAGGTGATCCTGGCCAGCGTTTCGGAAGTCATCCGCACCTATGCGCCGGATTGCTCGGCGATCGAAAAAGTCTTCGTCAACGTCAATCCACAATCGACGCTGTTGCTCGGGCAAGCCCGTGGTGCAGCGATTTGCGCTTTGGTCAGCGCGGATTTGCCGGTGGCTGAATATACCGCCTTGCAGATCAAACAGGCGGTCGCCGGCCATGGCAAGGCGCAAAAGCAGCAGGTGCAGGATATGGTGCAGCGGCTGCTGCAGTTGCCCGGCCTGCCGGGCACCGATGCCGCCGATGCGCTGGCCGTAGCGATCTGCCATGCTCACAGCGGCGATGCACTGGCGCACTTGAGTGCGCTGGCGCCAGGCTTGGCGAAGAAGGGCTTGCGGGTGCGCGGCGGCCGGCTGGTGGGTTGAGGTGCTTCCGCTCTGTTCCCGATTGTGGTGCAATGTTCAAAGCTGGTTTCTGTCGTTGCAGCAGGAATTAATCATGTTCCGTGATCTGCAGAAGTTCATCCCGCGCTATCAAGCCGCCTACTCCCCGCTTTATCTGTGATTTGTCTCATTTTGCATGTAGGAAGGCTCATTCAATTGTGAACCTTTGTTTCAGCAGAATCGTGGCAAACACATGTGTATATCTAAGAGCTGACATTTACATACAGCGCTAAGTCCTTCATTTATTTAGTAATTCAATGTAAGAACATCCTCGCCCCATTGTTAGATACCCGCGCTAAGTCATTGACTTTACTCGAATATTTTGCAATTGCCGGCAGCTAAATGGCTTGACCTAGAATAGTGCATCCTCTAAAGTGGGTGGAAGTGTGGAAAAGTGTTTTTTTGTGGGGCATTTGCAGGACGTTTTTACGTGCCGGCAGAGAACTTTTCAAGATCAATTTAAGGAGCGTGTGCGGTGTTTCAGGGTGCGTCAGCATTAAATCTCGATGCGAAAGGACGGATGGCAGTGCCGTCCAAGCATCGTGACGCGCTCACCGTCCAGTGCGAGGGGCGTTTGACGCTGACCAAGCACCCGCATGGCTGCCTGTTGCTGTTTCCGCGCCCGACCTGGGAAAGCCACCGCGAACAGATCGCAGCCTGGCCGATGTCGGCGCGCGCCTGGCAGCGGATTTTCCTGGGCAATGCCTCCGACGTCGAGCTGGATTCGGCTGGCCGGATCCTGGTGGCGCCTGAGTTGCGTTCGGCCGTCGGCCTGACGCGCGAGGTGATGTTGCTGGGCATGGGAAGCCATTTCGAGATTTGGGATGCGGCCAAGCTGGCCGAGAGCGAGTCGCAAGCAGTTGCGGCTGGCATGCCCGAAGTGTTAAGTAATTTTTCGTTCTGACGGGCCGGCCATGAGTGAACCAGTGGTGCCCGAGTTCCAGCACCGCACCGTGTTATTGGATGAGGCTGTCAGTGCGTTGGCGATTATCGGCGCGCGTGCGGACGGCATTTATGTCGACGGCACTTTCGGGCGTGGCGGCCATAGCCGCAAGATCTTGCAGAGCCTGGGGCCGCGCGGCCGCCTGATCGCTTTCGACAAGGATCCGCAGGCTATCGCGACCGCGGCCGAGATAGCCGACCCACGTTTCGAGATCGTGCACGACAGCTTTGCGACGATGGCGCAGGCATTGCAGGAAAGAGGCATTCAACAAGTCGACGGGGTGTTGCTGGACCTGGGCATCTCGTCGCCGCAGGTGGACGACGCCAGCCGCGGATTCAGTTTCCGCGCCGACGGCCCGCTCGACATGCGCATGGATACGACGCGCGGCATGTCGGCTGCAGCCTGGCTGGCAGTCGCAGATGAACAAACAATCGGAAAGGTGGTACGTGATTATGGGGAAGAACGGTTTGCTGTTCAGATTGCAAAGGCGATTGTTGCTAGCCGGACAGTCCAGCCCATTACTGGCACACGACAGCTTGCCCAGATCGTGGCAAACGCCGTCAAGACCCGTGAGAAAGGCAAAGACCCGGCCACTCGTACCTTTCAGGCTATACGGATTTTCATCAATCAAGAGCTTGAAGAACTCGAGATAGTACTGGATCAGGCATTTCGGCAGATGGCCCAGCAAGGGAGATTAGTCGTGATCAGCTTTCATTCGCTGGAAGATCGGATCGTCAAGCAGTTCATGGCTTCCAAAGCCAGGCTGCCGCAGCCCGACCGTCGCCTGCCGATTCGCGCCATTGACCTGCCGCAGCCGGAGTTGAAGCTGGTGGCGCGGGTCAAGCCATCCGATACCGAAGTCGCCGACAATCCGCGCGCGCGTTCCGCCATCATGCGGGTCGGCGAGCGCCTGGCTGCTGCCGGTGCTTCTGCTGCCGCCGGAGTCCAGCCGTGAGCGGGCGCCTCAATTTTGTCCTGGCGCTGGCGCTGGTGCTGTGCGCACTGGCGCTGGTCAACGCGCAGTACCAGGCGCGCCAGCTGTTCATCGAGCTGGAACGGGCGGCCAGCCAGTCGCGCCAGCTCGATATCGAATGGGCCCAGCTGCAGCTCGACCAGTCGACGCTGGGCAAGAACGCCAGGATTGAAGCCAGCGCCACGCGCGACCTGAACATGGTGCCGCTGACCGCTGCTCGCACCCAATACCTGACGGTGGGGGAAAAATGACGCGCAATCCCCCGCGCAGCTCCCACGCAGGACGGATTGCCGCCGGCAAGGGGGTGCCGTTTTCGGCCAGCCCGATGCTCAAGGTCAAGCTGCCGGTCTGGCGCTCGCGGGTGGTGCTGTTCGCCATGTTTGCGGCCTTCCTGGCGCTGATCGTGCGGGCCTTGTGGCTGCAAGGGATTTCCACCGACTTCCTGCAAAAGCAGGGCGCGTCGCGTTATGCGCGCACGCTGGAGCTGCCGGCCACGCGCGGCAAGATCACCGACCGCAACGGCCAGGTGCTGGCCTCGTCGGTGCCGGTGAAAGCGATCTGGGCCATTCCTGAGGATGTGCAGGCGGCGCCGAAAGAGAAGCTGCAGGCCTTGGCGAAGCTGCTCGACATGAGCTATGCCGAACTCAGCAAAAAACTCGATTCCGACCGCAATTTCGTCTACCTCAAGCGCCAGGTCGAGCAGGATGTGTCGGACCAGATCATCAAGCTTGGCATCGACGGCATCGAGACCCGCAAGGAATACAAGCGCTTCTACCCGGAAGGCGAGGTGATGGCGCACGTGGTCGGTTTCACCAATGTGGAAGATGCCGGCCAGGACGGCATGGAGCTGTCGCAGCAGAAAAACCTGGCTGGCACCACCGGCAGCCGGCGCGTGATCAAGGACCGGCTCGGGCGTATCGTCGAGGATATCGAAGCGGTCAAGGAGCCGCATGACGGCAAGGACCTGGTGCTGTCGATCGACAGCAAGATCCAGTACATCGCTTTTACCCAGTTGAAAGAAGCGGTGGCCAAGAGCAAGGCCAAGGCTGGCGGCATTGTGGTAGTTGACGCCAAGACCGGCGAAGTGCTGGCGCTGGCCAACCTGCCCAGCTACAACCCGAACGACCGCTCGGTACTGACCGGCGCGCAGCTGCGCAACCGCGTGATGACCGACACCTTCGAACCGGGCTCGACGCTCAAGCCGTTTACCGTGGCGCTCGCGCTCGATACCAACCGGGTGCAGGCCACCACCACCTTCCAGGTTCCCGACAAAATGACGATCGGCACCGCCACCGTGGGCGATTCCCATCCGCATCCGGTGTGGAACATGAGTGTCGCGCAGATCATCCAGAAGTCGTCGAATATCGGCACCGCCAAGATCGCGCTGCAAATGCCGGCCGAGGAAATGTGGGAGATGTTCACTACTGTCGGCCTTGGCCAGCAGCCGAAATTCGGTTTCCCCGGAGCGGTCGCCGGCCGCGTGCGCCCGTTCAAATCGTGGCGGCCTATCGAACAGGCCACCATGAGCTATGGCCACGGCATTTCGGTATCGCTGATCCAGATGGCGCATGCCTACACGATCTTTGCCCGCAACGGCGACCTGATCCCGCTGTCGTTCCAGAAAGTCAACGAGCCTCCGGTCGGCCAGCGCGTGGTATCGGAAAAAACCGCGCTGACCATGCGCGCCATGCTGGAGCGGGTTACCGCGCCCGGCGGCACCGCGCCCAAGGCCCAGGTCCCTGGCTACCGGGTGGGCGGCAAGACCGGCACCGCCTACAAGATCGAAGGCGGCAAATACGTTAAAAAATATATCGCCGATTTTGTCGGTTTTGCGCCGGCTTCCGATCCGCGCCTGATCATTGCGGTCATGGTGGACGAACCTAGCGTTGGCTCGCACTTCGGCGGCGACGTCGCCGCCCCGGTGTTCGCGACGGTTGCGGCAAACGCCTTGCGGGCGCTGAACGTGCCGCCGGATTCCAGCGTCACCGACATCATCATCCCGACCGACGGTCCGCAGGAGGGCTTGTGACAAAGCCTAAGCTACAGCAATTGCCGGAGATCCAGCAGTGGCTGGACAGCGTGGCTCCGGCCGGCGCAGAACTGGTGTCGGATTCGCGCAAGGTGAAAGCCGGCGATGTGTTTTTCGCCTATCCCGGCGATGCCGCGGACGGTCGCGCCTATATTGCACAGGCGCTGGAAAACGGCGCGTCCGCCGTGTTGTACGAGAAGGAAAAATTTGCCTGGGACAGGGATGGAGATGCGGCATGGCGTGTCGCCCATCGCGCAGTGAGCGGGCTCAAGCGGCTCAGCGGCCAGATCGCGCACGGCTATTACGACCAGGCAGACAAAGACATGCTGGTGGTTGCCGTCACCGGCACCAACGGCAAGACCTCTTGCACCCAATGGCTGGGCCATGCGCTGTCGCACCTGGGCCAGGCCACCGGCGTGATCGGCACCCTGGGCACAGGAATCTATACGCAAGGCGAGCGCGGCGAGTTCGAGGAAACCGGCAACACCACGCCCGATGCGCTGCTATTGCAGCAGGCGCTGAGCAACATGCGCCGGCAAGGAGTAGCGGCGCTGGCCATCGAAGCTTCCTCGATCGGGCTGGAACAAGGGCGCCTGAACGGCATGCATGTCGACATCGCCCTGTTTACCAATTTCACCCGCGACCACCTGGACTACCACGGCGACGAACAACACTATGAAGCCGCCAAGCGCATGTTGTTCGACTGGCCCGGATTGCGGCAGGCAGTGATCAACCTCGACGACGCCATGGGCTTGCGCTTGATTGATCATTTACAGCAGAAGCAGCCAGCGGTGCCGGTGATCGCCTATAGCTGCGGAGAAACGGAACCCCCATCCGGCGTGCCGCTGCTGCGCGCCTCGGCGATCCGCACCAATGCTACCGGCACGGCGTTCCATGTCGATTCGCCTTTCGGTTCGGCGCTGGTCAAGACCCAGCTGGTGGGGCAGTTTAATGTCAGCAATGCCCTGGGCATCCTGGGCGTGCTGCTGGCTAAAGGCGTGGCCTGGGATGCCGCGCTGAATGCGATTGAACTGTTGGTTGCCGTGCCGGGTCGAATGCAGCAGTTCGGCGGCCAGGACGCGCCGCTGATAGTGATCGATTATGCACATACCCCTGATGCGCTGGACAAAACCTTGAATACCCTGCGGCAAGTAGCGCAGCAGCGCAACGGCGAGTTGTGGTGCGTATTCGGTTGCGGCGGCGATCGCGATCCCGGCAAACGGCCGCAGATGGGCGCCGTGGCGGAACTCGCAGATCACGTCATCGTCACCAGCGATAACCCACGCAGCGAAGAGCCCAGCCTCATCATCGGCCAGATCCTGGCCGGGATGAAAGCGCCGCAGGCTGCGCAGGCGCTGGAAGACCGCGCTGCAGCGATCTTGTGGGCGGTGCGCCATGCGGCCAAGGCCGATGTGGTCTTGCTGGCGGGCAAAGGACATGAAACTTATCAGGAAATAAAAGGAAAGAAATTGCCGTTTCTAGATGCCGACCATACCGCGCTGGCGCTGGCCGCGCGGGCTACGATGAAAGGCGGCGCCGCATGAACGTCTCATTGTCGCAATTGCAAGCGTGGCTGGGATTGCCTTCGGTTGGCGCCGGCCAGGACCAGGTCATGATCAGCGGCTTGTGCACGGACAGCCGCGCGGTGACGCCAGGTTGCGTGTTTGTCGCCTTGCGCGGCGAGCGCTTCGACGCCCACGATTTCCTGGCCCAGGTAATCGCCCAAGGCGCGGCTGCGGTGGTGGTGGAACACGTGCCGGCCGCGCTGGCCGGGTTGGCAATGCCGGCGGCGCTGGTGGTGAGCGACACCAGGATTGCGCTCGGTACGATAGGGCAACGCTGGCGGCAGCAATTCACGCTGCCCTTGATTGCGGTCACCGGCAGCAACGGCAAGACCACTGTCAAGGAAATGATCGCCGCGATCCTGGTCGCGGCTTTTGGCGCGGACAAGTCGCTGGCGACGCGCGGCAATTTCAATAACGAGATCGGCGTGCCGCTGACCTTGCTGCGGCTGGACGCCGGCCACCAGGCTGCAGTGATCGAGCTCGGCATGAACCATCCCGGCGAAATCGCGCTGCTGACAGCGCTGGCCGAGCCGACGGTGGCGCTGGTCAACAACGCCCAGCGTGAGCACCAGGAATTCATGGCCAGCGTCGCCGCGGTCGCTGAAGAAAACGGCAGCGTGATACGCGGCTTGCCGGCCGGCGGCATCGCGGTGTTCCCGGCAGATGATCCTTTTACCGGCCTGTGGCGCGGTTATGCCGCCGACAAGGCTGGCAGCATCAGTTTTGGCCTGAGCGCCGACGCCGATGTCAGCTGCAGCTACACCGGCGCGGCGCATGGTTTCGGCAGCGACCTGATCGTTACCTTCGCCACCGCGGGCGGTCCGCAAATATTCGCTTTGCAGCTGGCCGCCGCCGGCGAACACAATGTGCGCAACGCGCTTGCCGCGATCGCCTGCACCCTGGCGATCGGCATCGACGTCGCCGCGATCAAGCGCGGCCTGGAAACCTTTGCACCGGTCAGCGGCCGCCTGCAACGCAAACTGGCGACAGCTGTCGGTTGCGCCGGCGCGCTGGTGATCGATGACACCTACAACGCCAATCCGGATTCGGTGCGGGCCGCCATCGACGTGCTGGCGCAATCGGCCGCGCCGCGTTTGCTGGTGCTGGGCGACATGGGCGAAGTCGGCAACGAAGGACGCGAATTCCATCAGGAAATCGGCGCTTATGCGCAGCAGCGCGGCATTACCCAACTGTTCACCCTGGGCGACCTGGCGGCAGACGCCAGCGCCGCCTTCGGCCCGCAGGCACAACACTTTAACGACATCGCAGCGTTGCTAGCCGCGCTCGATGCGACCATGACGCCGGACACCACGGTGCTGATCAAAGGGTCGCGCTTCATGAAAATGGAGCGTGCTGTCCAGCATCTGGCCGGTACAACATCTGAGGGGACTCACTAACATGCTGCTATGGCTGGCACAAAATTTTCAGCAGGATTTCAGTTTCCTGCGCGTCTTCAACTTCATCACCTTTCGCGCTGTGTTCGCGACCTTGACGGCGTTGATGATCGGCTTGATCGCGGGGCCCGGCGTGATCCGCATGCTGGCGCGCCTGAAGGTCGGGCAGGCGGTGCGCACCGACGGTCCGCAGACGCATTTGATCAAATCCGGCACGCCGACCATGGGCGGCGTGCTGATCCTGATTGCGATCGGCATCTCGACCTTGCTGTGGAGCGACCTGGGCAACCGTTTTGTCTGGATCGTACTGGTGGTGACGCTGGGTTTCGGCACCATCGGCTGGGTCGACGATTACCGCAAGGTGGTCTACAAGGATCCGAACGGCATGCGTTCGCGCGAAAAATATTTCTGGCAATCGGTGATCGGCGTGGTGGCGGCGATCTACCTGGCGTTTTCGGTGTCGGCGCCGAACAACACCCAGGTCTGGGACTTGTTTGTGGCTTGGGTCGAGTCCGGCTTCAGCCTGGACCTGCCGCCCAAGGCCGACCTGATCGTACCGTTTTTCAAGACCATCAGCTATCCGCTGGGGGTCTGGGGTTTCATGGCCCTGACTTATTTTGTCATCGTCGGCACCAGCAACGCGGTCAACCTGACCGACGGCCTGGACGGCCTGGCGATCATGCCGACCGTGATGGTAGGGGCTGCGCTAGGTTTGTTCGCTTACCTGACAGGTAACGTGACTTTCGCCAAATACCTGCTGATCCCGCATATCCCGGGCGCCGGCGAACTGCTGATTTTCTGCGGCGCGATGGCCGGCGCCGGACTTGCCTTCCTTTGGTACAACGCCTATCCGGCCCAGGTCTTCATGGGCGATGTTGGCGCGCTGGCCTTGGGCGGCGCGCTCGGCACCGTGGCGGTGATCGTGCGCCAGGAAATCGTGCTGTTCATCATGGGCGGTATTTTCGTCGTCGAGACTTTGTCGGTGATGTTGCAGGTAATCTATTTCAAATACACGAAAAAGCGTTTCGGCGTCGGCCGCCGGGTATTGCTGATGGCGCCTTTGCACCATCACTATGAACAAAAAGGCTGGAAGGAAACGCAGGTTGTGGTGCGTTTCTGGATCATCTCGATGATGCTGGTGCTGTTTGGACTTTCAACTCTGAAGCTAAGGTAAGCGGCGGTAATGGACTACACGGGTAAACATGTTCTGGTATTAGGGCTCGGAGAATCGGGCCTGGCATCCGCATTGTGGCTGGCGCACTGCGGTGCGACGCTGCGCGTGGCGGATACGCGCAGCACACCGGAACGCCTGCCGCTGCTGCAACAGGCAATTCCGGCGGTGGAATTTGTCGCCTCCAGCCCGGAAGGCGGTTTTGCCGTCGAGCTGCTGGACGGCATCGACTTTGCCGTCACCAGCCCGGGCCTGGCGCCCGCCGGCGAGCTGAAGGAAATCCTGTCGGCGGCGACCGACTGCAATATCCCGGTATGGGGTGAAATCGAAATATTTGCGCAAGCCCTGGCGGCATTGCGCGAGAGCCGCTCGTATACGCCGAAGGTGATTGCCATCACCGGCACCAACGGCAAGACAACAGTCACCAGCCTGACCGGCCTGCTGTGCGAGCGCGCCGGCCTGACGGTGCAGGTGGCCGGCAATATCAGCCCGGCGGCGCTGGATGTATTGCGCAACGCGCTGGAAAAAGACGCCTTGCCACAGGTCTGGGTGCTGGAACTGTCCAGTTTCCAATTGCATGCAACCTGCAACCTGCACGCCGACGCCGCGACCATCCTGAACATCACGCAGGACCATCTGGACTGGCACGGCGACATGGAATCCTATGTGGCTGACAAGGCGCGCATTTTCAGCGCCGATACGGTGCGGGTGCTGAATCGCGACGATCCGTTGACGATGCAGTTCAGTAACGGCAACAGCATCAGTTTCGGTTTCGACGAACCGCTGGACGGCGACTGCTTCGGCCTGGTCAGCGACAACGGCATGCAGTGGCTGTCGGTGGCGGTGCCGGGTGACGAAGATGAACGGGTCGAAAAGCGACGCAGTAAAAAGGAACAACTGGCCTTGCTGCCGGTCTCGGTAAAACGCTTGATGCCGGCGGACGCGCTGCGGATCCGCGGCCGCCACAATGCCGCCAACGCGCTGGCCGCGCTGGCCCTGTGCCGCGCCATCGACCTGCCCTTTGCGCCGCTGCTGCACGGCTTGCGCGAGTATCACGGCGAGCCGCATCGGGTCGAACTGGTGACGACGATTGGCGGCGTCGAATATTACGACGATAGCAAAGGCACCAATGTCGGCGCCACGGTGGCGGCCTTGAACGGCCTGGGACGCGGCTGCGACGGTGACGGCACGGGTAACGCTAACCCTAGCCGCCTGCTGCTGATCGCCGGCGGCGAAGGCAAGGGACAGGATTTTTCGCCGCTGGCCGCACCGTTGGCCACCTACGGCCGCGCCTTGCTGCTGATTGGCCGCGACGCTCCGGTGATCCGCGCCGCTGTTGAAAAACAGGCGGCCGGCATCGCCATGGTGGATTGCGCCACGCTGGAAGAGGCGGTGACGCGTGCCGCCGAATTGGCGCGGGCGGGCGATGCGGTATTGCTGTCGCCGGCTTGCGCCAGTTTCGACATGTTCCGCAATTACGCCCATCGCGCGCAGGTATTCGTCGATGCCGTACGTGAGCTGGCTTTGTCGCGTGGCGAGGTCGGGCTATGAAATTTGCCTTCCCATCATTTTCAGGCAAGCCGGCGGACCAAGCGCCGGCGCGGCCGCGCACGCTCGACAGCCAGAAACCCGGCGTCCAGCGGTCGAAAATGATGGAGTACGACCAGCCGCTGGTGTGGGTGGTCGTGCTGCTGATGCTGTTCGGCCTGGTGATGGTGTATTCGGCCTCGATCGCGCTGCCGGATTCGCCCAAGTATTCGAATTACACGAATGGCCATTTCCTGGTGCGGCAAGCGATTTTTATCGGCGTTTCGCTGCTGGCCGGGCTGGTGACCTTCCGCATCCCGATCGCCACCTGGCAGCGCTGGGCGCCGTACCTGTTCGTGATTACCCTGATCCTGCTGGCGATGGTGCTGGTGCCGGGCCTGGGGCGCGGCGTCAACGGCGCCAAGCGCTGGCTGTCGTTCCGCGTATTCAACCTGCAACCGTCGGAATTGATGAAGCTGTTCATCGTCCTGTACGCCGCCAACTACACGGTGCGCAAGCAGGAAGTGATGCACAAGCTGACCAAGGGCTTTCTGCCAATGACCGCCGCGGTCGGACTGGTCGGCCTGCTGCTGATGCTGGAGCCGGACCTCGGTGCGCTCGGCGTGATCGTCTGCATTGCGATGGGCATCCTGTTCCTGGGCGGGATCAACGGCGTCTGGTTTGGCGGCATAGGCGCCATGCTGGCCGGCATGTTTACCCTGGTGATCTGGCTGTCGCCATGGCGGCGCGAGCGGATTTTCGCTTACCTGAATCCGTGGGCGGAAGAAAATGCCCTGGGCAAGGCTTATCAGCTGTCGCATTCGCTGATCGCCTTCGGCCGCGGCGAACTGTTCGGCGTCGGCCTTGGCGCCAGCGTCGAGAAGCTGCATTACCTGCCGGAAGCGCATACCGACTTCCTGCTGGCGGTCATTGGCGAAGAGCTGGGATTTGCCGGCGTGCTGGTGGTAGTCATGCTGTTTTACTGGATCATCAAGCGTTCTTTTGAAATCGGCCGCCAGGCGATAGCCATGGACCAGACTTTTGCCGGCTTGACGGCCAAGGGCATAGGCATCTGGATCGGAGTGCAGACTTTCATCAACATGGGCGTCAACCTGGGCTTGCTGCCGACCAAGGGCCTGACCTTGCCGCTGATGAGCTACGGCGGCTCCGGCGTGCTGATCAATTGCGTCGGCCTGGCGATCTTGCTGCGCATCGATTACGAAAACCGGGTTCTGATGCGCGGAGGCCGGGCATGAATCTCGGCACAAAACGCCTATTGATCATGGCGGCAGGCACCGGCGGCCACATATTTCCCGGGCTGGCGATTGCCGACACCATGCGCGCGCGCGGCTGGCAAGTAAGCTGGCTGGGGACTACCCACGGCATGGAGCGCGACCTGGTGCCGCAGCACGGCATCGAGATGGACCAGATCACCTTCTCGGGTTTGCGCGGCAAAGGCCTGGCGCATACCTTGCGTGGCGCCTGGCGCTTGCTGGCTAGTTTCCCGGCCTGTTTCCGCATCCTGGGCCGGCGCCAGGCCGATGTGGTGCTGGGCATGGGCGGTTATGTGACGGTGCCGGGCGGAGCGATGGCGCGCTTGCGCGGCGTGCCGCTGGTGCTGGTGAACGCCGACGCGGCGTTGCTGTTGTCGAACAAGACCCTGACGCCGCTGGCGCAGCGGGTGCTGTTCGGGTTCCCGGCGGATTTTGGCAAGGCCGCAAGCAAGGCGCTGGTTACCGGCAATCCGGTGCGCAAGGAAATCCTGGCGCTGCCGTTGCCGGCCGAACGTTACAGCGGGCGCATCGGTCCTTTGCGTTTGCTGGTGGTGGGCGGCAGCCTGGGCGCGAAGGCGCTCAACGACTGCTTGCCGGCGGCCCTGGCCTTGATTCCGGCCGACCTGCGGCCCAGCATAACGCATCAGTCCGGCAAGCAGCATATCGATGCCTTGCGCAGCGCTTATGCGGCGGCCGGCGTGACCGCGGAGGTGGTGGCGTTCATCGACGACATGCCGCGCCGTTATGCCGACGCCGACCTGGTGATCTGCCGCGCCGGAGCGATCACGATTTCGGAACTGACTGCCGCGGGTGTCGCCAGCGTGCTGGTGCCGCTGGTGGCGTCGACCACATCTCACCAGCGCGACAATGCGCGCTGGATGGCGACCCAGCAAGCGGCGATCCATTTGCCGCAGACAGACTTGAGCAAAGAGCGCCTAGCCGCCTTGTTGACGCGGATCTCGCGCCAGGACTGCCAGACGATGGCGCAGGCAGCATATGAAAACGGCCGGCGCGACGCCAACCAGGCGATCGCGCAGGTTCTTGAAGAATTGGCAGGTACGCAGTGAGCGAAGACCATGAAGCATAAAGTTAAAAATATCCATTTCGTAGGTATCGGGGGCAGTGGCATGAGCGGCATCGCCGAGGTGCTGCTTAATCTCGGCTATACGATTTCCGGTTCCGATCTTGGCGATAACGCCGCCACACGGCGCCTGGTCAGCCTTGGCGCCAAAGTCAGCCGCGGCCATGCCGCCGCGAATATCGACCAGGCGCACGCGATCGTGACATCGACAGCGGTGCAGGCCGATAACCCGGAAGTGGTGGCTGCGCGCGAGAAGCACATTCCGATCGTGCCGCGCGCGGTCATGCTGGCGGAGCTGATGCGCCTGAAGCGCGGCATCGCGATTGCCGGCACCCACGGCAAGACCACTACCACTAGCCTGGTGGCGAGCGTGCTGGCGCAGGGCGGCCTCGATCCGACTTTCGTCATTGGCGGCCGCCTCACCAGCGCCGGCGCCAACGCCAAGCTGGGTTCCGGCGATTTCATCGTGGCCGAGGCCGATGAATCGGATGCCTCGTTCCTGAACCTGTCGCCGGTGATCGAAGTGATCACCAACATCGATGCCGATCACATGGATACCTATGACCATGATTTCGGCAAGCTGAAGCAGGCTTTTGTCGAGTTTACCCAGCGCCTGCCGTTTTACGGGGTGGCGGTGCTGTGCATGGACGACGCCAACGTGCGTGAAATCATGCCGCAGATTTCCAAGCTGATCACCACCTACGGTTTCCACGCCGACGCCGACGTGCGTGCGATCGACGCCAAGGCTGTTGCCGGCCACATGCAGTTCACGGTGATCCAGAAAGGTTATGCGGCGATGCCGATCAGCCTGAATCAGCCGGGCATGCACAACGTCCAGAACGCTTGCGCGGCGATTGCGATTGCACGTGAGCTGGGTGTCGCGGATGCGGCGATCCAGCAGGCGCTTACCGAATTCAACGGCGTCGGCCGCCGCTTCACGCGCTACGGCGAAATCAAGTTGCAGGACGCCGCCGGCAAGGCAAACGGGGAGTTCGCGCTGGTCGACGACTATGGCCATCATCCGGTGGAAACCGCGGCGACGATTTCGGCGGCGCGCGGCGCTTATCCCGGACGGCGCCTGGTGCTGGTATTCCAGCCGCATCGCTATACCCGTACCCGCGACCTGTTTGAAGATTTCGTAAAAGTGCTGTCGACGGTGGATGTGCTGGTGCTGGCTGAAGTGTATGCCGCCGGCGAAGCGCCGATCATCGCCGCCGACGGGCGCGCCCTGGCGCATGCCTTGCGGGTGGCGGGCATGGCCGAGCTGGTGTTTGTGGAAGACATCAACGACATGCCGGCATCGGTCCTGAACATTGTGCGCGACGGCGATGTAGTGATGACGATGGGTGCCGGCTCGATCAGCGGCGTGCCCGGCAAGCTGGCGCAATTGGTAGAGCAATAGACATGAATACAGCGATGAGTGAAACGATGAGCAAAAAAAAGACAGGCCATCAATTCGGCAAAGTCGGGGTGCTGTTCGGCGGCCGTTCGGCCGAGCGCGAAGTTTCCATCATGTCCGGCAACGGCGTGCTGAAGGCATTGAAAAGCCATGGCGTTGACGCCTATCTGTTTGATACGCGCGAGCGCAGCCTGGCCGAGCTGGCGGCGGAGAAATTCGACCGCGTGTTCATCGCCCTGCACGGCCGTTACGGCGAAGACGGGACTTTGCAGGGCGCGCTGGAGCAGCTCGGCATTCCTTATACCGGGCCGGGCGTGATGGCGTCGGCGATTGCCATGGACAAGGTCATGACCAAGCGCATCTGGCAAAGCATGGGTTTGCCGACGCCGCGTTTTATCGTACTGGATTCGCACAGCGCAACTCGCGAAGAACTGCGCCAGGTGCCGGACGTGCTGGGTTTGCCGCTGATGCTGAAAGCGCCGCATGAAGGATCGACTATCGGCATCAGCAAGGTCGTGGGCTATTCCGACATGAGCGAAGGTTTTGCCTTGTGCGCCAAATTCGATGAAAAAGTGCTGGCGGAAGAATTCGTCGCCGGACGCGAGCTGACGGTGCCGGTGCTTGGCGCCGGCCGCAATGCACGGGCTTTACCTATTGTTGAAATTCGCGCACCGGAAGGCAATTACGACTATCAGCATAAATATTTTACCGATGATACCAAGTACTTGTGTCCGGCGCCCCTGGATGAGGGACTGACGCAGCACATACAGTCGCTGGCGGTGCAGGCTTTCAATGCACTCGGATGCGAGGGCTGGGCGCGGGTCGATTTCATGCTGCGCTCTTCCGACAACGAACCGTTCCTGCTGGAGATCAACACTTCGCCGGGCATGACCGGCCATTCGCTGGTG
Organism: Collimonas fungivorans; assembly: GCF_001584145.1. NCBI lineage: Bacteria > Pseudomonadati > Pseudomonadota > Betaproteobacteria > Burkholderiales > Oxalobacteraceae > Collimonas > Collimonas fungivorans. Next base: position 5,039,622 of record NZ_CP013232.1, on the reverse strand, counting down.
CCGATGGCAGCCAAGGCGGACGGTGTGAGCTATGAAGACCTGTGTGTGGAAATACTGAAATCGGCCTCGCTTGACCTGAATCCGTCAAAAGACTGGAAGCCAGACTGATCCGGGCCGAAAAACCTGAATAGAAAACCTTAACGATCCAAGCGATAAAGTCGATAACCATGTGGCAAGACATCAAAATGTTGAACGCGATTTCCGGCACCCTGCTGGGACTGGCTGCGCTCGCATTGCTGGCGTCTGGCGTCTGGTGGCTGGCGCAGCGTCCGATGTTTACGCTGAAGACGATCAGGATCGAAGGTGCGGGGCAGAGCGAACTGCGGCGCGTCAATCCGTTGATTGTCCGCGCCAGCGCGCTGCCGCGCATCAAGGGCAATTTTTTCACGGCCAACCTGGATACGGTGCGCAGCGCGTTCGAATCGGTGCCGTGGGTGCGCAAGGCGGCGGTGCAGCGCGAATGGCCGAATACGCTGATCGTGACGATTGAAGAGCATCAGCCGTTGGCTACCTGGGACGATGACGGCCGCCTGCTGTCGGTATATGGCGATTTGTTTACCGCCAACCTGGATGAGGCGGAAGAAGACGGCGAACTGCTGCGCTTGTCAGGCCCGAAAGGCAGTGAGAAAGATGTCACGGCGCGCCTGGCGGATTTTCGGGCATGGTTTGCGCCGCTGAAGCTGAACCCGGTAGAGGTGGATTTATCGAGCCGTTATGCGTGGACCGTGAAACTGGACAACGGCATGACGGTGGAGCTGGGGCGTGAGCAAAACAAGAGCACGCTGAAAGACCGTGTGGAACGGCTGGTGCAGATTTATCCGCAACTGCTGTCGCGTTTGCAGAACCGGATTGAGAGTGTAGATATGCGGTATCCGAATGGCTTGGCGCTGAAGGCTAGCGGTTTGTCGACCGGATTGGGAAGCAAGAAAAAATAAGCGAAACACTATGACAAAAGACGCAAAAAACCTGATCGTCGGTCTCGACATCGGCACCTCCAAGGTGGTGGCCGTGGTAGCCGAGGTATTGTCCGATGGGCGCCATGAAGTCATCGGCCTGGGCCAGGCTGAGTCCAAGGGGCTGAAAAAAGGCGTGGTGGTGAACATCGAGGCCACCGTCGAGTCTATCCAGCGCGCACTGGAAGAGGCGGAGCTGATGGCCGACTGCAAGATCCGCAACGTGTACACCGGGATCGCAGGCAGCCATATCCGCAGCTTCAATTCCAGTGGCATGGTGGCGATCAAGGATAAGGAAGTCAGCGCGGCCGACGTCTCGCGCGTTATAGAAACGGCGAAGGCGGTCAACATTCCGACCGACCAGCAATTGCTGCATACGGTGCCGCAGGAATTTATTGTGGACAGCCAGGAAGATGTGCGTGAACCAATCGGCATGAGCGGCATCCGACTGGAAGTCAAGGTGCACATCGTGACCGGTGCGGTGTCGGCGGTGCAGAACATCGTCAAGTGCATCCGCCGCTGCGGCCTGGAAGTGTCGGACCTGATCTTGCAGCCGATGGCGTCGGCCGATGCGGTGCTGACGCCAGACGAAAAAGAGCTGGGCGTGGTGCTGGTCGATATCGGCGGCGGCACCACCGACGTTGCGGTGTTCACCGAAGGCGCGATCCGCCATACCGCGGTAATCCCGATCGCCGGCGACCAGATCACCAACGACATCGCGATGGCGCTGCGTACGCCGACCAACGAGGCGGAAGAAATCAAGTTGCGCTACGGCGTGGCCAAGCAGATCCTGGCCGATCCGGGCGAGACGCTGGAAGTGCCGGGCCTGGGCGACCGCAATCCGCGCACCCTGTCGCGCCAGGCGCTGGCGGCGGTGATCGAGCCACGAGTCGAAGAGCTGTTTGCGCTGGTGCACCAGGTGGTGCGCGAGTCAGGTTACGAAGAAGTGTTATCGAGCGGAGTGGTGCTGACCGGCGGCTCGGCAATGATGCCCGGCATGATCGAACTGGCGGAAGACATTTTCCTCAAGCCTGCACGGCTGGGAACGCCGGACTACCGCGGCCAGCTGGCCGACGTGGTGCGCAGCCCGCGTTATTCGACTGTGCTGGGGCTGCTGCTGGAAGCGAAGAAGCAATACCTGCGCGGTTATATCGTGACACGCCAGGAAGGTTCGGCGAAGGCGATCTGGCAGCGCATGAAGGAATGGTTTTTGGGTAATTTCTAATACGGTTTTTAATACGAGATTTGTTTTTAACGTTGTTTGTGCAACACGCAGTTGTCAGTTGCTAGGCCTCACACAGCGTGATGCCTATTGACTGAATGCTGCATCTTTATGAGGAAATATCATGGAAATCGATATGCTTGACAATGCAACTTTGGGCACCGTGATTAAAGTTGTCGGCGTCGGTGGCGCCGGCGGCAATGCGGTCCAACATATGATCAACAAGGGTGTGTCAGGAGTGGAGTTCATCGCCGCCAACACCGATGCGCAGGCGCTCAAGCAATCGAAGGCGCACAACGTGATCCAGATCGGCGAGACCGGCCTGGGCGCGGGCATGAAGCCGTCGGTGGGTCGTCAGCTGGCCGAGGAATCGCGCGGCCGGATCGAAGACGCATTGCGCGGCGCGCACATGGTGTTCATCGCTGCCGGCATGGGCGGCGGCACCGGCACCGGCGCTGCGCCGGTGGTGGCGCAGATCGCCAAGGAACTGGGCGCGCTGACGGTGGCGGTAGTGTCGAAGCCGTTTTCGTATGAAGGCCAGAAGTGCATGGACATCGCCGACGAAGGCCTGGAAGCCCTGTCCCAGCATGTTGATTCGCTGATCATCATTCTCAACGAGAAGCTCGAAGAGATTTATGAAGACGACAGCATGATGGAGTGGTTGCAGCACGCCGACGACGTTCTCAACAACGCCGTTGCCGGTATTGCTGAAATCATCAATGTGCCTGGTCACATCAACGTCGACTTCAATGACGTCAAGACCATCATGGGCGAACAAGGCAAGGCGATGATGGGTACCGCTACCGCATCCGGCGTCGATCGCGCGCGCCTGGCGGCGGAGCAGGCGGTTGCCTCGCCGCTGCTGGACGGCATCGATCTGTCCGGCGCGCGCGGCGTGCTGGTCAACGTCACCGCCAGCCGCAGCCTGAAGGGTAAGGAAATCAAGGAAGTGATGGCGACCGTGCGTGCGTTTGCGGCGCCGGACGCTTCGATTGCCCAGGGCATCGCCTACGACGAAACCATGGGCGACGATATCCGTGTCACCGTGGTGGCCACCGGCCTGGGCCGTGCACGCAAGGCCGTGCAGCTGGTGCAGGCGCCGATGATGCGTACTGGCACCCACAACGAGCCGATGATGCATGGCCAGGCTTCGGTGGGACACGGCAGCTCTTCGTTCGAAGGCATGAAGGCGCCGGCGGTATGGCGTCGCGAGTCGGCTTCCGACACGGTGCGGGCTTTGGAAAAGAACGGCATGGAAACCTACGACATTCCGGCTTTCCTGCGCAAGCAAGCCGACTAAGTCAGGGCTCTTTAGTCTCAATGATGATGGCGGGTGCTGATACCCGCTATCATGGCCGGCATTCTGCATGAAGTTGCGGAACAGGGCATACTGCGGGTTCAACGCCGCGTCGAAAGGCGCGGCGTTTTCTTTTGTAGCATCCGCCAACATTCTGTGCCTCTGGAATACCGGCGCGCGCCTTAGCGTTGCGCCACGGGCTTCAGGGCATCCACACCTAGACAAGGAATTAATCATGACCATCAAGATCGGCGATAGCCTGCCGGAAGGCAAATTAGCAGAATTCATCGAAACCGAGACCGAAGGTTGTTCGCTCGGACCGAACTCGTTCAATGTCAGCGACCTGGTCAAGGGCAAGAAAATCGCCCTGTTCGCCGTGCCGGGCGCTTTCACGCCGACCTGTTCCGCCAAGCATCTGCCTGGCTACATCCAGCATGCGGCAGAATTCAAGGCCAAGGGCGTCGATGAAATCTGGGCGATCTCCGTCAACGATGCATTCGTCATGGGCGCCTGGGGCCGTGACCAGAAAGCCACCGGCATCGTGCGTTTGCTGGCTGACGGCAACGCCGATTTCGTCAAGGCGCTGGGCCTGGACGCCGATTTCGGCAAGTTCGGCATGGGCGTGCGCTCGCAGCGTTTCTCGGCGCTGATCGACGACGGCGTGGTCAAGCAGCTGAACGTGGAGCAGGGCGGCAAGTTCGAAGTGTCCAATGCGGAAACCCTGCTGGCGCAACTGGCCTAAAAGCTAGCCGTTGCGGGTAGAGTAGGCGGCGCCAGTGGCGCCGTTTTTCAGTTCCGGGGGCGGAAACATCCAGGCGTGTTTTTTACCCCACAATAACTACACATCGTTACAGAATAATTATCAGTCAGACTTATAATGTCATCATGTTGAAACAGCGCACTATCAAAAGAATTGTCAAGACGACAGGCATTGGCGTCCATTCCGGCACCAAGGTCGAGCTGACCCTGCGCCCGGCGGCAGTGGATACCGGCATCGTTTTCCGGCGCGTCGATATGGATCCTGCCATCGACTTCCCGGCCAAGGCCACCGAAGTCGGCGATACACGCATGGCCTCGGTGCTGGTCAAGGACGGCGTGCGGGTTTCCACCATCGAACATCTGATGTCGGCCTGCTCGGGGCTGGGCATAGATAACCTGTATGTCGACGTGACTGCCGAGGAAATCCCCATCATGGATGGCTCGGCCTCGTCGTTCGTATTCCTGCTGCAGCAAGCGGGGCTGGAAGAGCAAAACGCCGCCAAGAAATTCGTGCGCATCAAAAAATCGGTCGAGGTGCGTGAAGGCGAAGGCGACCGCGAGAAATGGGCGCGGCTCGATCCATGCAACGGTTTCAAGCTGAAATTCTTTATCGAATTCAACCATCCAGCGGTGGATGGCACCGGCCAGACCGCGGAAGTGGATTTCAGCATCCAGTCGTATGTGAAGGAAGTGGCGCGTGCGCGCACATTCGGTTTCATGCAGGATGTGGAAACCATGCGCGGCCTGGGACTGGCGCGCGGCGGTTCGCTGGAAAACGCCATCGTGATGGATGAGTACCGCATCCTCAACAGCGACGGTTTGCGCTACGAAAACGAGTTTGTCCGCCACAAGATCCTGGACGCCATCGGCGACCTGTACCTGATCGGCCATCCGCTGCTGGCCAGCTACACCGCCCACAAATCTGGCCATGGCCTGAACAACCAGCTGCTGCGCGCTTTACTGGCTCAGCCGGATGCCTATGAGGTGGTCAGCTTCGACGAGTTGACTGAAGCGCCCGGCGCTTATCAGCGTCAGGTCGGGCAAGAGTGGGCTCTCAACTAGCTGTCTGTGTATAATGCCATTTTTGCAAGATGGCGTTTATCCCCGCCCGTAGCGATTTATTTTTTATCGCTATAGCGCCTGACCATCGCTGCGATAGCATTTTTCAGTGCTTCGTTGGCAGCCGATGGCTCCAGTTCCTCCATCAGCGAAGAGAATGCCGAAACAGCTTTGGATGAAAGTAGTGCCTGCTTGACAGCAGGCGCTTTCATTAGGTTTTGGCTTACTTGCACTTTGATTCGGATTGCATTAATCTGCCAATTTCCTGCCAGCAATTGGTTTTGCAGGCGTGGCAGTTGCTGCTTCAATTTGCTTGCCAGAGCTGCATTGGGAGCTGACAGTACCAGCTGCCCGGCTTCGCATTGCAATACTTCGCAGGTACTGAACATGGCAGGCAATTCGGCGGCGCATTGCTTTTGCAGCGCCGCCATGCGTGTGACAGCGGGCAGCAAAGCCGCCATCTTGTCATTCCCCCGTAAAAAATCGGCAACGGCTTTTTGAGTTTGAGGCCTGGAACCCGTTGTCGCTGGCCGGTAAGAAGAAGGTGAGAGTCTACGCATGATGGTGAAACCATATCACACCTGTGACCCGCTCAGGGCTTCACCGGAGCTGCAATGCAGGTAATTCTGTTGCACCCGCGTTTTAATCGCGCAAAATCCATCACCTTAGGCGCCAGGCACATCACCCTGATGATCGTCGTTTTTTTACTGGCGGTATTGCTGGCGACCGGATTATTGTATTTCCTCACCGCCCGTTATGCGGTCGGCCTGCCGTTTGCGGGCAAGGCCGCCGGCGACGCTGTCGCCGGAGTGCAGGATAAAGACAAGTACCTGAAGGAAAACCTGGCGGCGATGGCCATCAAGCTCGGTGAAATGCAGGCGCAGCTGATGCGCCTGGATGCCTTGGGTGAGCGGGTCCAGGGCTTGGCTGGGGTCAAGCCGGAAGAGTTCAATTTCAAGGAAGCGCCGGGACGCGGCGGCGCCGAATCGAGCAGCCTGTACGACCGGCGCTCGCACGACATGAGCATGAGCGAATTCCAGCTGGCGCTGGACGCCATGTCGCGCGATGTCGGTTTCCGCACCGACTACCTGAACGTGGTCGAAACCGTACTGATGAGCGACCGCATCAAGTCCAAGCTGCTGCCGACCAACCAGCCGGTCAGCGTCAACTACAATTCCTCCAGCTTCGGCTGGCGGCTCGATCCGTTCACCGGCCGCAGTGCATTTCATGAGGGACTGGATTTTCCAGCCTCGGTCGGCACCAATATCGTCGCCGCGGCGGCCGGCGTGGTAATCGCGGCCGAATATCATCCGCAATACGGCAACATGCTGGATATAGACCACGGCAACGACATCATCACCCGCTACGCCCATGCCTCCAGGCTGTTTGTCAAAGTGGGCGACATCGTGCAGCGCGGCCAGCATATCGCCGATATCGGCACTACCGGGCGTTCGACCGGACCGCACCTGCATTTCGAAGTAAGAATCAAGGGCGTGGCGCAGGATCCGCGCAAGTTCCTGAACGCGGGCACCGACCTGGCCAAGATGGCAACATTGGCCGGGAAGTAATGAATGTTGTTGTAATGCAAGCACAGTAGAGCCCGGATGCGCCGGATGCCGGGCACAATTTGCGCAACTTGCTATTGTTTCCTGGTGCATAACCCCAATGTGTCGGGGACTGCATGATAAAATTCTCCGATTATTTATTTAGCCACAGCCCGGTTTCGGGGCCATCCACAAGATGCCGCGGAATGCCGCCGGCGCTTTTTTTAGAATCCAAGCATGTCATTACTGACCCAGATTTTCGGTAGCCGCAACCAGCGCCTGCTTAAGCAATATAAAAAAGTCGTCCGACAAATTAATGCACTTGAACCGGCGTTCGAAAAACTGTCCGATGCCGAGCTGCAGGCGAAAACGCCGGAGCTCAAGCAGCGCATAGCCGACGGCGAAAAGCTCGACGCCTTGCTGCCGGAAGCGTTCGCGGTTTGCCGTGAAGCCGGCAAGCGGGTCTTGAAAATGCGCCATTTCGACGTGCAGCTGATAGGCGGCATGGTATTGCATTACGGGAAAATTGCCGAAATGGGTACCGGCGAGGGCAAGACGCTGATGGCGACCCTGCCGGCATACCTGAATGCGCTGTCCGGCAAGGGCGTGCACGTGGTGACCGTGAATGACTACCTGGCGCAGCGCGATGCCGAGTGGATGGGACGTTTATACAGCTGGCTGGGTCTGACGACCGGGGTCAACCTGTCGTCGGTGGAGCATGACGCCAAGCAGGTCGCCTACGGCGCCGACATCACCTACGGCACCAACAACGAATTCGGTTTCGATTACCTGCGCGACAACATGGTGTACGACGCCGCCGACCGTGTGCAGCGTACCCTGAATTTCGCCATTGTCGATGAAGTCGACTCGATCCTGATCGACGAAGCGCGTACGCCGCTGATCATTTCCGGCCAGGCTGAAAATCACACTGACCTGTATTACAAGATCAATGAAGTGCCGCCGCTGCTGACCCAGCAGGTCGGCGAAGAAACGCCGGACGGCAAGGGCAAGGTTGAAGTCCCCGGCGATTACACCAAGGATGAAAAAGCGCACCAGGTGCTGCTGACCGAAGCCGGCCATGAAAAGGCCGAGCAGATCCTCACCGACATGGGTTTGCTGGCAGAAGGCGCCTCCCTGTACGACGCCGCCAACATCAGCCTGATCCATCACCTGTACGCCGCGTTGCGCGCGCACTCGCTGTACTTCAAGGACCAGCACTATGTGGTGCAGGGCGGCGAAATCGTCATTGTCGACGAATTCACCGGCCGCATGATGACCGGCCGCCGCTGGTCGGACGGCTTGCACCAGGCAGTGGAAGCCAAGGAAGGCGTCAAGATCCAGAACGAGAACCAGACCCTGGCCTCGATCACTTTCCAGAACTATTTCCGCATGTACGGCAAGCTGGCCGGCATGACGGGCACCGCCGATACCGAAGCCTACGAATTCCAGGAAATCTATGGCCTGGAAACCGTGGTGATCCCGCAAAACCGGCCGAACCAGCGCAAGGACCGGCAGGACCAGGTCTACAAGACATCGCAGGAAAAATACAATGCGATGCTGAAGGATATCCAGGACTGCTACGAGCGCGGGCAACCGGTGCTGGTGGGCACCACTTCGATCGAAAACTCGGAGCTGTTGTCTTCGATCCTGACCAAGGCCAAGCTGCCGCACAACGTGTTGAACGCCAAGCAGCACGCACGGGAAGCGGAAATCATCGCGCAGGCAGGCCGTCCGCAAGCGATCACTATCGCCACCAACATGGCGGGGCGCGGCACTGACATCGTGCTGGGCGGGAATGTCGAGAAGCAGATCCAGTTCATCGAAGCCGACGAGTCGCTCGGCGACACCGAAAAACAACTGCGCTCCGACAAGCTGCGCGATGATTGGCAATCGCTGCATGACCACGTGGTCAATGCCGGCGGCTTGCATATCATCGGCACCGAGCGCCATGAATCGCGGCGGGTGGATAACCAGTTGCGCGGCCGCGCTGCGCGCCAGGGCGATCCGGGCTCCTCGCGTTTCTACCTGTCGCTGGACGACGCCTTGCTGCGCATTTTTGCCGGCGACCGCGTGCGCGCCATCATGGACCGGCTGAAAATGCCGGAAGGCGAGCCGATCGAGGCTGGCATCGTGTCGCGTTCGATCGAATCGGCGCAGCGCAAGGTCGAGGCGCGCAACTTCGATATCCGCAAGCAGCTGCTGGAATATGACGATGTCGCCAACGACCAGCGCAAGGTGATCTACCAGCAGCGCAACGAATTGCTGGAATCGCAAGGCGTTTCCGAAACGGTGGCGTCGCTGCGCGAAGGTGTGCTGGACGATACTTTCCGTACCTATGTGCCGGAAGAGTCGCTTGAAGAGCAATGGAATATCCCGGCGCTGGAAACGGCCCTGGCCAACGACCTGCACCTGGAAGTACCGCTTGGCGAGATGCTGAAATCGGAACCGAACCTGACCGACGAAGATCTGCTGGAGCGTGTGCTGACCGCCGCCAGCACTACCTATGACACCAAGACCGAAATCGTTGGCAAGGAATCGTTCGCAGGCTTCGAACGCAGCGTCATGCTGCAAAGTGTCGACAGCCATTGGCGCGAGCATCTGGCTGCGCTGGACCATCTGCGCCAGGGGATCCACCTGCGCGGCTACGCGCAAAAGAATCCGAAGCAGGAATACAAGCGCGAAGCGTTTGAACTGTTTGGCCAGATGCTGGACCTGATCAAAAATGAAGTGGTCAAGGTGGTGATGACGGTGCGTATCGAAAACCGCGAGGAAATTGCGGCTGCCGAAGAAGAAATGGCGCAGTCCCACGTGGAAAACGTGCACTACCAGCATGCCGACTTCGATCCGAGCGCGGCGCCGGAAGCCTTGCTGGCGCCCACCGCGCATAGCGATGAATCGCAGCAGCCGGGCAGCAGCGTGCCGAAGGTCGGCCGCAACGATCCTTGCCCGTGCGGCAGCGGCAAGAAATACAAGCAGTGCCACGGCCAGCTGATGTAACCGGCAATGATGGGCAACGGCTAAAGCAGGGCGGGAAACCCGCCCTTTGCTTTTGTTGCGGCAGATGTACACATGGTCTGCGCATACGCCTTAATACCCCTTAAAATAAGCACTTGGATCAGCTGCCGGTCTGCTGGACCGGGCAACCACCCATTAATCTCGGCAAACCAGCGCCGCCAACACCTATATACCTAGTTAAGGATTCTCATGGCCGTCAATTCCCCCATTCCTGTCGCCGCCGATCTGCTGCCTGTGGCGGGCATCGAGCTTGGCCATGCCGAGGCCGGTGTGCGCAAAGCGAATCGCAAGGATTTGCTGGTGATGAAACTGGCGCCGACGGCGACGGTAGCCGGGGTGTTTACGCAAAACCGCTTTTGCGCTGCTCCGGTACAAGTCAGCAAAGCGCATCTGGCCGCCGCCGAGATTTCCGGCGAGCCTGTCCGTGCGCTGCTGATCAATACCGGCAACGCCAACGCCGGCACCGGCGAAGCCGGCCTGGCGGCAGCCAATGCCACTTGTGATGCGCTGGCGGAGTTGCTGGGCTGCCATGCAGCACAGATATTGCCGTTTTCGACTGGCGTGATCCTGGAGCCGCTGCCGGTGGAGCGCATCGCTGCCGGTTTGCCGCAGGCGATACAGAACCTGCAAAGCGACAACTGGTTCAATGCCGCCGAGGCTATCATGACTACCGATACGCAGCCAAAAGCTGCTTCACGCAGCCTGGTTATCGCCGGCAAAACGGTGACGCTGTCCGGCATCAGCAAGGGCGCCGGCATGATCAAGCCGAATATGGCGACAATGCTCGGTTTCCTGGCGATCGATGCGAAAGTGGCGCAGCCGGTGCTGGAGCACATGGTGCGCCAGGCCGCCGACCGTTCGTTCAACTGCATCACCATCGACGGTGATACCTCGACCAACGACTCGTTCATGCTGATCGCCACCGGCGCCGGCGAACTGGAAGTGAGCAGCGTCGATAGTCCGGAATATGCGGAGCTGGCGGCGGCTGTCACCGATATTTCCCGGCATCTGGCGCAAATGATCATCCGCGACGGCGAAGGCGCTACCAAGTTCATCACGATCACCGTGGAACAGGGGCAGAATGCTGCAGAATGCCGCAAGATCGCTTATTCGATCGCTCACTCGCCGCTGGTCAAGACGGCCTTCTTCGCCTCTGATCCTAACCTGGGCCGTATCCTGGCGGCTATCGGTTATGCTGGCGTCGACGACTTGGACGTCAGCAAGCTGGACCTGTACCTGGATGACGTCCTGGTGGCAAAAAGTGGTGGCCGCAATCCAGAATACCAGGAAGCCGACGGCCAGCGCGTCATGAAACAGAGCGAGATCCTGGTGCGGGTGCAACTGGCGCGAGGCGATGCCGATGCGACTGTGTGGACTTGCGATTTATCGCATGACTATGTCTCGATCAATGCTGACTATCGCTCCTGAGCCGATCATACTTTGAGAAAAATGCCGTCCGAGGCCGTTTGTCGGTCGCGGCGGCGAATTTGTTTTGACAAATAATATTCACCCAGCAGCGTTTTGCTTTACGTCAGAATGGGGAAATCCCATTTGTCACCAAACCAGCCATGACTCAATTAGACCAATTCCTGATCCGCGCCGAAGCCTTGCTGGCCCGGCTTGAATCCATCCTGCCGCAAGCCAAGGCTGCTCCCGACTGGCAGGCGGCGACCGCCTTTCGCTGGCGCCACCGCGGCGGATCTGCCGGCGGTTACCTGCAGGCAGTCGGCCATATTTCGGATATTGCGCTGTCGGATCTGCATAATATCGAAGTGCAGAAGCAGCAGATCGACCAGAATACCCGTCAGTTTGTCGACGGCCGGCCGGCCAACAACGTGCTGCTGACCGGCGCCCGCGGTACCGGCAAGTCGTCCCTGATCAAAGCTTGCCTGAACCAGTATGCTCCCCAGGGTTTGCGGCTGATCGAAGTGGATAAGGACGATTTGGCAGCGTTGCCGGATATTGTCGACCTTGTGGCGGAGCGGCCGGAACGCTTCATCATTTTTTGCGACGACCTTTCGTTCGAAGAGGGCGAGAGTGGTTACAAGGCGCTCAAAGTGGCGCTTGACGGCAGCATCGCCGCGCAGTCGGACAATGTGCTGATTTATGCCACTTCCAACCGGCGCCATTTGCTGCCGGAGCGGATGTCGGACAATGCCAGCTATAAAACTACCGAGGATGGAGATTTGCATCCGGGGGAAACCGTCGAAGAAAAGATTTCACTTTCAGAGCGCTTCGGATTGTGGGTATCGTTTTATCCGTTCAAGCAAGACGATTATCTGGACATCGTCGGCCATTGGCTCAGTCATTTCGGCTGCAATGCAGAGCAGATTGCGGAGGCGCGTGGCGATGCCTTGCGCTGGGCCCTGCAACGGGCTTCGCGTTCAGGCCGGGTTGCATGGCAGTTTGCCCGCGATTACGCCGGCAGAATGACGCCGCCATGACCGTTCTTGAGCGGGAACCGGTCAATGTAGCAGTCGGCATCCTGATGAAGCCCAACGGCGACGTGCTCCTGGGCCAGAGGCCGGCCGGCAAGCCGATGGCTGGTTACTGGGAGTTCCCGGGGGGGAAAGTCGAATCGGGAGAGTCGATTTTCGACGCCCTCAAGCGTGAACTGCTGGAGGAGCTGGGGGTTGAAATTGCCTCTGCCGAGCCCTGGTGCGGAATTGAACATTATTATCCGCATGCGCGCGTGCGTCTGCATTTCTACATCAGCCGCGAATGGCGCGGCGAACCGCAAAGCCTGGAAGGGCAGGCGTTTTCATGGCAAGGCAGCGTCGACGTCGAGCCATTGTTACCGGCGGCGATTCCCTTGATTGAATGGCTGGACGAATTGCGCCGAGAGAGCGCGTAACCTAGCTCGCTACCTCGAGTTATTGCGGCAGCTTGCCGTCGTCATCGATTTCATCGGGCGGATTGACCGCCGGAATCGCATATTTCTCTTCGGCCCAGGCGCCCAGGTCGATCTGCTTGCAGCGTTCCGAGCAAAACGGCCTGAACCGGTTGGCGGGAATCCATTCAACTTTTGTGCCGCATGTCGGGCAATCGACGGTAGTAGTCATACAAATCTATTCAAAAAACATTTAAAAATTACAAAGAGTGAGCTCGAACGGCACGTCGCCTTCATACGCTTTTGGCTTCAGGTCGCCGCCCTGGGTGGTGAAACGTACCCACAGCATGTACTTGTTGGCGGATATTTCAGGAATCGCCGCCAGCTGCTCATCAATGATCAGGCGCAGCATCTGGTAAGATTTTCCTTGCAGCATTTGCTGATAACTGCCGTTTTGTGCGTCTATCTTTACCGAACTTCCGGTTTCTCGTAGTAATCGCAATACAATGCTGATAGCGTCGAACAATGGCGCCAGCGGCGCGAACCAGCCGACGATATCGGCAAACCGCTGTTCGGCGGGGTGCTGTTGCCAGGCATAGTAGGAAGGCAGGTCGAATTCGCAGGCGCCGCCGGGAATGATGGTGCGGCCGCGGATGCTCATCAGCCATTCATTTTCGCGTATGTGCTGGCCGGTCTTGCCCTGGGTCGCCATCAGAGCCGTGCTGATCCGGTCTATCTCTTGCAGGATGGCGTCCAGCATGTCGGGCGCAACGTTGGGATTGGATTTAAAGCCGAGCAGGGTTTGTTTTTGTCGTTCCAGTTCTTGCAGCAAATCCGACTTCAGATCGGCGCGTCCGGCAACCTCCAGCATTTCGAAAATGGTGGACAGCGCGATATGGTGCTGCAGCGGACTTTCCTGCTGCACGAAAAAGCCGAATCTTTCGTGCAGGTCTTCCAGCCGCAACATGGTGCGAATGCGCTCGTTGAAAGGATATTCGTAGACGATCAAAGTGACATCCCTTAAAAATTTGAGCCGGATAAGACATGATTCTGAACGATGCGAACAGAAATTACAAATGCCCCTCTATTTTTAACATTGAGCGACAGGCTTCCTGCCTGATATATAAAGCTTTATACCATTATAACGATCGGCTCAATGCTTCATATAGCGCGTGTAATCGCGTCACTTGCGGCAATAGCGCCGCCGGCTCACTGTCATTGACAATCACATCGTCGGCGGCCTGCAGTCGTTGCTGCCTGGAGGCTTGGGTCGCCATGATGGCCCGTACTTGAGACGGCGTCATTGCATTGCGCTGCATCACACGTTCCAGCTGGATCTGTTCGTCGCAATCTACCACCAGTATGCGCTGTACCCGTTCTCTCCAGTTGCCGGACTCAACCAGCAGCGGGACTACAAAAATCAGGTACAAGCCTTGGGCATGTTGCGCCGCGCTGGCGGTTTCGGCCCGGATCAAAGGATGCAAGATGGCCTCCAGGCGTTGTTTTGCCTGCGGGTCCGAGAATACATGGGCGCGCATCATGGCCCGGTCCATGGCGCCGCTGGCGTCGATGAAAGCGCTGCCGAATTCGGCGGCAAGCGGCGCAATGGCGGCGCCGTCCGGCGCAGTCAGCTGATGAGCGATGACATCGGTGTCGATGACAGCGGCGCCCCGCTCGGCAAACATGTCGGCGACGGTGCTCTTGCCGCTGCCGATCCCGCCGGTCAGGCCGACGCTGAATCTGGGGTTGCCTTGCGCTGGCTGGTCGTGACTGGCCGCATGGTGCTGGTTCATACGATGTTAGGTAGCAAAACCGAAATAAGTTTCCAGAATTGTTTGACCGTAGAGCAGGGCCAGCAGGCCGGCGGCGGCCAGGTAGGGGCCGAAGGGGATGGGATTGTCGCGTCCGCGGCGGGCAAAAACGATCAATATGATCCCGACTGCCGCGCCCACCAATGATGAAAACAAGATGACGATGGGCAGCATCTTCCAGCCCAGCCAGGCGCCAAGCGCCGCCAGCAGCTTGAAATCGCCATAGCCCATGCCTTCCTTGCCGGTCAGCAGCTTGAATGCCCAGTAAATCGCCCACAGGCTCAGGTAGCCTGCCGCGGCGCCGATCACGGCGTCCTGTAAAGGCACGAACAGGCCGGACAGGTTCAGCAGCAGGCCTATCCAGAGCAGCGGCAGGGTCAGGTCGTCCGGCAGCAACTGGGTATCGGCGTCGATAAACGTCATCGCGATCAGCAGATAGACGAAAACCAGGGTCGCCAGGCCGACCCAGCCGCTGCCGAAGTGCCAGATGAGCAGGGCCGACAGCGCTCCGGTCAATGCCTCGACCAGAGGATAGCGCATCGAGATGGGGGTTTTGCAGGCTGCGCATTTGCCGCGCAAGGCCAAGTAACTCAAGATCGGCACATTCTCGAGCGCGCCGATCTGGTGTTTGCATTGTGTGCAAGCCGAGCGCGGAACCACCAGGTTGTAGCGCTCGGTATGCGGCAGCGGCTTGCCGCTTTCGTGGGCGACGTAATTATCCGATTCGCGCTGCATCATGACCGGCAGCCTGTGAATCACTACATTCAGGAAACTGCCGATCAATAATCCAAAAACAGCTGCCAGCGCGGTGGGAAGCAGGCTCCCCGCCGCCAGGAAAAAAATCCCGTCTTGCATCAGACCACCGAGCCTAACTTGAAGATTGGCAAGTACATGGCAACCACCAGGCCGCCGATCAGTACGCCTAGGATCACCATGATCAAGGGTTCCATCAGGCTGGACAGGGAGGCTACTGCGTCATCCACTTCAGCCTCGTAGAAATCGGCTACTTTACCTAGCATTTGATCCAGTGAGCCGGACTCTTCGCCGATCGAAACCATTTGCGTCACCATATTCGGGAATACATTGGCGTTTTCCATCGCTGCGGTCAAACTGGTGCCGGTACTGACCTCGCTCTGGATCTTCTTGGTGGCGTCCAGATAGACTGCATTGCCTGATGCGCCGCCTACCGAGTCAAGCGACTCTACCAATGGTACACCGGCGGCAAACATGGTGGCCAAAGTGCGAGTCCAGCGCGCAATCGTGGCTTTGCGTATCACGTCGCCGAAAACCGGCGCTTTTAGCAATAAACGATCCATGACCCGTTGCATTTTGAGCGAACGTCTCCAGGACTGGAAGAATAAATATAAGCCGGCAAATATGGTTGGGAAGATGATGTACCAGTTGCCCACCATGAAATCCGACATTGCCATTACCGCCATTGTCGGTGCCGGCAAGTCCGCGCCGAAGCTGGAAAACACCTGTTTGAAAGCGGGCACCACCCAGATCATGATGACCGCGGTTACGACAAACGCTACCGCCAGAATCGATACTGGATAAAATAATGCGGATTTGATTTTGCCTTTAATTGCGAGGGTTTTTTCCTTGTAGATCGCGAGCCGCTCCAGCAAGTCCTCAAGAATACCAGCCTGTTCGCCAGCACCAACCAGGTTGCAAAACAACGGGTCGAAATACAGCGGAAACTTGCGGAACGCCTGGCTCAGGCTGGTGCCGGTCTCCACATCGCCGCGGATGTCATTGACCAGTTTCGACACCGACGGATTGGCATGGCCCTTGGCCACGATGTCAAAAGACTGCAGCAAAGGCACGCCGGCCTTCATCATGGTAGCCAGCTGGCGGGTAAACAGGGAGATATCCTTGTCGGAAATTTTCTTCCCGCTGCGGAAGGTCTTCTTTTTAACCTTGGTGACCAAGATCCCCTGGCGCCGCATGGTGACGTTGACCACGGTCTCGCTGCCGGCGCGCAGTTCGCCGCGCACCACCTTGCCCTTTTTATCCTTGCCCTCCCAAAGATATACCCACTCTTTGACCTGACGTGCGCTTGCGGCGCTGCGTGCGGCAGTTGCCATGAACTATTCCCCTAAATTAGATATTGGTGCAGCCAAGCACTTCTTCGAGGCTGGTCAACCCTTGTTTAACCTTCATCAATCCTGACAAACGCAGGGTCTTGACCCCCTCGCGCTTAGCCTGCGCTTCGATTTCCAGCGCCGTGCCGTGCGCCAGGATAATCCGTTCTATTTCTTCGGTGATCGGCATGATCTGGTAGATGCCGACCCGCCCTTTGTATCCTGTGCCGTTGCAGCGATCGCAGCCGACCGCCTTGTACGGCATCCAGCTGCCGTCGAGGTCGTCCTCGGTGAAGCCGGCTTCCAGCAAGGCTTCTTCCTGGACGGTAATCGGCTGCTTGCAGCTGCACAGGCGGCGCGCCAGCCGCTGTGCAGTGATCAGGATCACCGACGAGGCGATATTGAAGGCCGGCACCCCCATGTTCATCAGACGCGTCAGCGTCGATGGCGCATCGTTGGTGTGCAGTGTGGAAAACACCATGTGCCCGGTTTGCGCGGCCTTGATCGAGATGTCGGCGGTTTCCAGGTCGCGGATTTCACCGACCATGATGATGTCGGGATCCTGCCGCAGGAAGGCTTTCAGCGCCACCGGGAAAGTCAGTCCGGCACGGTCGTTGATGTTGACCTGGTTCACGCCGGGCAAATTGATTTCGGCTGGATCTTCGGCGGTGGAAATGTTGATGCCGGGCTGGTTCAGGATGTTCAGGCAGGTATACAGCGATACGGTTTTGCCGGAACCGGTCGGCCCGGTCACCAGCACCATGCCGTAGGGACGCTGGATAGCCTCCATCAGGATTTCTTTCTGGTCCGGGTCGTAACCCAGCGCGTCAATCCCCATCTGGGCCTGGCTCGGGTCCAGGATCCGCATTACGACTTTTTCGCCAAACAAGGTCGGCAATGTGCTGACCCGGAAATCGATTGCGCGGGTCTTGGATACCGCCAGGCGCATGCGGCCATCTTGCGGCACCCGCTTTTCGGAAATATCCAGCTTGGAGATCACCTTGATGCGGGATACCAGTTTTTCCTTGATCGACAGCGGCGGCTGCGCCATGTCGCGCAAGACGCCGTCGACCCGGAAACGGATACGGTAGAATTTTTCGAACGGCTCGAAATGCAAGTCGGACGCGCCCTGGTTGATGGCGTCGGTCAGTATCTTCTGCAAGAACCTGACTACCGGCGCATCGTCGATATCGGTAGCCGCAGCATCGGCAACCGCTACCGCATCCTCTTCGACGAAGTTGATTTCCTGCTCGTCGCCGACCATTTCGTTGAGGCTTTGCTCGGCCGACTTGACCAGTTTCTGGATCTGTTTCAGCAGCACCGGGTGTTCGACGATGATCGGTTCAACCGTCAGCTCGGTCTGGAACTTGATCTGGTCCAGCGCCTGGATATTGGTCGGATCGGAAAAGGCGACATAGATCTTGTTGCCGCGTTTCGCCAGGGCCAATACGGAATGGGTTTCCATCAGCTTGGCGTCGATGGCTTTTTCCGGCAGCATGCCGAGGTTGAGTACGCTCAGGTCCAGCTGCGGATAACCGAAGGTCTCGGCGCAAAACAGGGCAAGCGAACGGGCATCCAGCTGCCCGCTTTCCAGCAAGGCGGAGATAAACGGCGTTTGACTCTCGCTAGCCTTTTTGTGCAAGGCCTCCAGCTGGGGTACGGAAAGACGTCCGGCTTGCAGCAATGCGCGGGCAAGTCCGGAGATCGGGCTGGTGGAATTAGCGTTGGGAAATACTGCTGCCATAGGGGGGTCAATACCAAAAGATGTGCCGAACCATTCGAACCGACCAATGATGCCCTACGGGAAACTCACTTGTAAAGGATTTGTGAAGAAATGTGTCGTAAAAGTTGCCGATGGGCAGTGTTTTTAATGTTCTTGTAGTTTATTCGGCCGCATCAATTTGGCAACCTTGATCGCCTGGTTTTGCACCTGCACGATTTCTATGATGCATCCGGCAATTTTCAGGCTGACATTGTTGTCGGGAATATCCTGCAGCCATTCGAGCAGCAGGCCGTTCAGGGTCTTGGGACCGTCGAGCGGAAAATTCAAGCCTAGCCGTTTGTTGATGTCGCGCAGGGTAGTCGTGCCCTCCAGCAGGCACTGTCCCTGCGGATTCCAGGAAAAACTGTCGGCGCGCGCCGCGCCCGGCTTGGAAGTGGTGAATTCGCCAATCATTTCTTCAATGATGTCTTCCAGCGTGACCAGTCCCTGTACTTCGCCATACTCGTCGACGATGATGCCCAGCCGTTCGTGGTTTTCCTGGAAATATTGCAGTTGCGTGAAAACGTCGGTGTCTTCCGGAACGAAATAAGGCGTAGTGAGCAGCTGGCGGAAATGTTCTACCGTCAGTTCCTCTTCCTGGTTCAGCAATACCATGGCCTTGCGCACGTGCAAAATGCCGACGATCTGGTTGATTTCACCTTCATATACCGGCAGCTTGTTGTGATAGCAGGTGGTCAGCTGGTGCTTGATATCCTCTACTGAAGCCGACAGGTTCAGCGCCTCGACTTGCGCCCGCGGCGTCATGACGTCTTCCACCGAGATTTTTTCCAGGTCGAACAGGTTGAGCAAGATGCTTTTGTGTTTTTGCGGCATGAAATTGCCGCCTTCGAGCACGATCGAACGCAGTTCTTCCGGCGATACCCGTTGTTCCTGCGCGTGTTTGCCGGTTTTGATGTGCAGCAGCCCGAGGATCGCCGACACGAACAGGTTGACGAACCAGATCAGCGGCTTGGCCAAAGCCATCAAAGGCTTGAGCACGAAACTGGTCGGCAGGGCAATGCGCTCGGGATAGGTCGCGCCTATCACTTTCGGCGTGATTTCGGCGAATACGATCAGCAGGAAGGCGACCGCCGCGGTAGCGATAGTGATCACTTCCTGGTGGTTGCCGAATGTCGTAATGGCAATCGCCGTCACCAGGGCGGTGGCCAGGGCGTTGACCAGGGTGTTGACGATCAGGATCAGCGACAGCAGCTTATCGGTCCGCTCCAGCAGCCATAGCGTGGTGGTCGCTGCTTTGCTGCCGCGCTTGGCCAGGTGGCGCAGGCGGTGCTTGTTGGCGGCGACTAGGGCGGTCTCCGCCATTGCAAAAAAAGCCGACAGGAAGATGAGTACGACTAGTGCAAGTAACTGCACCCATATGGGCACGGCATCCAAAGGGTCACCGTAAAGGAAAAGTTAATAAACCAATGTGTTTGTATGGTCGGGGTGAGAGGATTCGAACCTCCGGCCTCTACGTCCCGAACGTAGCGCTCTACCAGGCTAAGCTACACCCCGATCTAGCTGTCCAATGACTTGGACAGGTTTTGGGGCTGCCGGCCCGCACCGTGGCGCGCGGTGGCGATGCAGCAGTCCCCCTTGTTGAATTCTCAGTGATTCCGATCCACTGCGAACACGGATAATTGTAGCAAAGAATCCTTGAACTGACTATTTGGCAACCCGGAGATCGCCGCTGCCGCCCGCTGCGAGGCTTTCTCTGCTTCATGCCTGGTGTAGTTCAGGGCGCCCGAGCTGGTGATGGCGGCGAGGATTTCATCGAAATGCTGTTCATCGCCGTTTTCGATGCAGCTGCGCACCAGTGCGCGCTGTTCGGCGCTGCCATGCTCCATCAGATAAATCAGGGGCAAGGTCGGCTTGCCTTCACGCAGGTCGTCGCCGACATTCTTGCCGATATCGCCGGCATTGCCGGAATAATCCAGTACATCGTCGATCAGCTGGAAGGCGGTGCCGAGCGAGCGGCCGTATTCGCCGGCAGCGTCAATCGCATCGTCGCCGGCGCCTGCAATCAGGGCGCCGAGCTGCGCCGCCGCCTCAAACAGCTTGGCGGTCTTGGAGCGGATCACCTGCAGGTAATTTTCTTCGGACACGTCCGGATTGTGCATATTCAGCAATTGCAGCACTTCGCCTTCGGCGATGACGTTGGTGGCGTCGGCGACGATCTGCATCACGCGCGCATTATCGACCGCCACCATCATCTGGAAGGCGCGCGAATACAGGAAGTCGCCCACCAGCACCGAGGCGGCGTTGCCGAACAGCGCATTGGCGGTCTGGCGGCCGCGCCGCAAGGACGATTCATCGACCACGTCGTCGTGCAGCAGGGTTGCGGTATGGATGAATTCGATCACCGCCGCCAGTTCGTGGTGTTTTTCGCCGCTGTAGCCGTAGGCCTGGGCCATCAGCAGCACCAGCACCGGGCGCAGGCGCTTGCCGCCGGCGCTGATGATGTATTCGGCAATCTGGTTCACCAGCGGCACATCGGAATGCAACTGCCGGCGAATCACTGCGTTGACCGCTTCCATATCGGCCGCGATCGGGGACATCATGAATTGTGAGGATGAAGTGTTGGGAGCGGCTGACAAAATAAAACCTGTTGGAAATCGATTGTGCCGTGATTATACGATGACAGCCAGGATTAGGGCCCGTTGGCCCCAAATTGGCTCTCGCCCGAACTGGTACTGGCATACCGGACAGTGCCGCCTCGCGCTGGCGCGGCGCTGTCCGGTCCCAGGGATATTGCTATCCCTTTAACTTTGCAAAAGCGGCGGCCATGGCGCTATTTGCCGGCGCCGGCGCTGCCTGCTTTTGCTGCGACAGGCGCTTGGCGTCGTTGCGGTCGGCGCGCTGCTCCGGTTTGGCGCCGGCGACCGGCGCGTTGTCGGTCAGGCGCATGGTCAGCGCGATACGCTTGCGCTTTTCGTCGACTTCCAGCACTTTCACCTTGACCACCTGGCCGGCCTTGACCACGCTGTGCGGATCCTTGACGAAAGTATTCGAGAGCGCGGAAATATGCACCAGGCCGTCCTGATGCACGCCGATGTCGACAAACGCACCAAACGCCGCCACATTGGTGACCACGCCTTCCAGGATCATGTCGGGACGCAAGTCGCGGATTTCTTCGACTCCCTCCTTGAAGGTCGCGGTGGTGAATTCCGGGCGCGGGTCGCGGCCTGGTTTTTCCAGTTCCTTGAGGATGTCGGCGATGGTCGGCACGCCGAATTTTTCATCGGCGTATTTGGCCGGGTTGAGCGATTTCAGCAGCCTGTCGTCGCCGATCACGCCCTTGACGTCTTTCTTGATGTCGGCCAGGATCTTTTCCACCAGCGGATAGGATTCCGGATGCACCGCGGAGCCGTCCAAAGGGTTGTCGCTGTTCATGATGCGCAGGAAACCGGCTGCCTGTTCAAAGGTTTTTTCACCCAGGCGCGGCACCTCCCGCAGCCCAGCGCGCGAGGTGAACATGCCTTTCATGTCGCGATAAGTGACGATGCTCTGGGCAACGCTGGCATTGAGGCCGGAAACCCGCGCCAGCAGCGGCGCCGAGGCGGTGTTGACGTCTACCCCGACGGCATTCACGCAATCT
Source organism: Collimonas fungivorans (assembly GCF_001584145.1). Taxonomy (NCBI): domain Bacteria; kingdom Pseudomonadati; phylum Pseudomonadota; class Betaproteobacteria; order Burkholderiales; family Oxalobacteraceae; genus Collimonas; species Collimonas fungivorans. The sequence continues at coordinate 5,017,688 of NZ_CP013232.1, read as the reverse complement.
TCCACCACCGCGTCCAGCGAACGCGCCAGCTGGGTCTGGCCGACGTCATGCTGGTACTGGCCGACGCCGATCGACTTCGGATCGATCTTCACCAGTTCCGCCAGCGGATCTTGCAGGCGGCGCGCAATCGACACTGCGCCGCGCAGCGAGACGTCCATGTCCGGCAGTTCGCGCGAGGCGAATTCCGAGGCCGAATACACTGAAGCGCCGGCTTCCGACACCACGATCTTGGTCAGCTTCAGCTCCGGCCGCAGCTTGATCAGGTCTTGCGCCAGCTTGTCGGTTTCACGCGAAGCGGTGCCGTTGCCAATCGAAATCAGCGACACCTTGTGCTTTTCCGCCAGTTGCGCCAGCGTGTGCAGCGAACCGTCCCAGTCGTTGCGCGGCTGGTGCGGATAAATCGCGGTGGTGTCGACCACCTTGCCGGTAGCGTCGATCACGGCCACCTTGACGCCGGTGCGCAGGCCGGGATCGAGGCCCATGGTGGCGCGCGGCCCGGCCGGCGCCGCCAGCAGCAGCGCTTTCAGGTTGCGCGCGAAGACGTTGATTGCTTCCACCTCCGCGGTTTCGCGCAGCTTCGTCATCAGCTCGGTTTCCAGGTGCATGAAGACCTTGACGCGCCAGCTCCAGCGTACCGTGTCGCTCAGCCATTTGTCGGCGCCGCGGTTCTTGTTGCTGATGCCGAAACGGGCGGCGATGCGTCCTTCGCACGGATTGTGCGGGGCATCCCATTTCGGTTTTTCTTCTTCCGTGTCGAGGCGCAGCACCACATTCAGGATTTCTTCGCGGCGACCGCGGAACAGCGCCAGCGCGCGGTGCGACGGGATCGTGCCTATGGTTTCGGAATAGTCGAAGTAGTCGGCGAATTTTTCGCCGGCATCCTGCTTGCCTTCCACCACTTTCGATTCGACCACGCCGTGCTCGGTCAGGTATTCGCGCAGCGCCTGCAGCAGCGCGGCGTCTTCCGAGAATCGCTCCATCAGGATCTGGCGCGCGCCGTCGAGCGCGGCCCTGGCATCGGCGATGCCAGGGTTATCGCCATTGTCGGTGCTGAATGCCGGCTTCAGGTATTTGTCGGCTTCTTGTTCCGGATTCAGTTCGGGATTGGCCAGCAGTGTATCGGCCAGCTCGGTCAAGCCAGCCTCTGCGGCGATCTGGGCCTTGGTGCGGCGCTTCAGCTTGTACGGCAGGTACAAGTCTTCGAGCCGGGTCTTGTCCTCTGCCAGCGAGATCGCCTGCAATAGAGCTGGCGTCATTTTCCCTTGTTCTTCAATCGAGGCCAGGATCGCGCTGCGGCGAACTTCCAGTTCGCGCAGGTAGCGCAGGCGTTCTTCCAGCAAGCGCAACTGGATATCGTCCAGGCCGCCAGTGGCTTCCTTGCGGTAGCGAGCGATAAAAGGCACGGTGGCGCCTTCGTCCAGCAGGGCGACGGCAGCGGCGACCTGCACCGGTTTGGCGGCAAGTTCAAGGGCGAGACGTTGTTCGATCGAAGGCAGCATAGAGAGTCGAGGGTCTTAAGAATGAAAATCAAGCGTTGGATCATACGCAATCCAGATAATTCCGCCAGTCTTGACAGTCCGAAAAGAAGCCGCCCTGAAAATCCCCTGAACTGAAAAGCTTGTCATATCACCATATTTTTATTTCCTGGTGGTATTATTTATGCACGCTTGTCAGACTGTTCGATAGACAACTGTCAGATGAGTCTGAGCAGACGTGAGGAAAATGGTTGTAAATGAAAAATATTGTTAAATGATAATTTTTTTCTTGTTTGCCGATGAGTCAGCAAATATGCTTGTGGCCGTATGCGACAGGGCGAAGAGGTAAAGCCCGTTGTTCATTAATCACACAGTAGTATTTCTTCAGGAGTCAAATATGCATCTTTCTAAACGTCTGGGCGCAGAAGCCCTTGGCACATTCTGGCTGGTTCTCGGCGGTTGCGGCAGCGCAGTGCTGGCGGCAGGGTTTCCAGGCCTGGGAATCGGTTTTCACGGCGTCGCGCTGGCTTTCGGCTTGACCGTGCTGACGATGGCGTTCGCCATCGGCCATATTTCCGGCTGCCACCTGAATCCGGCAGTGACGCTCGGACTGGCTACCGCCGGCCGTTTCCCGAAAAGCGAAATCCTGCCTTACTGGATCGCCCAGGTCGTCGGCGGCATCATCGCCGCCTGCATCCTGTACCTGATCGCCACCGGCAAAGCGGGCGCGGAGATCGGCAATTTCGCCGCCAACGGCTATGGCGACCATTCGCCGGGTCTGTATTCGATGAATGCGGCCCTGATCTCTGAAGTAGTGATGACTTTCATCTTCCTGATCGTGATCCTGGGGGCGACAGACAAGCGGGCGCCGGCCGGCTTTGCGCCGATCGCGATCGGCCTGTGCCTGACCCTGATCCACCTGATCAGCATTCCGGTTACCAATACTTCGGTGAATCCAGCGCGCAGCACCAGCCAGGCGCTGTTTGTCGGCGGCTGGGCGTTGCAGCAGCTGTGGCTGTTCTGGCTGGCGCCGCTGGTCGGTGCGGTTATCGCGGGTATCGTGTACCCGGCAATCTGGGGCGAGAAGGACTGATGTCCTGACTTTGCATGGATGTAAAAAAGCGCGGCATGCCGCGCTTTTTTGTTTTCTGCCGATTAACTTGGTTCTTTGCGCCTGCCGCCGCTGACGCGTTCGATGCCGGCGATGTCTTCCCAGCTTTGCACGGCGTCGAATTGCTGTGCCTGCAGCAGTTCGCGCACTGCCGGCGCCTGGTCGTAACCATGTTCCATCAACAGCCAGCCGCCGTCTTTCAGGTGGCGCGCTGCGCCGCCGATGATGATGCGCAGCGCGCTCAGGCCGTCCGCATGGTCGGTCAGCGCATCTTGCGGCTCGAAACGCAGGTCGCCTTGCGTCAGGTGGCGGTCGCCGGCAACGATATACGGTGGATTGGCAACGATCAGGTTGAACTGCTGGCCGTCCAGCGCGCCATACCAGCTGCTTAACAATAGCTGCATGGGCAGCTTGCCTGGCGCCAGATGGTGGGCGGCATTGCGGCTGGCGACCGCCAGCGCGGCGGCGCTGACGTCCAGCGCGGTCAGTTGCAGGTCCGGCCGGCTGTGGGCGATGGCGACCGCGATGGCGCCGGAGCCGGTGCCCAGGTCCAGCACGCTCAGCATATTGAGGGTGCCGGCGGCGGGTAAATGCTGTAGCGCCAGGTCCACCAGCAGCTCGGTCTCGGGGCGCGGGATCAGGACGTCCGGGGTGACTTCGAGTTGCAAGCCATAAAATTCGCGTTGGCCGACAATGTACGCAATCGGTTCGCCCAGCAGGCGCCGCTGAAACAAGGCCGACAGCTGCTGCGCTTGCCGGGCGTCGATAGTTCGCTCGTCCTGGGTAATCAGCTGTATTCGCGTCAGCTGCAGCGCGTGCATCAGCAGGATGCGGTTTTCCAGCGGGTTGAGCGGCGCCTGCTTCAATATCGCGGCGATGCTGGCGCCTGCTTCTATTGCGAACGTATCGGGAATTCCAGTCATCTCACTGCGTCGTTTAGTAGCGGCTATTGCGTTTGAACAGTGTAGCCACCAGGATCACGATCAGCACCACAAACCACAGCAGCGACCATTGCGGGATCGACAGGCCGAGGATCGGGTCGTAAGGGGTCGAGCAGAGCGCGTAGGCGTCTACCTTGAACACGGACGGCAGCAAGGTGGCCGGCGGCAAGGCGTTCATGGGTGCTTCCAGCGCATCGCGGCCGCACGAGACCGAGGGGTGGGCAATGATCCACAGGTGCCAGATGGCGGTGCCGGCGCCGCCCAGTCCTGCCAGGATGCCGATTCCCGCGCCGGCTTTCTGGGCGCCGGCCGGCAAGCCGGCGCAAATCAGGCAAATCAGCGCAATTGCCGCGAATGCATAACGCTGTATCACGCACAGCGGACAAGGCTGCATGTCCTGGTAGTGCTGCAAATACAATGCGCCGCCCAGGATGGCGAGGGCGATGAAGGCGACTGCAAGCAAAACGGATTTGGATGTTTTCATTTTTGGATTGTGATTTGAGTCGATGAGGGCCTGTCGCGAGTCAGATGCGGCCTGTGCTACTTGGTTCCGCGCCAGCCGCTAGCATATGCGATTTTCAGATCGGCTGCGCAGCGTTTAAACCGCATCTCCCAGCGCCGCCAGCAGGTCAGCCTGGTGTTCTGCCGCCAGCGCATTGGTCAGCTCTTCCAGGTCGCCGTCCATGATGAAATCGAGTTTGTACAAGGTCAGGTTGATGCGATGGTCGGTCATCCGGCCTTGCGGGAAATTGTAGGTGCGGATGCGCTCGCTGCGGTCGCCCGAGCCGATCAGCGATTTGCGGGTCGCAGCCTCTTTCGACTGCTGCGCGCGCAGCTGGCCATCCTTGATGCGCGCCGCCAGCACTTTCAGGGCAGACGCCTTGTTCTTGTGCTGGCTGCGATCGTCCTGGCATTCGACCACGATACCGGTCGGCATGTGGGTGATGCGCACCGCGGAATCGGTCTTGTTGATGTGCTGGCCGCCGGCGCCCGAGGCGCGGTAGGTGTCGATGCGGATATCGGCAGGATTTATGTCGACGTCGCCGACTTCATCCGCCTCCGGCATGATGGCGACGGTACAGGCGGAGGTGTGGATACGGCCCTGGGTTTCCGTCGCGGGCACCCGCTGCACGCGATGGCCGCCGGACTCGAACTTGAGCCTGGAGTAGGCGCCGAAGCCGATCACGCGCACGATGACCTCCTTGTAACCGCCGACTTCCGACGCCGATTCCGACACCATCTCGACCTGCCAGCGGTTGCGTTCGGCGAAGCGCGTATACATCCGCAGCAGGTCGCCGGCGAACAGCGCCGACTCGTCGCCGCCGGTGCCGGCGCGGATTTCCAGGAAAATATTGCGTTCGTCGTTGGGATCCTTGGGCAGCAGCATCTTTTGCAGGTCGCCCTGGAGCTGTTCCATGCGGGCTTTTGCCGCCACGATCTCATCCTGGGCGAATTCCTTCATGTCCGGGTCGGATTGCATTTCTTGCGCCGCGGCGATATCGGCGTCGGCTTGCAGGTAGGCCTGGTACAGCTCAACCAGCGGCCCCAGTTCCGCATGTTCGCGCGTCAGCTTGCGATAGCTGTCCATGCTGGCGGTGGCGTCTTCCTGCATCAGCAGGTCGCCGACCTCGACCAGGCGATTGGCGAGTTGATCGAGCTTGGCGAGCATTGATGGTTTCATGGCGGGTTTCAGTCAGGGCAAGGCGAATCGAAAAGGGGATGCAGCAGTGCGCAGGGCAGGCGATTGCTCGCGGCCGCGCAGGGTATAGCGGCAGCTGCGCTAACGTTTGGTGCGGAACAGTTGCGGCAGGAGGGCTGCCAGGCGCGCGCGTTCGTCGCCCTGGGCATTGTGCAAAGCCTGTTGCGGGCCGTGCATGAATTTGGCGGTCAGGCCCTTGGAGAGCGCTTCCAGGACTACTTCGATATCTTCGCCCTTGGCCAGCATCTTGCGGGCGCGCTCCAGCTCCAGCCGGCGCATGGCTTCGCTCGATTCCTGCAGGTCCTGGATCAGCGGCACCACCGCCCGGTTATCGACCCAGTGCATGAAGGACTGCACCCGGGTTTCGATGATGGCTTCTGCTTGCGCTACGGCGGCCTGGCGATTTTCCATGCCAGTCTGCACGATCGAACCGAGGTCGTCGACGGTGTACAGGAAAATATCGTCGAGGCGGCCGATTTCAGTTTCGATATCGCGCGGCACGGCCAAGTCCAGCATGAACATCGGTTTGTGGCGCCGCGCCTTGACCGCGCGTTCGACCATGCCGAGGCCGATGATCGGCAAGCTCGATGCGGTGCAAGAAACGATGATGTCGAAATTGCCCAGCTGCGTCGGCAATTCGGCCAGCCGTATGGCCTGGCCGTTGAAACGGTGCGCCAGCAATTCGGCGCGTTCCAGGGTGCGGTTGGCGACTGTCAGGGATTTCGGATTTTGCGCGGCAAAGTGGGTGGCGCACAACTCGATCATTTCGCCGGCGCCGATGAACAGCACATGCTGGCCGGCGACGGTATCGAAAATCCGTTCCGACATGCGCACCGCAGCGGCGGCCATGGAAACGCTATGGGCGCCGATTTCGGTAGTGCTGCGGACTTCCTTGGCGACCGCGAAGGTGCGCTGGAACAGCTGGTGCAGGTAAGTGCCGAGGCCGCCCGCCGCTTCTGCATGGCGCACGGCATCCTTCATCTGGCCCAGGATCTGCGCTTCACCCAGCACCATCGAATCAAGCCCTGAAGCCACCCGGAACGCATGGCGCACGGCATTGTCTTGCGGCAGCGTGTACAAATGCGGCCGCAACTCGGCGTAGGGCAGCTGGTGGTAATGCGCCAGGAAATGTGCGGTGGAATCGATAGAAGCGTCGACGCCATGCTCGAAATTGGCGGCCGCATACAGTTCGGTGCGGTTGCAGGTTGACAGGATGGCAGCTTCATCCGACATGCTCACTGCATTGCCGCCGCTGAACCAGGCGCGCGCCGCCATCACCGCCTGACCGATCTGGTCAGTCGGGAAAGCCACCTTTTCGCGCAGGGAAACGGGCGCGGTGGTGTGGTTAAGTCCGACGGTTAACAGTTGCATAGAAACAGGTGCATGGATGCGGTTGGCAGCAGGGTTGGCAATGAAACGGGGCAATATTGTTAACCCAAGATTATACTCTTAGTAGCCAGGGAGGAAATTCCAGCCTGGCTGGCCCTCGGGGCAGCTTAGGTGAGGGCTGGCAAAGTGACAATGAAAGTGCTGCCTTCGCCCAGGGTGCTTTCCAGCGAGATTTCACCAAAGTGCCGTTCCACCACGGTTTTTACAAACACCAGGCCGAGGCCGGTGCCGTCCGTATGCGGCTGGCCCGGGGCGCTGACGCGCTGGAAGCGCTGGAACAGCTTGGCCTGGTCATGCGGCGCAATGCCAAAACCCTGGTCGGTGATGCGGCAGACTACCTGCGGCAGCAATTTGACGTATTTCAGGCGCAAGGTGCAGGTAATCCGGGTATCCGGCAAGCTGTAGCTGATGGCGTTGGAAATCAGGTTGCACAGTGCGCGCGCCATCAGCGAGCGATCGATATTGGTCAGGAATTCCTGACCCTCGATATCCGTGATCAGCTCGATCTTCTTGTTGTGGGCAAGGCTCCACATTTCATCGACGGCGTCATACAGCACATCCTGGAAATCGACTTCTTCCAGCCGGTATTCAGACGATTCGGCGCGCGCCAGCTGGACAAAATTGTCCGCCAGCCCCAAGGTCTTGCGCGCCGCCTGCTCCAGCCGCGCGAAAAACTCCTTCTGCGGCAGCGCCGAGGACGGGTTGCCTTGCAATTCGAGCAAAGCCAGGATCGAGGCTTGCGGCGCACGCATGTCGTGCGACAGGAAACGCAGGGTTTCGTCGCGGCTGCGTTCGGCGGCGCGGATGATGGTGATGTCGACGATGCTGACGATCCAGCCGGTCAGCACCTGGTGCGCGGAATGGCAGGGGCCGCTCTTGATCAGCAGGTCGCGCCCTTGCTGGTCCTGCACCGTGGTGCCGCTGGTGAGGGTGGCCACATGCTCGAGGTCGATCAGGTCCCACCAGCTGAAGACGTGGCCGGCGGCGGTATTGCCGGCTTGCGGCGTGCTCATGTTGGAAAACAGGTAGGGCAGCAGCGCGCCGTCGATATTGCGGATGCCGGCGGCGGCGAAATAATCCCGCGCAAACTGGTTTGAGACAAGCACGTGGCCGTCGATGGTGGTGATCAGGGTGGCGTCCGGCAGGCTGTTCACGCTGTCGGAGATGAACTGGCGCAAATCGCGCACGCGGCGCGCCGCGACCCGCATGGCGTTGATACGCTGCTCGAGCAAGTCTTCCACTTGCTGCGGCGCCCGTTCGGTATTCACTTCAGGCAGCAGGTGCGGTTCCTGGTCCAGCAGCATGAATTCCTGGCCAAGATAGGAAATCGCCGATTCGAGGCGGATCCAGTTCCATATGGGATGGGCGATGGCGAGCGCGATCAGGGCTGCGGTCGGGGCGATCCAGATCCCCAGCATCAGCAGCAGATAGCTGGCCGCCATCGTCAGCAGCATCAGGGTGGCGGTGATCAGCAAGGAGATGCGCGGCGTCCACAGCAGGTAGCTGGAGAGCGCAATGAGTACGGGCACGATGCTGAACAGCGCAGTTTGCAGCGGCCGGGCGATGCTGATCGATTTGTGGTCGAGCAGGCCGGCCAGGATATTGGCGTTGATCTCGATGCCCGGCATGACGCCGGAGGTGCCCGACACCGGCGTCGGAAAAGTGTCCGCCATGCCGAGCGCGGTGGGGCCGATCAACACGTATTTGCCGGTGAAAAACTGATCGGGCACGTCGCCGCGCAATACCGAGACATAGGGCACGGAACGGAAATGGCCGCTGCCGCCGGCGAACGGGATCTGGATCTGGTAATCGCGTTGCCAGCTGTCGGCCTTGTGCGGGGCGGGATCAACCGGCGTCTCGCTTAACCGTGCGCCTGGCAGGCTGCCGTCCGCGTTGGTAATATTTTGCCCTGCGACGCCGGCCAGCGCTACCGCAAAATGCGACCACCATTTGCCGTCCTGGCCTTCTCGTAGAAAGACGCTGCGCACTACGCCGTCTGGATCGAGCTCCAGGTGCACATGGCCTATGCCGCGTGCGGCATTGAGGAAATCGGGCGTCGGCAGCAGGGCTTTCAGGCCGGGGCCGGCGCTGGCAGCGACCATCGGCAGCACCGTCAGCTTGCTGGCCGCAAGCGCCTTGGTCAGCGCGCGATCATCGGCGCGCTGGCCGGGGGACTGCCCTTGTTCGGCCTCCGGCATGATCACGTCCAGCCCGATCGCCAGCGGATTGGCATGCATGATCCGGTTCAGCAGTTTGGCGTGCAGGCTGCGTTCCCATGGCCAGCGGCCCAGCTTGTTGATGCTGTAGTCGTCGATGGCGACGATGATGATGTCGTCGCGCGCCGGCCGCGAATCGGCCCGCATGAACTGGTCGTACAAGGTGCGGTCGAGGCGGCCAAGGCCGTTGACGTAGCCCATGCTGCCGGCGACGATCAGCATCAGTATGGTGATCGCCATCCATTGGCGGAACGCTACCCGTTTGATGAGCGGAATGACCTGCTTGATCATGAACAGTCGGCGAAAGGTGGCATGGTCGTGGCAGGCTTAATGTCCGGTCTGGGTGTTGCCGCCGACATTGAGCAAGGGCGAACCGTCGCTGGTGATCCAGCGGCTGCCGATATACACTTTTTGCGAGGGCGAGAAGGGGCCGACATAACCGTCGGCGTCGATCGCCTTGATGCGGATGAAATAGGTGCCGTTGCCTGGGCGCGGGACGGTGATCTCCGGCGTCGCCGTGGTTTGCGTCAGCAGCAGTGCCGAGTAGCCGGCGTCGCGGCCGATTTCGACCACGAATGTCTGTCCCGGTTCTGCGCTCCAGCGGAACGACAGGTCGCCGTCGACCGCATCGGCGATCTTGGGAACCTGCAGCGCCGGCAGCAAGTTGAAGCGTTGCGGATCGCCGTAAGGTCCCTGGTCGCTGCCCGTGCCCTTGCTTTGCTCGACGATGGTCGCCACGCGCCAGAAGTAAGTGCCCAGCGCCAGCTTTCCGGCGCTGAACTGCGGCGCAGCGAGGGCCGGCTGGTCAAGCACCAGCTGCCTGAATTCGGCATCGCTGGCGACTTGCAGATGATAGGCTTGCGCGTTGCCGACTTCGGCCCAGCTGAACATGACGTCTTCGGCGCGCGATTTGTTTTTAGGTTCGATCGAAATCGGCGGTTCGGGCCGGGCTTTTAATGTGAAGGCGGTGATCTGCGGAATGCCCTGCAAGCCGGTCTGGTCGAGCGCGGTGATGCGGGCGAAATATTTGCCGTCCTCAAGCCCGTTGACCTTGAGTTCCGCATTGTCCGACTCGGCCTCGCTGACGACATTGCGCGCATCGGCATCGGTGGCGATTTGCGCACGGTAGCTGCGCGCGCCGGCTACCGGAGCGACGCTGAAGCGCACCGTCGGCCGCTCCTGCAGCTGCGGGCGGCCATTGAGCTGCGGCGCCGGCAACAGCGCAACTGCCTTGCCCACCCCTTTGATATTGGTGACGTTGCCTTGCCCCGGGCGCAGGGTCAGCGCCGGCGCCTGGTTTTTCTTCGCCACCGCGACGCCGCCGCTCAGCACTTCGGTCATGACTCTGTCGCCGACCAGGTCGACCCGGAAGTCGGTGCCGCGCACACCGGCCACCGCCAGCGGCGAATGGACTTCGAAACGGCCTTTGTTCTTGTCCAGCGGCGAGACCTTGGATTCGACCCGGCCTTTCAGCAGCGTGATCTCGGTGCGCGGGCTGTTGGTATAGCGCGCGGTGCGCAGCTTGCTCAGTTTTACCTGGCTGTTGGACGGCAAGGCGACATGCGACTGGTCCGGCAGGCTGAGCGACAGGAAGCTGTTGCTGCCGGTATTGATGACCGTGCCTTCGCTCAAGGTGGTGCCGATGCCGATCTCGATCGGGCGGCCATCGGCGCCGACAGCGTCGATATTGCCTGACATGGCTGCTACCTGGGCCGTGCTCGGATCGTCCGGCAGCAGCGCCACCGGAATGATGATGGCGGTGCCGACCGGGATTGTGCGGTCATTCTCGATATGGTTGAGTTTCGCCAGCTGCACCCAGTTGTTCTTGCTGGAAGTCAGCTGGGCGGCGATCACGCCCAGGGTGTCGCCGAGTTGCGCGCGGTAGGTGATGGTCGCCGCGCCCACCTGCACTGCGGCCGGATCCAGCGCCGGCGGGGCAGCAAATAGCGGCGCCCCTGCAAGGCAGAGCGCCAGGAAAGCTATTTTGGTGAATGTGCTGCGCATATCTGTCTATCAGCGCAACCGAAACGCGCCTTATCCTGTTAGTTGTTCTAGTCGATAACCGTAGCTATAAACCGGAGCGAGTCGATAGCCGTTTTCTGGTCGTAATTGTAACTTACTCCGCACCCGCGAGACGTGGGTATCCATGGTACGGGAAGGAATGTCGACATCACGCGACCATACGGCTTCGAGGATATAGGCGCGCGACAGAGGGCGGCCCAGGTTGCGAAAAAACAACAGCGCCAGGTCGAATTCCTTCTGCGTGATCTCGATCGGCTTGCCGGCCAGGGTCAGGCGGCCTGAGCGTGTTTCAAACAGGTAATCGTTGAATACGATCTGTTCGCTCGAATTCTGGATCGGATAAGCGCGCCGCAACAAGGCTTGCACGCGCGCCACCAGCTCGCTGCGGCGGATCGGCTTGATCATGTAGTCGTCGGCGCCGGCGGCCAGGCCTTCGACAATGTCATCCTCGCCGGAACGGCTGGTGATGAACAGCACCGGAATGGTTTTGGGAAGTTTGTCTCTGACCCAGCGCAATACCTCGGGGCCGCTGAGATCAGGAACCTGCCAATCCAGGACCAGCATGTCGTAGCTTTCCCGGCGCAGCTGGTTCAGTATTTCTTTGCCGCTCTGGAATGGATGGCAGATATGCCCACTGGATGTGAGCACCTGGCAAACTAGATCGGTTTGACTGGGGTCGTCATCAAGGACAGCAATTCTCATATTTTATATATGTTAGGTGACTTCAGCGCTGGGGGCCGGCATCGGTGTTGTGGCGAATACAAGGACGAATACATGGACTATATTAATCTTATTGCTACATTGCTGTAGATAAATATTCTATATATTTCCAGTGTCTTTCAATTGCCACAAAAAATTAAATAATTCAGTGGTGCCGGATGTGTTTGACAAAGCCCATGCCAAGACTTTAACCGAAGCGGTATTTGTCTGGCGATACATGCGATTGTCATACAGTGTATGACGGGATTTGTAAAATTCCACCAGCGGCGCTCAATAACGAGAGCCTGTCCGGGCCTGCGATCCTGGCCGGTCGCTGCACGGATTGCGGCCGGCGCGGCTAGCGCGGCATTGCGCTGAATTCAGCTGCAGTCAGAAATGCCGGGTTACGCGTCCGGCAGCACCACGTTGACATCCAGCACTTCCAGATTTCCCTGGCGATCCAGAGAAATCTTGATGTCGTCGGCATTGACCTTGGTGTATTTGGAAATCACCTCGATCAGCTCCTTGTGCAGCGCCGGCAGGAAATCATGGCCCGAGCGGCCATTGCGCTCGCGGGCAATGATGATCTGCAGGCGTTCCTTGGCGGCCGATGCTGTTTTAGGCTTGCTGTTAAACAAGAACGAGAGCAATGCCATGTTATTTCCCTCCAAAGATGCGGTGCAGGAAACCCGGTTTTTCATAGGAGGTAAAGCGCAGGGTGACGTCGTCGCCGAGGAAGCGCGAGACGACATCTTCGTAGGCCAGAGCGACATCGCTGCCCTTGATATGAATCGCCGGATTGCCCTGGTTGGAGGCATGCAGCACCGATTCCGATTCAGGAATGATGCCGATCAGCGGAATCCGCAGGATATCCTGGACGTCGGTGTACGACAGCATTTCGCCGGCTTCGACGCGTTTGGCCGAATAGCGGGTGATCAGCAGGTGTTCCTTGACCGGCTCGCCGCCGTTTTGCGCGCGCCGCGATTTCGCCTGGATGATGCCGAGGATGCGGTCGGAGTCGCGCACTGACGATACTTCAGGGTTGGTGACGACGATCGCCTCATCGGCAAACGTCAGCGCCATCACGGCGCCGCGTTCGATGCCGGCCGGCGAATCGCAAATGATGTATTCGAAATCCATCTTCACCAGGTCGTTGAGGACGGTCTCCACGCCTTCTTCGGTCAAAGCATCTTTGTCGCGGGTTTGCGAAGCCGGCAAGATGAACAGGTTTTCGCAATGCTTGTCCTTGATCAAGGCCTGGGTCAAGGTTGCTTCCTTGTTGACCACATTGATCAGATCGTACACCACGCGCCGTTCACAGCCCATGATCAGGTCCAGGTTGCGCAGGCCGACGTCAAAGTCGAGCACAGCGGTTTTGTGGCCGCGCATGGCCAGACCCGATGCAAAACTGGCGCTGGAGGTGGTCTTGCCAACCCCGCCTTTGCCGGACGTAACAACGATGATTTTTGCCACGAAGAGCTCCTTTGTTATGCATTGCGGGACAGAGTTTAAGAGTCGCCGCCGTGCGACGAATTACTCTGTCCTCAACTGATTAGATAAAACGGTTAATGTAACGAGCAGATTCCCTTAATTACGCGACGCGGAATTGAGCGATAGTACGTCAATCCTGTCGCCGCTCAGGCGAATTTGTGCCGGCTGGCCCTTTTGTTCCGGCGGCAAGCCGTTTTCGAAAGTGCGGTAGACGCCGGCGATGGAGACCAGTTCGGCCTCCATGCTGGCGGCAAAAATGCGCGCCGAGGTATCGCCGCTGGCGCCCGCCAGCGCGCGTCCGCGCAATGGCGCATAGACGTGGATGCTGCCGTCGGCGATGATTTCGGCGCCATTGTTGACTGTGGCGGTGATCACCAGGTCGGCGTCGCGCGCATAGATCCGCTGCCCCGCACGTATCGGTGTATCGATGATCATGGTGCTGGCGGCAGCCTTGGGAGGCGCGGCGGCCGGTGCGGCGGGCGGCGGGGCTGCAGCGGCAGGCTCCTGGCGCGCCGCAACGACGTGATCGATGCTCAGGCCGCTGGCGATGATGTCGGCTTCCATTTCCGCCGGGGCATTGCGTACGGCAACTGCGTTCAGGCGATATTTTTTCAGCAGTTCTATCAGTTGTGGCCAGTCCATGGGCGAGCGGTCCGGCCCCAGTGCGGCGACATCGATGACGGCAAATTCATTGTCAAAGAAGTCGGCGCTGCCGCCGGTCATCTCCTGCAAAGCGGCTTCCAGCGCCATCGGATCTGAATCATGCAAGATGGCGGATACGGCCACCACGGTTGCAATTTTTATTTCAATCGGCTTGCGGGATTTGTTTTTGAGCATAAAGCAGTGAGGTATATAGGCAACCAAAGCGGAAAATGCTGATGGATTGGTTTATAGAACGTTTAGGCGGCAAATGGTTCGCTTATCTGTTTGCTTAAGGGTATATAAAATATTGTCCTGTTTTGCGATCTTACCAAATCTCGGGAAGATCACGAAAAAAGCATAGCTGGGCTGTTGTTCCTTCATGCCGCCGCACTCGGCCTGAGCCGGGGATTTTCACGGGTTTTCACTGTTACGCAATGCGCCGCAAATGCAAAAAGGGCTTAGCCGAAGCTAAGCCCTTTTTCTGTTTTTGGTGGCCCGGGGCGGAATCGAACCACCGACACAAGGATTTTCAATCCTCTGCTCTACCGACTGAGCTACCAGGCCAAGGGACAGGAGTATAGCAAAACATTTTCGATCCGCAAAGCCCCTTGTTGAAACTTCTTGAAAAAACTTTGCCTTGCTCGATTTGTGAGCGGCAACTCCAAGCCTGGATGCGTGGAAACCCATATTTAACGGGGCGCACAGGGCTTTGCGGGCGTAGTCGTTATAATGGCGGCATGAAAGATATCGCATCAATCTCGAAAAATGCCGGTGCCGCGCCGATGGCGAAATACGATATTTGCATCGTCGGTAATGGCGCTGTCGGCAAGGCGGCGGCGCTGGCTTTGGCGCAGGCAGGTTTGCGCGTCGCTTTGCTGGGGATGCCGCCGCCGGCGGCGGTTGCCGCGCCGGAGGCTTGGGACACGCGCGTCTATGCGCTGAATCATGTGGCGCGCAGCCTGCTGTCGACGGTCAAGGTGTGGGACGCCCTGGATCCTGAGCGGATAAGTCCGGTGGAAGGCATGGCGATCAAAGGCGGGACCGGCAGCGCCGCCGGCAATCTTGCATTTGACGCTTACAGCGCGCGGGTCGATGCGCTGGCCTGGATTGTGGAAGACCGCAATCTCAACCAGGCGCTGGATGCGGCGCTGAAATTTTCTTCGAACGTGCGGCTGCTCAGCAGCCGCATCAAGTCTCTGCAAGTAACTGCGGATGCGGCGGCGCTGCAGCTGGAATCGGGCGAAACTGTCAGCGCTGCGCTGGTCGTGGGCGCCGACGGCGCCCAATCCTGGGTACGCAGCCAATGCCAGATCGGGATCGATTACCGCTCATATAAACAGCGCGGCGTGGTCGCCAATTTCTCGTGCGAGCGGCCGCACCATGGCATTGCCTGCCAGTGGTTCACCGAAACCGAGGGCATTGTCGCCTTGCTGCCGTTGCCTGGGCAAAGGGTATCCCTGGTGTGGTCGGCGCCGGAGGCCCTGGCGCTTGAATTATTAAACGAACCCCTGTCGGAACTGGCCGCGCGGCTGACGGCGCTGGCCGGCGACAAGCTGGGACAGTTGCAGCCCCTGCAGCCGGAGCTGGCGCAAGCATTTCCGTTATCCTTGCTGAGGGCCCATGCGCTGGTGGCGCCGCGTGTCGCTCTGATCGGCGACGCCGGCCACGTGGTGCATCCGCTGGCCGGACATGGCATGAACCTTGGATTCGGCGACGTCGCGGCTTTGGTCCAGGTGCTGGCCGAGCGCGGCGCCCACCGGGATTGCGGCGATGCCGGCGTGCTGGCGCGTTATGCGCGCGCGCGCAAGGAAGAAATAGTCCTGATGCAAATGACGACCGATGGATTGGAGCGGCTGTTTGGCTTCGATTTCGGACCCTTGCGTTTGCTGCGCAATGCCGGGTTGAACTTGCTGGATAAAGTACCGGTCTTAAAAAGACAATTGATGGCCCACGCTTTGGGTCGGACAGCTGACAAAGAATAACTGGAACAACGATGAAAAAAACAAGCGTGGTATTGACAACCCTGGCGGCCCTGATGGGTTTGTGGGCAAGCGCTGCCGGCGCCGAGACCTTGCAGGAAGCCGCGGTCAAGAAACTGATAGAGCCGCGCCTGGGAGACAACGTCAAGGTCGATGAAGTGACCAAGACTCCATATTCAGGCTTGTTTGAGGTGCGCGTCGGCAACGATATCTTTTATACCGATGCCGCCGCCAAGTACGTGTTCGTCGGCCGCATCATGGATGCCCAGACCTCGCGCGACTTTACCCGCGAGCGGGTTGATGAACTGAGCAAGGTCAAGTTCTCGGACTTGCCGCTGGAGCTGGCCATGAAAAAGGTCAAAGGCAACGGCAAGCGCGTGATCGCGGTGTTCGAAGATCCTAACTGCGGCTATTGCAAGCGCTTCCACAAGACCACGTTGCAGGAAGTCGACAACGTTACCGTGTACACCTTCTTGTATAACATCCTGGCCGAGGATTCCGCCGTCAAGGCCCGCAATGTCTGGTGCAGCGCCGACCGCAACAAGGCCTGGACCGACCTGATGGTCGACGGCAAAGCCGCCGCCGCCGCGCCGGCAGCCTGCCAGGCGCCGAACGACAAGGTATTGGCGCTCGGCCAGAAATTGAACGTGACCGGCACGCCTACCATCATTTTTGCCGATGGTTCCCGTACGCCAGGCTGGATCGATGCGAAAGCCATGGAAGCGAAATTCAGTTCTTTGAAATGAAGCAGACGCCTGCCATCCGGCAGGCGCGACTTCTCCCTGAAACCTGTCATGGGTGTTCAACCAAATAGCAAGCAAATGAGCGGACAGGTAAGCGGTCAAATAAGCGGCCAAATCGTCGGCCTGCTGCTGGCCGCCGGCCGCGGCCGGCGTTTTGA
Source organism: Collimonas fungivorans (assembly GCF_001584145.1). NCBI lineage: Bacteria > Pseudomonadati > Pseudomonadota > Betaproteobacteria > Burkholderiales > Oxalobacteraceae > Collimonas > Collimonas fungivorans. The sequence goes on along the minus strand of NZ_CP013232.1, from coordinate 5,001,123 downwards.
CCCGAGCGGTGCGCGCAGCAAATTGCTGCAACCGTTGCCGACCGCCGATGGTCGGACGGTGCTGGCGACTGCTGCCGGCAATCTGGCCGCGGCCCTGCCCATCTGTGTTGTGTTGCGCGGTGATGCCCCGGATCTGGCTGCACAAGTTGCCGCTTACCCTTGGGTGCCATGCGAAACCGCCGATGACGGCATGGCGGCGTCGCTGCTCTGTGGCCTGGAGCAGACCGCAGATGCCGCAGGCTGGGTAATTGCCTTGGCCGACATGCCCTATGTGCAGGCGGCGACCATCCAGGCACTGGCGTCGGCGTTGCGTCAAGGCGCCGGCATTGCGGTGCCGACCTGCCTCGGCCGGCGCGGCAATCCGGTCGGCTTCAGCCGCCGGCACCTGCCGCAGCTGCTGGCGCTGCAAGGCGACCATGGCGCGCGCAGTCTGTTGCAGTCGTATCCCGTAGTTGAAGTGGCGGTGGATGATCCCGGCATCCACCAGGACATCGACACCGTCGCCGATATACGACAATCGACGGCCTGAAGCCGGCAATCCGCCGTACTTTTCAGCGCCAGGCGACCGAGGCCGGGCCTGCCGGGCGCAATCCCGCTACACTATCGTCTTTTTGCGCAGCCAGCGCTGTTTCTCCTGACGAAGCCTCCAGATGAATCCACATTTCCTGAACAAACGTATTATTCATTTACTCGGTTATGCCGGATTGATTCCGTTCGTGCTGCTGACGCTGGCGTGCTGGCTGGTCAACACCGACTGGCTGCGCGATTTTATCCGCGGACAGCTGGCCTATGGCATCGCCGCCCTGTCTTTTCTCGGCGGGATACACTGGGGTGCAGTGGTGTTGCGCGCCGACCTGTCGGCCGATCATACAAAAAAGGCCCTGATCTGGGGCGTGGCGCCGACCAGCATCGCCTGGTTCTCGACCATGGCCGGTGGTTTCGGATTCGCCTTGCTGATTGCCGGGTTTATTGCGGCTTACCAGGCCGACAAGCGCCTGTTCCCATGGTACGGCTTGCCGACCTGGTTCATTGAATTGCGTTTCAGATTGACATGTGTGGCGGTGGCGGCGCTGATGCTGACCGTGATTGCCGGTAACGTTCGAGGATAGAGATGAAAAAAAGTACTGCAAAATCAGGCGCCAAGTCGGCTCGCGGCGCTCTAAGCTACAGCATCATCGCAGCCGATCCTGCCGCCCATCTGTTTGCCGTTACCCTGAGTATTGCCGAGCCGGCTGCGGTGGGGCAGATCGTCGCCTTGCCGGCCTGGATCCCGGGCAGCTACATGATCCGCGAATTTGCGCGCAATATCGTACAGATCCGCGCCGAGTCGAACGGCCGCAAGATCACCCTCAAGAAACTCGACAAGCACTCCTGGCAGGCGGCGCCATGCGACGGACCGCTGACCTTGCATTATCTGGTGTACGCATGGGACCTGTCGGTGCGCACCGCGCATCTCGACCAGACCCACGGCTTTTTCAACGGCACCAGCGTATTCCTGCGCGCGGTCGGCCAGGAAAATGCGCCGCACGTCGTGGACATCCAGCGTCCGCAAGGCGAAGCGTACGAAGCGTGGCGCATCGCTACCGCGCTGCCGACGCTGAAAGCCAAGCGCGGCTCTTTCGGCAGTTATGTCGCCGCCAACTACGACGAGTTGATCGACCATCCGGTCGAAATGGGCACTTTCCAGCTGGCGACTTTCAAAGCGCACGGCGTGCCGCACGAAATTGCGATCACCGGCAATGTCCCGAACCTGGACCTGGCGCGCTTGAGCGCCGACCTGAAAAAGATCTGCGAAACCCAGATCAGCTTCTTCGAACCGGCCGGCAGCAAGTTTGCCAAGCGCGCTCCGATGCAGCGCTACGTATTCCTGACGCTGGCGGTGGGCGACGGTTATGGCGGCCTTGAGCATCGCGCCTCTACCGCACTGATTTGCGCGCGCGCCGATTTGCCGGTCAAGGGCCAGGCGGACATGAGCGACGGCTACCGCACTTTCCTCGGCCTGTGCAGCCACGAATACTTCCATACCTGGAACGTCAAGCGCATCAAGCCGGCGGCGTTCGCGCCTTATGACCTGCAGGTGGAGAATTACACGCCGCTGTTGTGGCTGTTCGAAGGCTTCACCAGTTACTACGACGACCTGATGCTGTTGCGCAGCGGCCTGATTGACCAGCCTGCCTATTTCAAGTTGATTGAAAAGACCATCAACGGTGTGCTGCTCGGCAGCGGCCGGCATAAACAAAGCGTGGCCGAATCCAGCTTTGACGCCTGGGTCAAATATTATCGCCAGGATGAAAACGCGCCGAACGCGATTGTCAGCTATTACACCAAGGGCTCGCTGGTAGCGCTGGCGCTGGACCTGACAATCCGCAGCGAGACCAAGGGCCGCAAGTCGCTGGACGATGTGATGCGCGCCTTGTGGCAAAGATACGGCCGCGATTTTTATGCCGGCGATGCTTCCAGCGGGCGCGGCGTCAGCGAGGCCGCGGTCGAAGCCCTGTTCGATGAAGTCAGCAGCCTCAAGCTGAAACGTTTCTTCGATCGTTATGTGCGCGCAACCGACGATTTGCCGCTGGCGAAATTGCTGGCGCCGACCGGCATCGTGCTCAACGATAGCCGCAAGCCGGGCAAGCCGTCGCTCGGCGTACGCACCGCGCGCAACGGCGGCGATTGCAAGCTGGCCAACGTGTACGAAGGCGGCGCCGCCCATCGCGCCGGTTTGTCGGCGGGCGACGTGCTGGTGGCGGTCGACGGCATTCGTGTGCCTAACAGTGTGGATGCGTTGCTGGCGCGTTACCGGGTCGGCGACAGTGTCGTCGTCCATGCTTTCCGGCGCGATGAATTGATGACTTTCCGTGTCAGGCTGCTGGCGGATAGTGCACCGCAAATCGGCCTGCAGGCAGAAGCAAAACCGGCGCTGGTGCCGGCGCTGCGTACCGCCTGGCTGGCCGGGCGCAGCGGCCGTTAAGCCGGGCAGGGTTGAGCAAAAAAAGCCGGAGCAGTTGTCCGGCTTTTTTTAATCGGCTTTCAAGCCATTCCAGCGTGGCGTCAGCGCATGCTGAATGGCGAACAGATCGAGCACCCGTCCCAGAGTATGGTCGACCATTTCCGCAATGCTTTGCGGCCGGTGGTAAAACCCCGGCAGCGGCGGGAAGATGACGCCGCCCATTTCGGTGACGCTGGTCATGTTGCGCAGGTGCGCCAGGTTGAACGGCGTTTCGCGCACCATCAGGACCAGCCGCCGGCGCTCCTTGAGGACGACATCGGCGGCGCGCGTGATCAGGTTGTCGGACAGGCCGTTGGCGACCGCGGCCAGGGTTTTCATCGAACAGGGCGCGACGATCATGCCATCCGACTGGAACGAGCCGCTGGCGATGGCGGCGCCGATATCGCGCACATTGTGCACCACGTGCGCCAGCGCCTCGACTTGCTTGCGCCGCATCTCCAGTTCCTGGTGCAGGTTCAGCACGCCGGCGTCGGAAATCATCAGATGGGTTTCGACGCCGGGAATGTCGCGCAGCAGCTGCAGCAGCCGCACGCCGTAAATCACGCCGGTGGCGCCGGTAATGCCGACAATCAGGCGGCGCGGCGGCGCGGCGTCTGCAGCTGGGCGGCTGGGTGAGACCACGTGGGGTCTCAGGCCGTCAGCAAGGTTTTCAGTTCGCCGGAGTCAGACATCTCGTTCATGATGTCGGAGCCGCCGACGAATTCGCCGTTGACGTAGAGCTGCGGAATGGTCGGCCAGTTGGAATAGTCCTTGATGCCCTGGCGTACGGTCGGGTCTTCCAGGACGTTGACGGTGACGATGTTTTCGGCGCCGTTAGCCTTTAACAGCTGGATGGCGCGACCGGAAAATCCGCATTGGGGGAATTGCGCGGTTCCTTTCATGAACAGCACCACCGGGTTGCTGGTCACGGTTTCCTTGATCCACGCTTGTACATCGCTCATGGCAATACCTTAAAAAGTTTCAGAATACCGCCATTATATGAAAAAGGCCGCTGTGCTGCTGGTGAGACTGCGACTGCGAGTGGCCGTGAGGCAAGATTTGGCTGGGGTTGCCCGGCGGAAGCGCAGAAGTGTGGTGAATTCCGCACTTGTCAAGAGATTTTGACGAAAGCGCCAAGTCCATGTACAATCTCAGGTTCTCCCGATTCCGCCCAGTGATTTCATGCTTTTCCATCGCTGAATATGGTGTTTTAGGAAAGAAATTTTTTTAATAGTCTTCAATCATTTCGATGAGGTTTCATATGTACGCGGTCATAAAAACCGGTGGCAAACAATATAAGATTGTTGCCGGCGAAAAACTCAAAATAGAACAGATACCTGCAGACATTGGCACCGAACTCACTATTGATCAAGTGCTCGCAGTTGGCGCTGGTGACACCATTAAGTTTGGTGCACCGCTGGTCGAAGGTGCTACGGTGTCGGTTAAGGTATTGGCGCAAGGTCGCCACGATAAAGTCAAGATCTTCAAAATGCGTCGTCGTAAGCATTATCAGAAGCATCAAGGCCATCGTCAAAATTACACCGAAATTCAAATCGTTTCGATCAACGCTTAATTGCGTCGGTCGGCTTAACCAGATACCAGGAGTTTTAAATGGCACATAAAAAAGGCGGCGGCACTACGCGCAACGGCCGTGACTCAGAGTCAAAGCGACTTGGCGTCAAGGTCTACGGTGGCCAGGCGATCAACGCCGGCGGCATCATCATTCGTCAACGCGGCACCAAGACGCATCCAGGCGAAAATGTTGGCATGGGCAAGGATCACACCTTGTTCGCACTGATTCCAGGCAAAGTACAATTCGTAACCAAAGGCGCTACACAGCGTAACTACGTTACTGTCGTACCAGCTTAAGTTTCTTTAAGCGTCGACACAGGCAAGGCGTCAGCCTTGCTGCGAAAGGCTCTGCCAGCTGGTGGAGCCTTTTTAGTTTCTGGTCGTAAAACACTGCTCTGGCTAACCGGAACACGCAGCGTGTCTATTCCGCTGGCGGCGAGTTATGCCTGAAGCAATGGCATTATTGCAATACAAGCTGCGGCCTAGGCTGCAACGATCGCCAAAAATCGGTAAAGTTACCTGTGGCTTTCAATAAGAATTTAACCTCCAACCTCATTAGGACCTTCGAATGAAGTTTATAGATGAAGCAAAAATCGAAGTCATTGCCGGCGATGGCGGCAATGGGGTTGCGAGTTTTTGCCGTGAAAAATTCCGCCCGTTCGGCGGCCCTGACGGTGGCGATGGCGGCGTAGGCGGCAGTATCTGGGCCGTGGCCGACCGTAACATCAATACCCTGGTCGATTACCGGTTCTCCAAGATGCACCGGGCCGGCCGTGGCGAAAACGGCCGCGGTTCGGATTGCTACGGCAAGGGCGCCGACGATATCAAGCTGCGCATGCCGGTCGGCACGCTGATCGTCGACGTCAACACCGGCGAAGCGATCGCCGACCTGACCGACCACGGCCAGGAAGTGTTGCTGGCCAAGGGCGGCGAGGGCGGCTGGGGCAATATCCATTTCAAGTCCTCGACCAACCGTGCGCCGCGCCAGAAAAGCGACGGCAAGGAAGGCGAGCGCCGCGAATTGCGGCTGGAGCTGAAAGTGCTGGCCGATGTCGGCCTGCTGGGACAGCCGAATGCCGGCAAATCGACTTTCATCACCGCGGTGTCGAATGCCCGCCCGAAAATCGCCGACTATCCGTTTACCACGCTGCATCCGAACCTGGGCGTGGTCCGTGTCAGCCACGAAAAGAGCTTCGTGATCGCCGATATCCCGGGCCTGATCGAGGGCGCGGCGGAAGGCGCCGGACTCGGCATCCAGTTCCTGAAGCATTTGCAGCGCACCGGCTTGCTGCTGCACATCGTCGACCTGGCGCCGTTCGAAGACACGGTTGATCCGGTCAAGGAAGCCAAGGCGATCGTCAAGGAACTGAAGAAATACGACCAGTCGCTGTTCGACAAGCCGCGCTGGCTGGTCCTCAACAAGATCGACGTGATCCCGGAAGGCGAGCGCGTCAAGCGCGTCAAGGACTTCATCAAGCGTTTCGGCTGGAAAGGCCCGGTGTTTGAAATTTCCGCGCTGAACCGCGACGGCTGCCCTGAGCTGGTAACGGAAATCTACGGTTACCTGGCAGAGAAACGCCAGCAGGAAACCCGCTCGGAAGAGACGCACATGGTGGTCGAAGCGCAAGCCATCTTGTCTATCGATCCGGACGATCCTCGCTTCAAGATACTCGACTAAGCAAGTATCCGGCACCGATGGCTGCGGAGAAATCAGTCTCTCTCCATCGGTCTATTTTTTTCCCGCCACCCTCGCCAGTCGCCGAGGCACGATAGATAAAAATATGAATTCCGTCATTCAAAAAGCCAAGCGCATCATCATCAAAGTCGGATCCTCCCTGGTGACCAATGACGGCAAGGGCCTGGACGCCGGCGCCATCGAAAAATGGGCGACCCAGATCGCCGAGTTGCGGGCGATGGGCAAGGAAGTCGTGCTGGTCAGTTCCGGCGCCGTGGCCGAAGGCATGCAGCGGCTCGGTTTCGACAAACGTCCGACCAGCATCGACGAACTGCAGGCCTGCGCCGCCGTCGGCCAGATGGGCCTGGCGCAGATCTATGAAACCAGCTTTCGCGCCCACAACATACGCACCGCCCAGGTATTGCTGACGCACGCCGACCTGGCCGACCGCGAACGCTACCTGAATGCCCGTTCGACGCTGTTTACCCTGTTGCGCTTCGGCGTGGTGGCGATCATCAACGAGAACGACACCGTGGTCACCGATGAAATCAAGTTCGGTGACAACGACACCTTGGGCGCGCTGGTCGCCAACCTGATCGAAGGCGACGCCTTGATCATCCTGACCGACCAGAAGGGTTTGTACACGGCCGATCCGCGCAAGGACCCGAATGCGGAGTTCGTGCATGAAGCCAAAGCCGGCGATCCGGCGCTGGAAGTGATGGCGGGCGACGCCGGCACCAGCATCGGCCGCGGCGGCATGATCACCAAGATCCTGGCCGCCAAGCGCGCCGCCACCTCGGGCGCACACACGGTAATTGCCTGGGGCCGCGAAGATGCGGTGCTGACCCGGCTCGCCAGCGGCGAAGCCATCGGCACGCAATTGAATGCGCAGACCGCGCAGCTCACCGCGCGCAAGCAGTGGATGGCCGATCATCTGAAAACCGCCGGCAAGGTAGTGCTGGATGCCGGCGCCGTGCAAAAGCTGCGCAACGAAGGCAAATCCCTGCTGCCGATCGGCGTAACCGCCGTATCCGGCGAGTTCGGCCGCGGCGACGTCATTACCTGCACCGATGTCGACGGCCACGCCATCGCGCGCGGCATCAGCAATTACACCAGTTCGGAAGCGCGCCGCATCATGCGCCATCCATCGGCGGAGATCCAGTCTATCCTGGGTTTTGTCGAAGAATCAGAATTGATCCATCGAGACAACATGGTCTTGCTCTAGGCGGCAAGACCGGCAGCTCCGGACAATAAAAAACGGCTCCGCAAATTGCAGGAGCCGTTTTTACATGCGGGCAGGGCGGGTCAGCTGCCCGGTTTGATCGGACGGTTGCTGCGCAGCCTGCTGCGTATGTCCTCAACTTTGCCGGCTATCATGCCATCCTGGCAAAGAAAGTCTTTGGCAAGAGCGGCATGCTGGCGGTTTCCCGACGATTCGCTGATCTGCTTCCAGCCGCTCAGGCGCGCGCGCGACCAGCTGCCGTCTTTCTGGCCAAATGCATATGACTTGCTCTCATAGGTCTGGCAGCGAATGCCTTCGTAGCTGATGTTTTCAGCACCGCCCTGGCTCTTGCTGACCAGCGTGTAGCGCACCACGCCGTCGCTGCCGGCCGATATCGAATTGACATCGATGAAAAAATTCATGGTGGCGGTCGGGCTGACATAAAACGACACCAGGTTGGCGGCTTGCGGCTGCGGCGGGATTTCGGTCTTGGCTTCTTGCCAGGATTTGCCGTCGTCGTAATCGTCATCGTCAGACATGCCTGAATTGCTGGAACTCGCACCGGCGCCGGGATTGAACGGATCGCCGGCGGCGTGCACCTGGGTGACGGCGCTCAGCAACAGCAGGCTGGCAGCCAGCAGCTGCAGTATCTTGTTTGTAGCGGGAGAAAAATGAAAGGCGCGAAAGGCAAAAGCCATAGGGGTACTCACTTCTTTTCGGGTTCGGCACAGGCCGGAGGGGATTGCGTCGATGCGCGCGGTCCATGGCCGGTGCGCAGGTGACGGGCGTGATGCGGCGCGTTTTGCAGCGGGCGCGTCAGGAAACGTGATAATTCTTGCAAGGCGCGCTGGTAGACATCCCGTTTGAATTCGATCACGACATCCAGCGGCACCCAGTAATCATGCCAGCGCCAGGCGTCGAATTCGGGGTGTTCGGTGAGGCGCAGGTTGACGTCGCAGTCGCGTCCGACCATGCGCAGCAGGAACCAGATCTGTTTCTGGCCGCGATAATGTCCGCGCACGTCACGCTTGATGAAATGATCCGGCACTTCGTAGCGCAGCCAGTCGCGGGTACGGCCGATGATCTTGACGTGTTCCGCCTTCAGCCCGATTTCTTCCTCGAGTTCGCGAAACATTGCCTGCTCCGGGGTTTCACCGTATTTGATACCGCCTTGTGGAAATTGCCACGAATGTTCACGCACGCGCTTGCCCCACCAGACTTCGTTCTGGGTGTTGAGCAAGATAATGCCGACGTTCGGGCGAAAGCCTTCACGGTCAAGCATGTTGTTACCTCAAAACTTTCTGCGGCCGGGCGGCTCTATTTGCGTATTTCTGCTAAATCTTTGCTTGCCGTCATCATTTGCGGAACAGGCCCGTACAGCCGCCATGGCTAGGCGGAAAGCTCTGTCCTCGCCCGATTAGGCGCGCAATCTGCCCTTGCCAGTGACAACAATGGCCAGAACATCAATCAATTGTGCAAAGAGTAGGCGCATCAGCCAGCTAATCCTTTAAAATTGAGTTGATTATAACCCTCTCTTTTTAAAAAGAATTCATCGTTATGCGCGCCTCCCGTTTTTTTATCTCCACGCTCAAAGAAGCTCCATCCGACGCTGAAATCGTCAGCCACAAGCTGATGATGCGCGCCGGCATGATCAAACGCATCAGTTCCGGCATTTACACCTACATGCCCATGGGTTTGCGCGTGATCCGCAAGGTGGAGAGCATTGTGCGCGAGGAGATGAACCGTTCCGGGGCGGTGGAATTGCTGATGCCGGTAGTGCAGCCGGCCGAACTCTGGCAGGAAACCGGGCGCTGGCAGAAATACGGCGCCGAACTGATGCGCGTCAAGGACCGTCACGGCCGAGACTTCATCATCCAGCCGACTTCGGAAGAAGTGATTACTGACATCGCTCGCACTGAATTACGCTCTTACCGCAAGCTGCCGGTGAATTTTTACCATATCCAGACCAAGTTCCGCGATGAGCGCCGGCCACGCTTCGGTTTGATGCGCGGACGCGAATTCACGATGAAAGACGCCTATTCCTTCGATCGCGACCTGGATGGCCTGAAACAGTCCTACCAGATCATGTACGACGCCTACGTCCGGATTTTCAACCGCTTTGGCCTGCAATTCAGGGCGGTGGCGGCCGACAACGGCGCCATCGGCGGTACCGGTTCGCACGAATTCCACGTCATCGCCGCTACCGGCGAAGACGCCATCGTGTATTGCCCGAACTCGGATTACGCCGCCAACATGGAAGCGGCCGAGTCCCTGCCCTTGTATCCGGCCCGCGGCGCGGCGACCCAGGCGTTGACCAAGACGGCGACGCCGGGCAAGGCCAAATGCGAAGCGGTAGCCGAGCTGCTGCAGCTGCCTTTGACGCAAACCATCAAGTCGATCGTCCTGACTGTTGAAAAAGAAGCAACCGACAAAGAGCCGGCAAGCAAGGTGGTCTGGCTGCTGATGCTGCGCGGCGACCATGAGCTCAACGAAATCAAGGCCAACAAGATTCCCGGCCTGGCCGGTTATCGTTTTGCTACCGAACAGGAGATTGTCGAGTACTTCGGCACGCCGCCAGGCTACCTTGGCCCGGTCAATACAAAGAAGCCGGTTACCGTAGTGGCGGACGTCACTGTCGCCAACATGCATGACTTCGTCAGCGGCGCCAACGAAGTGGATTTCCACTACACCGGCGTCAACTGGGGCCGCGACTTGCCCGAGCCTATGGTGTTCGATATCCGCAATGTGGTGGAAGGCGACCCTTCGCCGGACGGCAAGGGCGCCCTGGCGATCTTGCGCGGGATTGAAGTCGGCCACGTGTTCCAGCTGGGCACCGCCTATTCGGAATCGATGAAAGCGACTTTCCTGGACGAGAACGGCAAGCCGCAGATGCTGCAGATGGGATGTTATGGAATTGGCATCACACGCATCCTGGGCGCCGCGATTGAACAGAATTTCGACGACAAGGGCATCATCTGGCCGACCTCCATCGCCCCGTTCGAAGTAGTCCTGTGCCCTATGGGCTATGACCGCAGCGAAGCGGTCAAGGCCGAGACCGACAAGCTGTACGACAGCTTGCTGGCTGCCGGCGTCGACGTCATCCTGGACGACCGCGGCGAGCGCCCGGGCGCGATGTTCGCCGACTGGGAGCTGATCGGCGTGCCGCATCGGGTGGTGATCGGCGACCGCGGCCTCAAGGATGGCCAGCTGGAGTACCAGGGACGGCGCGATACCGAGGCAACTACGGTACCGCTGGCGGAGGTGGCAGACTTCATCAAGGCTCGCCTGGTTTCCCAATAACAACAGATTTGCGGCGGATTGGTTTTTTGCGCCGTTTTCTTTGTATACTCTCCCCAAAATAAAAGTGTATTTTGGGGAGTATCGATTGCGCTGGTCTCGTTGGCTTGGCTTGTTGCCCATGTTGTTGCTGCTCTGCAGCATGGCGCACGCCGGAAATCAAAAAGAAGAAGAGCTGGCGGATTCGGTACGCCTGGCTTTGTCGCGCGCCATCAATGACGCCCGTCCCCCAAAAGCCCAGTTCTCTGAAATCGACCAGCGCATCCAGTACCTGTACTGGCTGGGTGAAATGTCGGAACGCCTGAAGAAGAAGCTGCCGGATGCGCAGGTGCGCATCGAATTCCTGGAAACCGCCTGGTATGAAGCCAAGCGCGCCGGCCTTGATCCCGGCATGGTGCTGGGCCTGATCCAGGTCGAATCGGCATTCCGCAAGTACGCGCTGTCCAGCGTCAGCGCCCATGGCTACATGCAGGTGATGCCGTTCTGGACCCGCGTGATCGGCGACGCCGACCGCAGCAAGCTGTTCAACATGCAGACCAACCTGCGTTACGGCTGTTCGATCCTGCGCATGTATATCGACATGGAAAAGGGCAACCTGTACCTCGCGCTCGGCCGCTACAACGGCAGCCGCGGCCGTCCCGAATATCCCAACGCCGTGCTGGCAGCGTGGAAACGCTGGGAATACAAGGATGACCTGCCGATCCATACGGTATCCGCACGCAAGTAACACTTCCTTGGCCAACAACGGTCGCGCAGCAAGCTCATAGCTCCTCCTTCTTCCCTTTGGTTGACCCGGCATTGCACGGGTCAACCTTCCGTTGTGCCTCCCATTTTCTGAAGATCCATGCTCTTTCGTCATCAGCATGTAATAACTTCTGGTTACAGTTGTTACACATTATTACAAATGATTGCATGTTTCTGATTGACAACACGGAGCGATGAATGAAATTACGTATTTTGATTGCCGCCGCCACGGGAGCAATGGTGTTGGCGGGGTGTAGCGGTTCCAGCAATCCGCTGGTCGAGGTGCCGGTCGAGCGGCCTGAAGTCAAGCCGGGCAAGAATGTGATCTTCTTCCTGGGCGACGGCATGGGCATCACCACCATGACTGCCGCCCGCATCTACAAAGTGGGCGAAGAGGGCGACCTGACCATCGATACCCTGCCGGAAAGCGGTTTCGTCACTACCTATTCCAACGATGCCCAAGTGACCGACAGCGCACCGTCGATGGCGGCCTACATGACCGGCGTCAAGGCGAACAACGAAGTGATTGCCATGTCGGCCAATACCAGCGCCCGCGACGCCGGCGGCAAAAGTTATGTCAACGGCGCCGACAGCACCTGCCCCGCCGGCAACGGCACGCCAGCCGACACTCTACTGGAGATCATGAAGGCCAAGGGTTACAGCACCGGCGTCGTGACCACCACCCGGATCACGCATGCGACGCCGGCGGCGACTTATTCGCATATCTGCCACCGCGACGGCGAAAACAATATCGCCGCGCAATTGACGCCGAAGGGCGCCGGCTTCAACAGCAAGCTGAGCGATGGCGTCGACGTCATTTTCGGCGGCGGCCGCCGTCATTTCCTGCCGAAAGCCGACGCCGACAGCAAGCGCAGCGACAGCCGCGACCTGGTGGCGGAATTCAAGGCGGCCGGCTATACCTATGCCAGCAACTTTGCCGAGTTCGACAAGATCGGCGCCGCAACGCCAAAAGTGGTCGGCCTATTCCACAAGGACCACATGACTTACGATCTGGACCGCGACGCCGCCAAGGAGCCGAGCCTGGCGCAGATGACGGGCAAATCGATAGACCTGCTGAACAGCAAGAAGACCGGCTTCTTCCTGATGGTTGAGGGCGGCCGCATCGACCATGCCTTGCACGCCACCAATGCGCGGCGCGCGTTGCAGGAAACCGTTGCTTTCGATGAGGCGATCAAGGTCGCGCTGGACAAGATGCAGCTAGTCGATCCGGGTTTGAAAAACACCCTGGTGGTGGTTACTGCCGACCATGACCATTCGATCCTGCTGAACGGCTACGCCAAGCGCACCGGCAAGACCACCAGCAGCGAGCCGGGTGTGCTCGGCCTGGTGAAAAATGTCGCTACCGGCCAGCCTGAACGCGATATCAACAACAACCCTTACACCGTGATCGGTTTCGGCAACGGCCCCAACCACCTGGCCACGCGCGGCGCGTTGTCCGACATGCAGGTGGCTGACAAGGACTACATGCAAGAGTCGGTGATCCCGACCGAAGCCGGCGGCGAAACCCACGGCGGCACCAACGTCTTCATCGGTGCGCAGGGACTGGGGCCGAGAATATCCGCGGCGTGCTCGACAACACCGAAGTGTTCGGCTTGGTGAAAAAAGCTGTCGGCCTGTGATGCCGCTTCGAATTTACCGAACGAATTTGCCCAAGATAGACAAAGGTACAGACCATGATTAAACCAGCTAGCAAGCAATTCCAGCGCCGGATCTACCAATGCGCCGCACTGTGCGCGTTGACGCCGCTGTCTTTACTTTTCACCGCGAACGTCATGGCGGCCGACGCCGCGGCCGCGAAAAACGTCATCTTCTTCCTGGGCGACGGCATGGGCCCGGTGACTGTCACCGCCGCGCGCATCTACGGCCATGGCGAAGCAGGGCGCCTGACCATGGAGACCTTGACCCGCACTGCGCGCGTCAAGACCTTCTCGCTGGATGCCCAGACCACCGATAGCGCACCATCGATGGCGGCGTACATGACTGGCGTCAAGATGAAGAACGATGTGATTTCCATGTCTTCCGATACCAATGCCTTCGACGCCAACGGCAAGCCGTATCAAGTCAAGGCGGATTCCACCTGCGTGGCCGGCAACGGCCAGCCGGTGCAGACTTTGCTGGAACTGGCCAAAGGCGCCGGCAAGGCGGTCGGCGCCGTCAGCACCACCCGCATCAGCCATGCGACTCCGGCCACGACTTATTCCCACGTCTGCAACCGCGACGCTTACAACACCATCACCGAACAGGCGACGCCGGGCGCGGCGCGCTACAACACGGCGTTGAAGGATGGCGTCGATGTATTGCTGGGCGGCGGCTTGCGGCATTTCCTGCCGAAGAGCACGGCGGGCAGCCAGCGTAACGATGAGCTCGATGCGCTGGGCATGTTCAAGGCGGCGGGATATACCTACGTCGCTTCCGGCAGCGAACTGAAGAACGTCAATCCGGCCGGTGTCAGCAAACTGCTGGGCTTGTTCAGCGCCAGCGACATGGATTACGAACTGGACCGCGTCAAGAAAAACCTGAACCAGCCGAGCCTGGCCGAGATGACCGAAAAAGCCATCGGCGTGCTCAAGAAGAATCCGAAAGGCTATTTCCTGATGGTGGAAGGCGGCCGCATCGACCATGCCTTGCACGGCACCAACGCCAAACGCGCGCTGGAAGACACCCTGGCTTTTGATGCCGCGATCAAGAAGGCGCTGGAACTTGTCGACCTGAAAGACACATTGATAGTGGTTACCGCCGACCACGATCATGCGATCGGTTTCAATGGCTATCCGAAGCGTGGCAATCCGATCCTGGGCAAGGTCGCCAACTACTACGACGGCAAGCTGGCGCTGGCGGCCGACGGCAAACCCTACACCACGCTGGTGTTCGGCAACGGCAGCGCGCCGCGCCGCCCGGAAGACGGCGACCTGACCAATGTCGATACCGAAGCCGATGACTACCTGCAGCAGGTCGGCGTGCGTTTTGCCGGTTCGCCTGGTTCGGAGACGCACGGCGGCGGCGACGTGATGCTGTTCTCGGCCGGTGCCGGCAGCGACAGTTTCAAGGGCACGTTTGAAAACATCAAGGTGTTTGGCAAAGTGAAAAACGCACTTGGCTTGTAATCCTTTTTTTAGTAATACCGATGCCGCCATCGCAATAATGGCGGCAATTCTTTTGGTGGAAAAATGATTTTATTGAAAAAAATCGCAGGCAATGCCGGCAAGCTGATGGCCGCGCTGGTCCTGCTGTCGCCGCTGCCGGCGGTGCTGGCGGCTGTCAATGCGCCTGACCAGAACCTGCAGGTGCAGCACTATTCGATGGTATTGGGACGTGACGGCGTCAAGCGCGAAACGACATTCACCGAGCGCCTGTACCGGCGCAGCGACCAGGTATGGACCGAGCGCCTGACTGTTGCTGGAACTGCGGCCGGAACCGCGGACGCCGCCGATCAGCACGACCACAGCGGGCACAACCATCCGGATGCCGGCAGCTCGCCGATGTGGGTGCGCCGCCAGGCCGACGGTTCGCTGGATGCGCGTTTGATCGAGCGGCACCAGCGCCGCACCGTCAAGGTCGACTCCCAGTATTACGGCAACATCGGCTTCAACGGCAACTGGGGCAGTACGTTTTACCTGAGCGATCCGCAGAGCTTGAAAAACATGCGTGCCGTCGGTCCGGCCAAGGACGGCGTCCAGCTATACGAAAGCAAGCGCGGGGAATTGACAGTGCGGGTCAGCTGGGACGTCAAGGGCCAGTATCCGCGGCTGGTGGAGTCGTTCGATGCGCACGGTCTGGCGCGCCGCCAGACCGCGGTCAGCGTGATCGCGGCGCCGCCGGTCTTGCCGTGGAAGACACTGGCTGGTTATGCGGAAATCGACTACTCGGATCTGCTCGATTAGAGGCGACCCGATTCTGCAGATACAAAAACGCCCGCGTGATGCGGGCGTTTTTGTTTGGCACTCAGGGCGGCGGGTTGGACAAAATCCAGCTAGGCCCTAAGCATTATTTCAAGTGATCGGAAATGAGTTTGGTCATTTCAAACATCGACACTTCTTTTTTGCCGCCAAAGACAGCTTTCAGTTTTTCATCCGCAATGATATTGCGTTTGTTTTCTGGATTCTGCAGCTTGTGCTTCTTGATGTATTCCCAAACCTTCTTGGTGACTTCAGTGCGTGGCAGCGGTGTCGCGCCGACGACAGCAGCCAGGACAGCTGACGGCGTCAATGCTTTCATGAATGCTGCGTTAGGCTTGCGCGCTACTTTCGGAGCGTCGGCTTTTTTTACTGCAGGCTTGGCTGCCGCTTTGACCGGAGCTGCTTTTGCTTTGGTCGCTGCTGGCTTCTTTGCTGCAACTGCTGGTTTTTTGGCTGTGGCCATCTTTGAGCCTCCTTCAGGGATAGTGAAAAAATGCGTCAAGCACGCATCGCTAATAGTGTTGCGCTTTTCCTGGCGATGCAAGCGTTTTTTGCGGGTTTGTGCGGGATTTGATACGGAAGCGGAACGTCCGGCATGGCGGGGGAAACGCCCGCTTGGCGGGCTTTTGCGGCCGGTTGCCGGAATCCGGGCAAGGTAACAAATGGCCGGCGCCGCCGGCCGGCGGCTTCCCACAAACGTCGCAAATTGACGAAAAGCCTTGCAAGTCAATGACTTGCAAGGCTTTTCAGGGTATCGCGAGAGTGGCGCGACGTGGCGATACGGTGTTTAGCGCATGCCCGGCATCATGCCTTTCATGCCGCGCATCATTTTCATCATGCCGCCGCCTTTGAGTTTTTTCATCATCGACTGCATTTGGTCAAATTGCGACAGCATGCGGTTGACTTCCTGCACCTGGACGCCGGCGCCGACGGCGATGCGGCGTTTGCGCGAAGCCTTGATCAGCTCCGGCTTGGCCCGTTCCTGGGCAGTCATCGAGTTGATGATGCCCTCCATCCGGCGTACCTGTTTTTCCGCCTGGTCCATATTGGCGCCGCCTGCCGCCTGCTGGAATTGGGCCGGCAATTTGTCCATCAGGTTGGACAAGCCGCCCATTTTTTTCATCTGGCCGAGCTGCGCCTTGAAGTCGTTCAGGTCGAATTTGCCGCCGCCCTTGATCTTGTGCGCCAGGTCCTTGGCGGCGGCGACGTCGACGCCTTTCTGGGCTTCTTCGACCAGGGCCAGGATGTCGCCCATGCCGAGGATGCGGTTGGCCATGCGGGTCGGATCGAAGGCTTCCAGGCCGTCCAGCTTTTCCGCGGTGCCGGCGAACTTGATCGGCTTGCCGGTGATATGCCTGACCGACAGCGCGGCGCCGCCGCGCGCATCGCCGTCCAGTTTGGTCAGCACGATGCCGGTCAGCGGCAGGGCGTCGCTGAAGGCCTTGGCGGTATTGATGGCGTCTTGGCCGAGCATGGCGTCGACCACGAACAGGGTTTCGATCGGCTTGACGGCGGCATGGATGGCGCTGATTTCCTTCATCATCGCTTCGTCGATGCCGAGCCGGCCGGCGGTGTCGATGATCAGGACATCGTGATAATGGCGCTTGGCGTAGTCGAGCGCGGCTAGCGCGATCTCGACCGGCTTGTCGGTGGTGGCGGTGGGGAAGAAGTCGGCACCGACCTGGGCAGTCACGGTCTGCAACTGGCCGATCGCGGCCGGACGGTAGACGTCGGCCGAAACGGTCAGTACTTTTTTCTTCTTTTGTTCACGCAGGTATTTGGCCAGCTTGCCGACGGTGGTGGTTTTACCCGCGCCCTGCAGGCCTGCCATCAGGATGATCGCCGGCGGCTGGGTAGCGAAATTCAGCTGCGACGCCTCAGGACCGAGGTCGGCGCCCATCAGCGAGGCCAGCTCGCGCTGCACCACGCCGACCAGGGCCTGGCCCGGGGTCAGCGAAGCAATCACTTCTTCGCCCAGCGCTTTTTGCTTGACGTTGGCGATGAATTCGCGCACCGCCGGCAAGGCGACGTCGGCTTCCAGCAAGGCCAGGCGCACTTCGCGCAGCATGTCGGCGGTATTGGTTTCGGTAAGGCGCGCTTCGCCGCGCATGGTTTTGACGACTTTGGCGAGGCGTTGGGTCAGATTGTCGAGCATGGGTAACAGCGTTTCCAGAAGAACTGCGATGGGTCAATGTGGCCCGGTTTTTGCGTCTGCAATGCACGGACGCGCATTAAATGGCCACGATAATGCATGTAAACAGCCATTTTACCTGATGCCGGCCGAGGCTGACCCGGGAATAGAGGCATGCGTCGGGGATCGCCACGGATGATGTACAAGATGCAAGAAATCGCGGTCCGGTTCGCCAGCCCGGCCAGTCACCCTGTTTGAGCACGCCGCGCAGACGCCACATGTTGTAAACTTACACGATGCAAACATATCTTTTCGTTCTGGTGGCGCTGCTATATATAGGCTGCACCTTTTTGCCGTCGAGCCGGCGCCAGACCATTTCCATTGTTGTCGCCGCCGCCTGGGTGCTGCACGGCGGCGTGCTGTGGTCCGACGTGGTCGGGCCGGAACAGCTGCGGGTCGGGTTTTCGATGATGCTGTCGGCCACCTTATGGGTGTCGGTCGCGGCCTACTGGCTGGAGAACCGCAACTATACCTTGGACGGCCTGCGGGTCCTGGTGCTGCCGATGGCGGCGCTGGCGGCGATTCTGCCGGCCATATTCCCGGGCAACATGGTGCCGCTGAACGGCAAGTCGCCGGTGTTCCTGTGGCATATCGTGATTTCCATCCTGGCCTACAGCACCCTGACTATCGCCGCATTCCACGCAGTGCTGATGGTATTGCAGGAGTCGCGCCTGCATACCCGGCCGGGCGCGGCGAAAGCCGGCTGGTTCGGGGTTGCGCTGGATCGCTTGCCGGCCTTGCTGACCATGGAAAAACTGCTGTTTCGCCTGATTGCTTTCGGATTTTTCCTGTTGACGCTGACGGTGCTGTCGGGTGTGGTGTTTTCCGAAGAGCTGTTCAACAAGGCTTTCAAATGGGATCACAAGACCATTTTCACCATGTTGTCATGGGCCTTGTTCGGGCTGCTGCTGGCGGGCCGCAGGTGGCAGGGCTGGCGCGGCCGCACTGCCCTCAGTTTCACCTTGACCGGGTTTGCCGTTTTATTATTGGCGTATGTAGGGAGCCGCTTCGTGCTTGAAGTTGTGTTGCATCGGGTATTAGTATGAAACTGATTATTTTGATTGTTGTCGTCCTGGCTGTAATCGTCTGGCTGCAGCGCCTGAAAAAGAACCTCACCCAGAGTCGTCCGGCACCAGGCGAGCCGACCTTCAACAGTGGCGCCGCGGCTTCCGCCGCCGGCGATTCGCCGCAGGCTGAAGCCATAGTCGCTTGCGCCCATTGCGGCATGCATTTCCCGGCGTCGGAGGCCTTGGCCGATGCTTCCGGCGCGGTTTTTTGCAGTGCGGAACACCGTCGCCTGCATTCGACCTGAACCCTGCCCACTTGAGCCGTTACGCACATTCCAGTCGAAGCCGGCGCTTGAGAGCGCCCGGCTTGCGGCTGCACGATCCATTGTGAGACAGGACATGCATGATTAGCACCAGCCTCACTCCCATGAACGGTAAACCGGATACATTCTGGCGTACGTTGCAGACATTCAACGTGACCCGGATCGTGGTGGCGATGGTGATGCTGGCCTACCTCAGCACCCAGAGCAAAAACGAAACCTGGTTCTCGCAGCTGTTTACCAATCCGCAGACCTGCAGCGTCTACCTGCTGTGCGCGGCCATCTTCACGCTGGTCACCGCTTATTACCACCGCCATTACATGGCGCAGATAGTGCTGCCGATCACGGTGGACATGATCGCGGTGTCCATCCTGTATATAGGCGCCGGCGGCGCCAAGGGCGGCCTGGCGATCCTGTATCTGTTCCCCCTGGCCGGCGCAGCCATCCTGGCGCCGCTGCTGGTGGCGCTGTTGTTTGTCTCGATTGCGACCATGGTGCTGCTGGCGGAAAGCGGTTATCAGATATTGCAGTCGGCGCCGGATGCCTCCTCCCTGCAGGCCGGTTTGTATGGCGGCGCTTTCTTTTTTGCCGTGCTGGTGATCAACCGGCTGGCCGACAAGCTGATCAAGCAAGAGGAACTGGCGACCCAGCGCGGCAGGGACCTGCGGGTGCAAATGGATATCAACCGCATCGCGATCAAGGACATGGGCGATGGCTTGCTGGTGGTCGATCCGCTTGGCACCCTGATCATGGCGAATCCGGCGGCGGAGCGTATGCTGGGTTTGTCCTTATCCTTGCTGGACGAGGAACAGCAGCACAAATTGAGCGACTATGCGATGCTGGCGCCAATAACGGATGCCTTGTTTGCCTGGGAATCGCGGGCCGGCGACCTGCCGCACGCGGTTTCGCCGGCAGTAGGCGAGGCTGTATTCGTCACCATCAAGCATACCGATGACCTTGGCCAGGACGCCGCCGCCATCGACTGGAGCGGCCGGCGCGAACTGGCGGCGCATCTGAAAGTGCGCTTTGCCGCGGTCAGGATGCGCGAGCTGAGCGAGTACCGTGCGGTCATCTTTTTGCAGGATGTCAGTGAAATCGAGAACCAGGCCCAGCAGCTGAAACTGGCAGCCATGGGCCGCCTGACCGCCAGCATCGCGCATGAGGTGCGCAACCCGCTGGCGTCGATTTCCTATGCTGCGACCTTGCTGGCGGAGGAGGCGACTGACGAGGCGGAGGCGCGCCTGCTGACTATCATCGAAGACAATGTAGCGCGCCTGAACCGCATGATTGAGGATATCCTGAAGCTGTCGCGCAAGGCGCAACGGCAACTCGAACCGATTTTGCTGGCGCCCTTGCTGCAGGATATCGTCAGGGATTTCAGGCAGACCCATGCGGTGGCGCCGGCCGCGATTGACTTGCAGATCGACGCGGCGGAGCGGCAGAGCGTCTGGTTTGATCCCTTGCATCTGCGCGAAGTCGTGACCAACCTGCTGTCGAACGCAGTGCGTTACGCCAGCGGCCAGCCGGGCGGGATGCGCTTGCAGGTGATGTCCAGCGTCGCCGGGCGGCTGGAGCTGCATGTGCAGGACGACGGCGAACCGATTTCACCGGCGGTGCGGGCGCACCTGTTCGAGCCGTTTTATACCACCTCCAGCAAGGGCACCGGGCTGGGCTTGTTTTTAGCGCGCGAGTTATGCTTGAATAACGGCGCGTTGCTCGATTATGAATACCGGCATGATGTCCAAGGACAGAATTCCAGCCATGTGAGTGGTCGTTTTGTTATTGCGTTTGCTGCCCATGACCCTGTGTCTCCTGCTGATTAGAACTGACTGAAAAAGACGAATGCCATGAGCTCACCCCGTATTCTGGTTGTTGACGACGAAGCGCACCTGCGCGAACTGCTGGAAATCGCCTTGGTCAAGATGGGGCTGGATGTCGACAGCGCCGACAGCCTGTCCGCTGCGCGCAGCCATCTGGCGCAAAATGAATATGCGCTGGTCCTGACCGACATGCGCCTGCCGGACGGGCTCGGAATCGAGCTGGTGCGCGAAGTCAGCGCTGGCGAAAAGGTCATACCGATTGCCGTGATCACCGCTTATGGCAGCGCCGACAATGCCGTCATGGCGCTGAAAGCAGGCGCTTTCGATTATTTATCGAAACCGGTGGCGCTGGACCAACTGCGCCTGATGGTGCAGTCGGCTCTGCGTGTCGGTAAGCCGGTGGAGAACCTGCGTCCGGCGGCGGACTCGAAGCTGCGCGCCGGCTCAAGCTCGGCGTTGCGCCTCATCGGCCAGTCTGCCGCCATGCAGGAATTACGCACGCAGATCGTGCGCCTGGCGCGCAGCATGGCGCCGGTGGCGATCACCGGCGAGTCCGGCAGCGGCAAGGAACTGGCGGCGCGCGATATCCATGCGCTCAGTCCGCGCGCCGACAAGCCGTTTGTCGCCGTCAACTGCGGCGCCATCCCGGAAGCCTTGATGGAAGCGGAGTTCTTTGGCTATCGCAAAGGCGCGTTTACCGGCGCCGCCGACGACCGCGACGGTTTTTTCCAGGCCGCCAACGGCGGCACCTTGCTGCTGGATGAGGTCGCCGACCTGCCGCTGGCGATGCAGGTCAAGCTGTTGCGTGCGATCCAGGAGCGCCGCGTGCGCAAGGTTGGGGCGACGGTGGAGGAGGCGGTAGATGTGCGCCTGGTCAGCGCCACCCACCAGAATCTGGCCGAGTGTGTCGAATCAGGTA
This sequence comes from Collimonas fungivorans, assembly GCF_001584145.1. Taxonomy (NCBI): domain Bacteria; kingdom Pseudomonadati; phylum Pseudomonadota; class Betaproteobacteria; order Burkholderiales; family Oxalobacteraceae; genus Collimonas; species Collimonas fungivorans. Next base: position 4,979,456 of record NZ_CP013232.1, on the reverse strand, counting down.
GATTTCGCCAGGATTTGTACTATCGTTTGAATGTCATCGAATTAAAATTGCCGCCGCTGCGCGAGCGGCTGGACGACATCGGCCTGCTGGTCGCCGCGATCCTGGCGCGCTTGTCGACGTTTACACCGGAGGCGGAACAGGTGACGCTGGCGCCGGCGGCGTTGTCGGCGCTGTGCGCTTATGCGTTTCCCGGCAATGTGCGCGAACTGGAAAATATCCTGGAGCGGGCGCTGGCGTTTGCCAACGACGGCGTCATCGAAGTGGCGGATCTGGGTCTGAAGGGCGGCCAGGGACGGCCGGCGGAAATGCCTGACTTGGCCGATCACTACAGCGAGGCCGCAGCGGTTGCCGGCGTGCCCATGGCGACGAACCTGGAGTCGGCTGCGCCCGGCGCGGCGGTACAATTGAATGGCGGCGAACTGCCGTCATCGTTGCCGGACTATCTTGACGATATCGAGCGCGACGTCATCCGGCAGGCGCTGACGCGCACGCATTTCAACCGCACCAAGGCCGCCGATCTGCTGGGCATCAGTTTTCGCCAGCTGCGCTACCGGATGCAGCGATTGTCGATCCACGAGCAAGATTAGGATCAGGTAACAATGACGGAGCAGCAAAAACCGCTTCCCCCAAGTTTTGAAATCGGCGCAGACGGCTGGTGCCGTCCCGATGAAGTGGTGCGCCAGTCTTCCCCCAATTGCGACGCCAGGCCGGACGGCAACACCGCCGATCTGCTGGTGATCCATAACATCAGCCTGCCGCCGGGACAGTTTGGCGGCCCCTATATAGCCGACCTGTTCGGCAATCGCCTGGATTATGACGCCCATCCTTATTTCGAACAGCTGCGCCCGCTCAGGGTTTCTTCCCATTTCCTGATACTGCGCGACGGCGGGGTAGTCCAGTTTGTCTCTGCCAACGACAGGGCCTGGCACGCAGGTGCTTCGTGTTTCGAAGGCCGTGAGCGCTGCAATGATTTTTCCATCGGCATCGAGCTTGAAGGCAGCGATTTCGAACAATTTTCCGCGCTGCAATATCGTGCGCTGGCGGCATTGACCCACGCCTTGCAGTTGCGTTACCCTCTCGCCGCGGTGGCCGGACACGAGCATGTTGCCCCCGGCAGAAAGACCGATCCCGGTCCTTTTTTTGACTGGACCCAATACCAGCAAGCCTTAGCCGGGCATGCACCAAAAACGCCAGGCAAGCCTGCGCTGCACTTTCCTGCCATAGACAAAAAAGTCAATTGATTAGTCTGTTTTTGTATATAAAAAAGATCCTACTTTTGGATTGCATCGGCGAGTTCTAGGTACTACAATTAGTAAAAATCAAATCCAGAAAACTATATGTAGTGTTTGTAGTGTCTTTTCTCGTATTTCGTCCTTGGTTTGCCTTGCATGGTCTGTCCACCTATGTGGTGTTTTGTTTTTGTACTCATGTCAGTATAAATGCAGGTGTCGGACAGGCTGCTAAGCGGCCTCTGGGTTTGTTGCCGGTCTTCGTCAACCATTCTTTTAACGCTGGTTTTTCTCTTTTTCATCTTGATTCGGGCATCGGTCGCGAACGCCTGCCGACAGGCAGCCGATACAGCAATGACTGATGCAGTAATAGCAGTATCTGAACCATCAACGGTTCCAAGGTTCTAATTAATAACAGCAGGCGTAATTGTTTCGCCTGCTTTCACAGTCTCGGGAGGCTCAGTGCAATCTACTCAAGAAATTTCCGTTAAATCATCAGCTGACATCGCTGGTGTTCAGCCATCCACCGGCAGCGGCTCTCCCGTCAAGGTATCCAGCAGTTTCGGCGACTACCGAATCATCCGCCGCAATGGCGCCGTAGTCGGTTTTGAACCGTCCAAGATCTCGATCGCCGTCACCAAGGCATTCCTCGCCGTCAACGGCGGCCAGGGTGCGGCATCGGCACGGGTGC